>NZ_VIRJ01000004.1:0-340618 GCF_006874435.1 Microbispora sp. KK1-11 | reverse complement strand
GAGATGATGGGGTTGATAGGCCGGAAGTGGAAGCGCAGTAATGTGTGGAGCTGACCGGTACTAATAGGCCGAGGACTTGACCATGATGTGCTCGCGTTCACTATGTGATCTCAGAGACAGCAACCGTGTGGTTGTGTGTTTCGTGGGGTTACGGCGGTTATAGCGGTAGGGAAACACCCGGTTACATTCCGAACCCGGAAGTTAAGCCTGCCAGCGCCGATGGTACTGCACCGGGGACGGTGTGGGAGAGTAGGACGCCGCCGGACAATCTTTTGGGAGGGCCACCCCGGTTTGGGGTGGCCCTTCCGCGTTTATGAGGCCATTTCTTCACCAGGCCGAAACCCGCGTCGACGGGGAGCGAAAGCTCCTGTCGAGGCCCGGGCGGTGGTGATGGCGCGCTAGGCTGGCAGTGCCGGGCCACCCCCACGGGTGGCCTTCGTCGCATCGGACGAGAAGCGAAGGCTGCGGCGGCCGCGATCTCAGCGGACCTGCGGCGCAAACAACATGTCTTCCCTGGAACTCATCGGGTATGGGGCAGATCCCCAATAGTCAGAACAGCGGGAAGACAGAGCCCTGCGGCCGGCGAACCGGACGCGGTGAGCAAGCAACAGAGGACAGAAGTGAACAGAGAAGACGGGCGCGACGGCGCGGGCCGTGGCGAAGACAACCGCGAAGAGAGCAGAGACCGGGCTGAGCGCGCCGGAGGATTCCGCGGTAACGGAGGAGGCGGCGGCTTCGGCGGTCGCTATGGACAGCGGCGGGAAGGCTTCCGGAGCGACCGCGGCGAGCGTGGCGAGCGTCCGTTCCAGTCCGACAGGCGCGGCGACCGTGGCGAGCGCCCGTTCCAGTCCGACAGGCGCGGCGACCGCGACCAGGGCGGATCGTCCGGGGGACGCTTCGGTTCGCGTGATCGTGGCGACAGGGCGACCGGTTCCTATGGGAATCGCGACAGGCGTGATGGTTATCGCGACCGGGATGACCGCGGTCGCCGTCCCTTCGGTAGTGGGGATCGCACAGGTGGCCGCACCGACAATCGCGGCGGGTACCGCGACCGCGACGGAGGGCGGAGCTTCGAGCGCGGAGGCGACCGGCCGCGCGGGGCCGGCGGATTCGAAGGACGCAGGGAAGCCGGAGGCTCCGAAGGACGCGGGGAGCGCGTCTATCAGGACCGGGACTCCTTCCGCAACGATCGGCCGCGCCGCTCCTACGGAGACCGCGACGGCTCCCGAGGCGGTCAGGGCTTCCGGGATCGCGAGGAACGAGGCGGACGCCCGTTCCGCTCCGACGACCGGGGCAGCCGGCCGTACGGTGAGCGCCGCACGGATCGGCGGGAGGGCGGCGGGTACGGAGACCGCCCGCAGCGCCAGGGCGGCGGTTTCGGCGGGCGCTACGGCTCCCGCGAGCGCGACGGCCGTGAGGGCCGGGAAGGACGCTCTTTCACGCCTCGGTACGAGCGCGGCGATCGTGACGCGTCTGGCAGCCGCCCGCCGCGACGCACGGACCAGGAGCGCGGTTACGGCCGCGACGACAGGGGCGGAAGCGGATACGAGCGCCAGGACCGTCCCCGGCGTCCGTACGGCGATCGAGGTGGCGATCGGGGCACCGATCGAGGCTTCGGCGGCGAGGAGCGGCCGCGGCGTTCGTTCGGCGACCGCGACGACAGGGGCGGCGGGGACAGGCCCAGGCGCCCCTACGGGGACCGGCAGGACGCGGGTGGCGCCCCCCGGTACCGTGACCGGGACTCGTTCCGCGACAGGCCGAGCCGTACGTCGGGAGACAGGCCCGGCGGGTCCTTCCGGGATCGCGACGACAGACGTCCGGGCCGCGACCTTGAGGAGGGAGCGCGGACGTTCCGCGGGCGTGAGTCGGGCTCCGGTGACCGGCCACGGCGCCAGTTCGGCGACGATCGCGGTGCCCGGCCGTTCGGCGGCAGGGACCGTGACGAGTCCAGGCCGTTCAGCGGCGACCGCGGCGCGGCGCGTCCCTTCAGCCGCGACGAGCGGGGCGGCAGCCGTAGCCGTTACGGCAGGCCGGACGAGCCGACCAGGCCGAGAACGCGGGAGGAGATTCCTCCGCTCGACCCGGACATCACGCCGGACGAACTGGACAGGGAGGCGCGTGCGGAGCTTCGCTCGTTGCCGAACGACCTGGCGGACCTCGTGGCCAGCCACCTCGTGGCGGCCACCCGTGCGCTGAGTGCGGAGGATCCGGAGAAGGCCTACGAGCACGCCAAGGTGGCCCGCCGCTTCGCGGGCAGGATCGGCGTGGTCCGCGAGGCCACCGGGATCGCCGCCTATCACGCGGGTCAGTACGCCGAGGCGCTGGGCGACCTCCGGGCCGCCCGACGGATCAGCGGCTCGGACGAGTACCTGCCGATCATGGCGGACTGTGAGCGTGGGCTCGGGCGGCCCGAACGCGCGCTCGACCTCGTCCGGTCGCGTGAGGCCGAACGGCTGGACCGCGCGGGCAAGATCGAGCTGGCCATCGTGGAGTCCGGGGCCCGTCGCGACCTCGGTCAGCACGACGCGGCCGTGATCACGCTGCAGCGGGTTCCCGAGTTGCGTGACCCTCAGCCGAAGCCGTGGTCGGCACGCCTCGCATTCGCGTACGCGGACGCCCTGGCCGACGCGGGGCACGAGGAAGCGGCGACCGACTGGTTCGCTCGTGCCATGGCGTTCGACGAGGACGGCGAGACCGATGCGGCCGAACGCTACGCCGAACTGACCGGCGGACTCATCGAGGACCTGGAGGAGGACTACGACGAGTCCGGCGCCGAGTCCGGTGACCTCCTGGACGACGACCTTGCCGACGATGAAGAGGACACCGGCGACGAGGGCGTTCGAGAGGCGGTCAAGGACGAGGAGGCTGAGGAGGACGAAGCGGACCTCCCCGGCGGCCCCCGGGAGGACGACCTCTCCGACGAGGACGATCTGACCGAGGACCCGGAGGACGGCGACTCCGCGGGCGACGATGCGGCCGCGACGTCCTCGGCCGGCGAGGTGTCCGCACCAGTGGCGCCTGTGGCGACGCCGGCATCGGGCGGCGAGGTGTCCGCACCGGTAGCGCCTGGGGCAACGCCGGCATCGGGTGGCGAGGAGACGCGCGCCGCCGATGAGGGGGCCGAGCAGCCTTCCGCCAAGAGCGCGCCGTCCTACGGCCCCGCGTTCATCGAGCCGAACTTCGGCGACGTGCTCGACGGCCCCGAGGACGCCGAGGACACCGAGGATCGGGCGAAGCGCCAGCCCTGACGTTCCGAACGGGCGCCGCCTCGGCGGCGCCCGTTCACTTTCCCGGGAGAAGCCGCGCCTCAGGGACCCGGTCTTCCTGGGAGGGCCGTGAGTCAGCCCGGGGTGCGATCCAGCCAGTGCATGATCCCCGCGACGTTCGACGGCGCGCCGCTCAGCAGCTCGAACTGCTCGGCGGTGGTCTCGTCGGCGCGTAGCGCGGCGTACCGCTCCCGCGTCCGGTCGCGCACCATGGCGACGGCGTGATCGAGGTCGAGTCCCTCGTCCCTGGCCCGTCTGGTGAGGTCCACCCAGATCCGGAGCTCCTCTGCCGACCGTTCGAGGGTCGAGGGCACGTCCTCCACCGGTCCGTAGTGGCTGAACAGCAGCCGCTGTGGTCTCAGGGCCGTGAACAGCGCGATCGAGCCGAGGGCGACGTCGAGGTCGAAGTCCGGCGGCGGCGTGGCGGGCCGCAGGTCTCCGGTCTCGGGCAGATACACACCGGCGGCGTCGCCCACGTACAGGTCGCCGGTGAGCGAGTCCAGCAGGCCGACATGGTGCTTGGCGTGGCCGGGGGAGTAGTGGCTCGCCAGCGTGCGGCCGTTGCCCAGATCGACCGTGCCGGTGTCGCCGAGGGCCCTGATGCGGGCGGCGTCGGTCGGCGCCAGAGTGCCGAACAGTACGTCGAGCTTGTCGCCCCAGACCATCTTGGCACTCGCCATGAGCCGGGAGGGATCGGCGAGATGACGGGCGCCCTTCTCATGGACGACGATCTCCGCGGAGGGATAGTAGTCCGCGATGTCTCCTACGCCGCCGGCGTGATCCAGGTGGATGTGGGTGACCACGACGGTCGCGAGGTCGTCCGGTCCCACCCCGAGGGAGGACAGGGCGTCCCTGACCACGGGAGCCGAGGTCGAGGTGCCCGTCTCGACGAGGCAAGGGCGGTCGCCGAGGATCAGATAGCCCGCGGTGATGCCGGAATAGCCCGCCATCCGCGTGTCGATCTCGTAGACGTCGCCGCCGAGTGGAGTCACGTTGTCCACAGCCCACTCCTGAAACTAGAACCGGTATTCACAGAATGGCATTCAGGGCCGCGCCGGCCCAACCTGGTCACAGATAGTGATCTCCACGGCAGAGAGGAGATCACATGCACCGCAACGAGGTGGTGCTGGCCGGGCGGCTGTCCATGGAGCCGGCACACCGGGAACTGCCGAGCGGAGCCCTGCTGACGCAGTGGCGTCTCGCGGTCCGCAGGCCGGGGAGCCGCTCGGGCCATCAGCGGTCGGACGCGATCGAGTGCGCGACGCTCGACGACGGCGTGCGCGACATGCTGAGCGGCTGGCGACTCGATGATCTGGTCGAGGTGGAAGGCGCGCTGCGCCGCCGCTGGTGGCGTGGCGGCAGCCGCTACGAGATCGAGGTCCGTACGGCACGCCGCGTCGAACCGGCCGCGCCCCGCGGCAGGCCACGCAGGAGAACGCCCCACGCCGATGACGACACCGCCGCCGAGACCGGTCAGGCCGGTGCTGCCGAGGTCGCCGATGCATGTGCGACCGGCGAGGCGTCCTCCGGTGGTGAGGCGTGCTCCGGTGGTGAGGCGTGCTCCCACCGGGACGACACCGTCTCGGCGGAGCCCGGCGACGAGGTGGTCAGTCAGCGGCGAAGGTCCGCATGACCAGGCCCGTCCGGGGCTTGGGGCCGAACGAGGTCGACTTGCGAGGCACCCGCTCACCCTGTGCCGCGACCGTGAGGACGTCCTCCGTGGACAGCGGATTCAGCAGCACCGCCGTCCCGCCGAGCCGGCGCGCCCTCTCCACGGCGGCGAGCGGGTCGTGGTGCACGACCATCACCGACTGGTCGCTGTCGGTGATCCCCCACACCTTGGGCAGGAGGAACGTCGTGAGGACCGAGGTGTCGAGCATCCGCCACCGTGGGGACTGCCCCGACGGCATGGCGTGCTCGACCTGCAGCGGGTCCGGATCCGTCAGCAGATGGGCGGGTCCCTCGCCGGCGAGCACGAAGGCGGGGCCGGTCGCCGTGGCGAGACCCGCGAGGGCGTCCTCGACCAGGGGGAACTCGTGGACCTGCCAGGCGCCCTTGGCCCGGGCGGCGGCCTCCTGCAGGGGCAGCCCCGGGATGACACGGTGGATGGCCCTGAGGTCGGGCGGGTAGGCCGTGGAGTCGACCAGGTACGCCAGGCCGTAGTCCCAGGGGCCGGGACCCACGTGGTCCTTCTGCAGCGCCTCGTAAGTGGCGTAACGGTGGTGACCGTCGGCGATCAGCGCCTGTCGATCACGCAGGTCCTCCGCGACGGCTTCGATCTCGTGGGGGTCGGTCACCGCCCAGAGCCGGTGGTGCACGCCCTCACGGGTGCGGACGTCCATAAGGGGGAAACGCTGTGTCGCCACGTCGTCGACGAGCCGGGAGGCGGTGCCCCCGCCTTCGTACAACAGGAAGATCGGCTCGAAGTTGGCCTGTGTCGCCCGCATCAGGGCGAGCCGGTCGGCGACGGGCTCCGGCAGGACGTTCTCATGCGGAAGGATCGCGGTCGACCCGATCCCGACGCCTCCGATGAGGCCCCGCTGCAGGAAGCCGACGCCGCTCTGCTCGTACACGTACAGGCCGGGCAGGGAGTCGACCGTCAGCACTCCGTCGGCGAGCCACTCGCTCAACGTGGCGCTCGCCTCGCCGTAGTGGCTGATCCCGGGAAGGATCAGGCGCACTACGTTGTTCGGATGACGACTGAGCAGTTCCCGCAGTTCGTCAGGAAAGATGAGATCGTACGGCGGGGAGGTGACTGCGGCCAGATCGTCCACCGCGTAACGGACGCCGTGGAACGGACGTAGCACCAGTCCCGCCCGTTCAGAACTCTCCATACCGGGCATGTTGCCATAAGTGCCCGGACTCCCCGACGCTGCGGTGCCCGGTTGCTTGTGAAATCGGAGTGCAGGAGGGCTTACCCCATGATCGAAGGACGAAACGAGGCCTCTGCTTCTTCCAATGATCCGGGCGGTACGCCTTCCGGCGGCGTCTATGAGTGGTTCAAGCGTGGCATGAAACTGCTCGAAGAGGGGAGCCCGGCCGCGGCGGCGGCGATCCTGGAGCACGCCGTACGGGCCGAGCCCGACTCGCGCAGTATCCGCGAGGCCCTCGCGCGGGCCCAGTTCAACTCGAAGCGCTACGACGAGGCCGCGGGGAGTTTCCGCTGGATCGTCGACGCCAACCCCGCCGAGGACTACGCCTACTTCGGTCTCGGCTTGTCACTGTGGCGCAGCGGAGACATCGAGGGGGCGCAGGAGCCGCTCGCGGTGGCGGTGGCGATGCGCCCCGACCTGCGGCACTACGTGTCCGCGCTGAAGCAGGTCAGGGCCACGCTGCGGGCGAGGCGGGCGTGACCGTAGGCCATACTTCCGACATGCCAGAAACCACCGGCGTGCTCGTGGACGCCTACGACACGCTGCTGCTCGATCTCGACGGTGTCGTCTACCTCGGCAAACACGCGGTCCCCGGCGCCCCCGAGGCGCTGGTGAAGGCCCGGGACCAGGGCGTGCGGCTCGCGTTCGTGACGAACAACGCGTCCCGCACGCCGGGGGCGATCGCCCAGCACCTCAGCCATCTGGGCATTCCGGCCGCCCCGCAGGACGTGGTGACGTCCGCGCAGGCGGCGGCCCGGCTGGTCGCCGAGCACGTGCCTGGGGGCTCCGCCGTCCTGGTGGTAGGAGGCATGGGACTGCGGATGGCCCTGCGCGAGCACGGCCTGCGCCCCGTGACCACGGCCCTGGACGCGCCCGCCGCCGTGGTGCAGGGCATCGCCGACAACCTGTCCTACGGGCTGCTGTGCGAAGGGGCGCTCGCCGTACGCCAGGGGGCGTGGTTCGTCGCGGCCAACGGCGACACGACCATGCCGACGGGCCGGGGCGAGCAGCCGGGGAACGGGTCGATGAGCCGCGTGATCGCCACCGCGACCGGCGTCGAGCCCGTGGTCGCGGGCAAGCCTGAGCCGCCGCTGCACCGCGAGTCGATGATCCGCACCCGCGCCGAGAGGCCGCTGATCGTCGGCGACCGGCTCGACACCGACATCGAGGGCGCGACCAGGGCCGGTGTCGACAGCCTGCTCGTGCTGACCGGCGTCGCCACTCCTTTGGACGTGCTCACCGCCGCTCCCCATCACCGTCCCACCCACATCGCCGCCGACCTGTCCGGCCTGCACGTCCCCGTGGTCCCCGTACGGTGTGGCTCGGAGGGCTGGACCTGCGGCGGGTGGACGGCCGCGTGGCAGGACGGGGAGCTCGTGCTCTCCGGGGAGGGCGACCCCGTCGAGGGGCTGCGCGCGGCGTGCGCCGCCACCTGGGACGCGGCGGGGGACGGCCAAGCGGACGAGGACGCGGTGAAGGCCGCCCTGGCGGCGCTCGGCCGCTGACCGACGTGGTGGCAGCGTCGCCCGGCGATCGCGTTTCGCGGTCCAGGCCCCGCCTTCTGCACGGCGGGGTCTCGGCGCGGGGTGCGTCACGGTTCGGGCCGGAATCTGGGCGCGGGGTGCATCACGGTTCGGGCCAGGGTCTCGGCGCGGGGTGCGCCGCGGTTCGGGCCAGGGTCTCGGCGCGGGGTGCGTCGCGGTTCCGGCCAGCGGTCAGAGGAGTTTGCGAAGGCGCAGCAGATCTCCGAGGCTCGCGTCGATCTTGACCCGGCCGCCCAGCAGCGCGCGGCCCATGTCGAGCTCGCCGTTGACCATCGAGACCAGGTCCTCGCTCTTGAGCGTCAGCTTGACCTCGGCGGGCCGGCCGTCCCCCGGGGGCACCTCCTTGAAGGGGTCGAGCCCGCCCCGGTGGATGCGACCGTAGAAGGTCACGCCGAGGTCGGAGATCCGGCAGGCCAGCCGGCGTTCGACCACGTGCTTGGCACGGTCCTCCTCGCTTATCTCGTCGAAGTGCTCGACGAGTTTGTCCAGCGCCGCCCGGCATTCCTCGACGGTCGCCATGCGCCTGCCTTTCTCCTCGCGGACCGTGTCTTCTCGCGGACCGTGTCTCCTTGAAACCGCGCACGGATCACCGGTCGACGATGTGATTCCCCTCTACCTACCGACAGTAGCTTTCCACGAGCGGCCTGCGCGAAATCCGCGTCGGGTCATGGAAAGGTCACGGCACGCGCCCGGCGGTCCGCGAGCCGTAGATTTCGCAACCAAAGGGACCACGAGATGAGCATGGCCTCCCTCAGGCACCTGAGGCGAGATCATCGGGGGAGGGCCCGCGGTCCCCAGTGGAACGGCCGGACGGCGCACGATCGTCGGTGGGGTCCGATAGCGTCGAGGCGACCAGCCGCAGGGGCTCGTACGGAGACCCGCGGCATGGCCGCGTGCCGTCCGGCGACGTCCGGGACCCGATCCGGCGAGAGCCGGGCCGAAGCCCCGGATCGAGCGTGCGGCCGCGCACGGGGAAGCGTCACAGGCAAGCGTGACGGGGCAGCTGATCGGAGCGGGAAGGGACCATGACGGACAGCGGGATCGCGGCCGGGGAGCACCTCGCCTCGGGCGCCGACGGCGTGCAGGCCGCGTTGTCGCCCCTCGGACGGCTGGCTCACGCGCCGGTGTCCGAGCACGTGGGCGTCTTCGAACAGGTCCTCACCGGCCTCGAAGCGGTGCTCGCGTCCGTGGAGGACGCCGGCGGACGGCAGCCCGAGGCGCACGGCGGCCGGGAGAGCGGTCGGTGAGCGCCACGGGAGCGGCCGCGGACGCCGCGAGCCGGGCGCAGGTCCGGACGGCACGGGACGGCGCGGCGGGGCGGGCCCGATGAAGCGTGTCCGGCTGGACAGCGAGCTCGTCCGCCGCGGGCTCGCCCGGTCCAGAGAGCAGGCGGTCCAGCTCATCGAGGCGGGCCGGGTCAGTGTCGGAGGCCAGGTGGCGGGCAAGGCGGCCACGCAGGTGGACACGGCCGCCCCCATCGTGGTCGCCGAGACGGCCGAAGGCCCCGACTACGTGTCCAGGGGCGCCCACAAGCTGCTCGGCGCGCTGCGCGCGTTCGAAGGGCTCAACGTCGAGGGACGCCGGTGCCTCGACGCGGGAGCCTCGACCGGCGGCTTCACCGACGTGCTGCTCAGGCACGGCGCCGCCCACGTGCTCGCGGTCGACGTGGGGTACGGCCAGCTCGCCTGGTCGCTGCGTACGGACGAGCGGGTCACGGTGATGGAGCGGGTCAACGTCCGCGACCTGACCCCGGAGATGGTGGGCGAGCCGCCGACGCTGATCGTCGGGGACCTGTCCTTCATCTCCCTCCGGCTCGTCCTCCCGGCCCTGGCGCGCTGCGCGGCCGAGGTGGCGGAGTTCGCGATGCTGGTCAAACCGCAGTTCGAGGTCGGCAAGGAGCGCGTGGGCGCGGGAGGCGTCGTACGCGACCCGGCCCTGCGGGCGCAGGCGGTGCGGGACGTCGCGGCGGCGGCGGGCTCGCTGGGCCTGACCGTGAAGGGCGTGACGGCGAGCCCGTTGCCGGGGCCGTCGGGGAACGTGGAATACGTTTTGTGGCTCGGGAAGGGGCCGGGACACGACCCCGTGCCCGACGTGGACGCGGCCGTCGACACGGCGGTCGCGGAGGGACCCCGGTGAGCGCGGGCGGCGAGGCGTGGAGACGATGAGCGCGATGAGCACGGGCGGCGCGGCGGGCGACCGGGCGGACGCCAAGAGGACGGTCCTGGTGACGGCGCACACCGGCCGTGAGGCGGCCGTGCGCAGCGCCCGCCTGGTCATGGAACGGCTGATCGGGGCGGGCATCAACGTCCGGGTGCTCGACGAGGAGGCGGAGGAGCTCGGCTGCGCCCACGTCGAGGTGGTCCCGGAGAACGGGGCGGCGCTGGAGGAAGCCGAGCTGATCATCGTCCTGGGCGGTGACGGCACGCTGCTGCGCGCCGCGGAACTGGCCCGCACGGCCGCGGTGCCGCTGCTCGGCGTGAACCTGGGGCATGTGGGCTTCCTCGCCGAGGCGGAGGTGGAGGACCTGGCGTCCGTGGTGGACCTCGTGGTCGAGGGCCGCTACGAGGTCGAGGAGCGCATGACGGTCGAGGTCGTCGTGCGCCTGAACGGGTCGGTTCTCGCGCGGACCTGGGCGCTCAACGAGGCGTCGGTCGAGAAGAAGGACCGCATGCTGGAGGTCGTCGCGGAGGTCGACGGCCGCCCGCTGTCGCGCTGGGGATGCGACGGCGTGATCTGCGCGACCCCCACCGGATCGACGGCGTACGCCTTCTCGGCCGGCGGTCCCGTCGTCTGGCCCGAGGTGGAGGCGCTGCTCCTGGTGCCCAACAGCGCCCATGCCCTGTTCGCCCGGCCGATGGTGGTGTCGCCGAAGTCCACGCTCGCGCTGGAGATCCTCCCCGACACCAGCGCCGGTGTGCTGTGGTGCGACGGCCGCCGCCGCTTCGACATCCCGCCCGGCGCCCGCGTGGAGGTCCGCAGGGGCGAGGTGCCCGTACGGCTGGCCCGGCTGCTCGGTGTGGAGACCACCGGGGCGCCCTTCACCGACCGCCTGGTCGCGAAGTTCGGCCTGCCGGTGCAGGGCTGGCGAGGCCGCGTACGCTCCGGCTGACCGGGTGAGGCGCCGCGATCCACAGCGGGTTGTGGCGGTTGGTGGTGATATGCCGGATGAGCAGGGCTTTTGTGTCCACAGATTCTCGTTCGGGTCGCGGTCCGGACACGCTGTCCTCGAAAATCTTGACGAGTTACGCGTAGGATCTCTGGCGAGTTCGGTCGGCAAAACGGGAGGGACCAGTGCGGCCACGGGTCGAGGAGGTCCGCATCCAGGGGCTCGGCGTGATCGACGAGGCCGTACTGGAGCTGTCGCCGGGTTTCACCGTCGTGACGGGTGAGACGGGGGCCGGCAAGACGATGGTCGTCACCGGCCTCGGCCTGCTGTTCGGGGGGCGGGCCGACCCGGCGAGGGTCCGGCCGGGCGCCGACAAGGCGCTGATCGAGGGCACGCTCGTGATCGAGCCCGGGGGCCGCGTGGCTCAGCAGGTCGCCGACGTCGGTGGCGAGGTCGAGGACGGGCAGCTGATCATCTCCCGGTCGGTCTCCGCGGAGGGCCGCTCCCGCGCCTGGCTGGGCGGCCGAGCCGTGCCGGTGGGCACGTTGACGTACATCGCCGACGACCTCGTGGCCGTGCACGGGCAGATGGACCAGCAGCGGCTGCTGCAGCCCGGCAGGCAGCGCGCGGCGCTCGACCGTTACGCCGGCGACGAGCTGGTCAAACCCCTGCGGGCCTACGAGCAGGCATACAAGCGGCACAAGCAGGTGGGGGAGCTGCTCCACGAGCTGACCGTCAAGGCCAGGGAGCGGGCGCAGGAGGCCGACGTGCTGCGGTTCGGCCTCGAGGAGATCGAGAAGGTCGAGCCCAGGCCCGGGGAGGACGCCGAGCTGAAGGAGGAGGCCGAGCGGCTCTCCCACGCCGACGCGCTGCGCACCGCCGCCACGACCGCGCACGCCGCGCTGCTCGGGGATCCGATGTCGAGCGCGCAGGACGTGCAGGACGCCGTGTCGCTGCTCGGTCACGCGAAGGCGGCCGTGGAGTCCGTGCGCGACTTCGATCCCGCGCTCGCCGGGCTCGCCGACCGCCTGGCCGAAGCGGGTTACCTGGTCTCCGACGTGGCGACCGAGCTGGCCGCGTACGCCGAGTCGGTCGAGGCCGACCCCGCGCGGCTCGCCGCGGTGCAGGAGCGCAGGGCGGCGCTGAACGGGCTCATGCGCAAGTACGGCGAGGACGTCACGGCCGTGCTCACATGGGCGCAGCGGGCCGCCGAGAGGCTGACGGAGCTCGAAGGCGACGACGAGCGCATCGAGGAGCTGACGCGGGAGCACGGCGAGCTCACCGAGCGGCTTGGCGAGCTGGCCGGTGAGCTGACGGCCATCCGCACCGTCGCCGCCGACCGGTTCGGCCGGGCGGTGACCGAGGAGCTGACCGCGCTCGCCATGCCGCACGCGCGGGTGAGCGTGGCGATCACCGCCACCGACGGGTTCGGCCCGCACGGCGTGGACGAGGTCGAGCTCCGGCTGGCGTCCCATCCCGGCGCGCCGCCGCTGCCGCTGACCAAGGGCGCCTCCGGCGGCGAGCTGAGCCGGGTGATGCTCGCCATCGAGGTGGTCTTCGCCGGGGCCGACCCCGTTCCGACGTTCGTGTTCGACGAGGTCGACGCGGGTGTGGGCGGCAAGGCGGCCGTGGAGATCGGCAGGCGGCTGGCCAAGCTCGCCAGGACGGCGCAGGTCATCGTGGTCACCCACCTGCCGCAGGTGGCGGCCTTCGCCGACCAGCACCTCGTGGTCGAGAAGGCGAGCGACGGCAGGGTCGTCCGCAGCGGCGTCGTGACGCTCGACCAGGAGGGCCGCGAGCGGGAGCTGTCGCGGATGCTCGCCGGGCTGGAGGACTCCGAGCTCGGCCGGGCGCACGCCGCCGAGCTGCTGTCCATCGCCGCCGCCGACAAGGCCGCCTGGGAGAAGGCGTCCTCGGGAGCGGCCAAGCGCTCGGGCCGCCGAGCCGCGGGCTGAAAGCCTTCGGGTCGCCGGGCTGCGGGACTCCCGGCCTGCCGGGCTGAGCGCCTCCGGCCCCGCCGGGCTGAGGGCCTCCGGGCGGAGGGACTCCAGGCCGCCGGCTGAGGGCCGCCCCGCGCCGCCCGGTAGTGCCGTGCGGGCCTGCGGACGCGCGTACACTCGGCGGGGCGCGCGGGGGTGACGTGTTTGGAGCAGGGCGCGCCGGGAAGCAGTCAAACCCCGGCATGAGGGGGCGGAGGAACGGGGGCGGACAGCGTCGCGGAAGGTGTGCGTTGACTCGGCTGCCCCCGGTCGGCGCACCTCGGCAACATCCCTGACTTGCAGTGACAATTCAGACGAGCCGTGGGGTGTGGAAGCGTGGCGGTCGCCGCCTCTGGCAGGATGGTCATGATGAAGGTCCCGAGCTTGAATGTTCCGGGCCTCCGCCGCAGGAAGGCCGACGGCCTTCCCGGGGTGACGGCAGTGGCGAGAATCGACAGGCGGACGAAGAGGCTGACCAAGCGCCTCAAGCCCGGGGAAATCGCGATTATCGATCACGTCGACATCGACCGGGTCAGCGGGGAGGCTCTCGTCGCGTGCGGCGTGGCGGCCGTGGTCAACGCCGCCGCGAGCATCAGCGGCCGTTACCCCAACCTCGGGCCGCAGATCCTGATCGACGCGGGCGTCCCCCTGATCGACAACGCGTCGCCGGAACTGTTCGAGCGGATCGCCGACGGCGACGTGATCCGCGTCCACGACGGCATGGTCTACCTCGGCGAGGAGCTGGTCGGCAAGGGGCAGCCGCAGACCGCCGAGAGCGTCGAAGCGGCGATGACCGAGGCCCGCGCGGGCCTCGCCGTCCAGATCGAGGCCTTCGCCGCCAACACGATGGAGTACGTCCGGCGCGAGCGCGACCTCCTGATCGACGGGGTCGGCGTGCCCGACATCCGCATCTCCCTGGAGAACCGCCACGCTCTCATCGTGGTGCGGGGTTACCACTACAAGGAGGACATCGCCACGCTCCGGCCGTACATCCGGGAGTACCGCCCGGTGCTGATCGGCGTGGACGGCGGGGCGGACGCGCTCCTGGAGGCCGGGTACGTGCCCGACATCATCGTGGGCGACTTCGACTCCGTCTCGGAGAAGGCGCTGTGCTGCGGCGCGGAACTGGTCGTCCACGCCTACCGCGACGGGCGGGCGCCGGGCCTCGAGCGGGTGCACAAGCTGGGCCAGGAGGCGGTCGTGTTCCCCGCGACCGGGACGAGCGAGGACATCGCGATGCTCCTGGCGGACGACAAGGGCGCGACGCTGATCGTCGCGGTCGGCACCCATTGGACGCTCGACGAGTTCCTGGACAAGGGCAGGTCGGGCGCGGCGAGCACCTTCCTCACCCGCCTGCGTGTGGGCAGCAAGCTCGTGGACGCCAAGGGCGTGAGCAGGCTCTACCGCAGCCGGATCTCCACGTCGTCTCTGTTGCTGCTCGTGGCCACCACGCTGGTCACGATCGGTGTGGTCCTCTCGGTATCGCCGATCGGCCAGGTGTGGCTGAACGGCCTGCGCGTGGCCTGGAACGGCTTCATCTTCTGGCTGGTCGGACTCTTCTCGTGATCGATTTCCGTTATCACCTCGTCTCGATCGTGGCGATCTTCCTCGCGCTCACGGTCGGCATCGTGCTGGGCAGCACCGTGCTCGAGCCCACGTTCTTCAAGTCGGCCGAGGAGATGACCGCGTCGCTGCGGCAGGCCAACGAGAAGTACCTGACGCAGATCTCGGAGCTGCAGACGCGTGAGGAGGGCGGCGACTCGCTGGTCACGACCCACCTGCCCGAGCTCGTGCGCGGCCAGCTCGCGGGCGAGCGCGTCGTGCTCGTCGAGGCTCCCGGTGCGTCGGCCGCCCTGCGCGACCCGGTCGAGAAGCTCATCACGAGCGCGGGCGCCGCCTACACGGGCAGGGTCAGCCTGACCGAGAAGTTCCTCGACGTCGAGCAGGCGAGCGTGGTGGACGGGCTCGCCACCAACCTCGCCCCGGCCGGCACCACCTTCCCCGACGGGGCCACGCCGTACGACAAGGCCGCGGCGATGCTCGCCGGCGCGATCGTGACCAACGACCGCGCGCAGGCGGGCCGGACCAACCCCGCGGCCACCGGCGTGCTGGAGGCGTTCCAAGCGGGTGACTTCCTGACCCTGAACGGCGACCCCGAGCAGCGCGCGACGATGGCCATCGTGCTCGCACCGGCCCAGCCGTACGAGGGGGAGGACGCCGACCGGCAGACGAACGCGCTCGTCTCGGTCGCGGCCGGCCTCGACGGCGGCGCTCTCGGCACCGTCCTGGCGGGCACCGTCACCGCCTCCGCCAACGGCGGCGCCATCGCGGCGCTGCACGACACCGGCGGCGTGGCCTCGGCGGTCTCGACCGTCGACACGGTCGATTTCGCCGCGGGCCGTGTCGTGGTGGTCTACGCTCTGCGGGAGCAACTGGCCGGCCGTTCCGGCTCGTACGGCATCGGCAGCGGCGCGACGGCGTTCGAGCCCACGGTGACCGCGCCCAGCCAGACCCCCACCCCGGCGGCGAGCCGGGGCTGAGCCGCCGGTCGGCACACCACGCCTGACGAATACACAGAGAAGGGCAACAGCCGTGGCCAGACGTCCCCAGGCCGGCACCCGCGCCGCCGCGGCGCTCGGGGCCGCCGTCGGCGCCGCGCTCGGCGCGGCCGCCGCGCGCGCCGCCTTCGCCGCGTTCCGGCGCCGCCCGCCGATCGGCGACGAGAAGACCGCCGACGAGTACTGGACCCGGGTCAACCACCGGGGTGAGCCGGTCACGCTGCTGGAGGGCCCCGCGTTCGCCGCCGGCGCCGTCGCCGCCTCCGCCCTCGCCCCCGGGCTCCCCGTACGGGCCCGCGCGGCCGCCGTGCTCGCCGGCGCGGGCAGCGGCGTCCTCGGCGCGTAC
Organism: Microbispora sp. KK1-11; assembly: GCF_006874435.1. Classification (NCBI taxonomy): domain Bacteria; kingdom Bacillati; phylum Actinomycetota; class Actinomycetes; order Streptosporangiales; family Streptosporangiaceae; genus Microbispora; species Microbispora sp. KK1-11. The sequence continues at coordinate 324,946 of NZ_VIRJ01000004.1, read as the reverse complement.
GACGACCTGTTCGGCACGACCTCGTCCAAGGGATTCAAGGGCCACCTGGCCGCGCTCGCGCGCGGTGAGGTGACCAGCGGAGCGGTCAAGATCCTCGGCATCGGCGCGACCGGGCTCGCCGCGGCGGCGCTCGCCCCCTGTGACGCCCGGGACGGGGGCGCGGTGGCGCGGTCCTTCGACACGCTCGTCGACGGCGCGCTGATCGCCGGCAGCGCCAACCTGGCCAACCTGTTCGACCTGCGGCCCGGCCGCGCGATCAAGGTGGGGCTGCTGGCAGGGGTTCCCCTGCTGGCCGCCTCGATCGCCGCGCCGTACGGCCCGCGCTCCCGCCGGGCCGCCGCGCTGGCCGCCGTCCCGCTGGGCGCCGCGGCGGCGCTGCTGCCCGAGGACCTGGGCGAGCAGGCGATGCTCGGCGACGCCGGGGCGAACGCGCTCGGCGCGCTGCTCGGCCTGGCGGCCACGGCCCGGCTGGGCAGGCCCGGCCGGATCGCCGCGCTCGGTGTCGTCGCCGCTCTCACCGCCGCCTCGGAGAAGGTCAGCTTCACCAAGGTCATCGCCGGCAACCGGGTGCTCAACCGCCTGGACATGCTCGGCCGCCGCGCTCCGCAGACCGCCCCTGGCACGTCGGGGTCGCGCGGGTGACCTGGACGACCAGGGCCGTCCGCGGAGGCGTACGGCACCGGCATGGATAGACGGCCATGGTTGAGCGGCATGGTTGAGCGGCATGGTTAGACGGCTCGGGGCGGGGATCGCGGGGGCGGCGGTCCTCATCGGGGTCATCACGGTCCTGGCGCGGGTGACCGGCTTCGCCAAGCAACTGGCGTTCGCGCGCACGGTCGGCACGAACTGCCTGGCGACCGCCTACTACACCGCCAACAACGTGCCGAACATCGTCTTCGAGGTCGTGGTGGGCGGCGCGCTCGCCGGGATGGTCGTCCCGGTGCTCGCCGGCGCCGCCGCCAGAGCCGACGGCGGGGCGCGTGCGGAGGTCGGCCGGATCGCCTCCGCGCTGCTGACCTGGGTGGTCGTGCTGCTGGTGCCGCTCGCGGCACTGACCGCGCTGGTCGCGGCTCCGGTGGCGCGGCTGCTCGTCGGCTCCGAGGTGAAGGGATGCGACGTCGGCCAGGTCGCCGCCGTGGCCGCGCGCATGCTGGTCGTGTTCGCGCCGCAGATCCCGTTGTACGGCATGGCCGTGGTGCTCTACGGCGTGCTGCAGGCCCATCGCCGGTTCTCGGGGCCGGCGCTGGCGCCGCTGGTGTCGAGCGTGGTGGTCATCGTCGCCTACCTGGCCTTCGGGCCGCTCAGCGGCGGCCACAAGGACCCCGCCACGGTGCCGGGACCGGCCGAGATCGCGCTGTCGGCGGGCACGACGCTCGGCGTGCTGGCTCTGGTCGTCACCGTGGTCGGGCCGACGTGGCGGCTCGGCCTGCGGTGGCGGCCCACGCTCCGCTTTCCCGAGGGCGTCGCCGTACAGGTGCGGCGGCTCGCCCTGGCCGGGCTGAGCGCGCTGGTCGCCCAGCAGGCCGCCGCCGCGATCCTGATCCCCATCGCCAACCGCGTCGGCGGGGGCGCGCTGCCCGCCTACAACTACGCGTGGGCTATCTACCAGGTGCCGTACGCCGTGCTCGCGGTGCCGATCGCGACCAGCGCGTTCCCCGCGCTCGCCGCGCGGGCGCAGGCCGAGGACGACGGCGAGGGCTTCGCGGCGCTGGCGGCGCGGACGACGCGCGCGGTCGTGCTGGTCTGCGGCCTGGCGGCCGGCGCGCTCGCCGCGGTCGCGGTGCCGGTCGCGCATGTCTTCCTCGCCCGGGCCGACACCGCGGTCGCCGCGGCGGAGTTCGCCCGGGGGATCGCGCTGTTCGCGCCAGGACTTGTCGGGTATGGCCTGGTGGCCCACCTCAGCCGGGTGCTGTACGCCGCCGGACAGGGCAGGGCGGCGGCCCGGGGACAGGTCGCCGGGTGGCTGGTCGTGGCGGTGGCCCAGGTGGCGTTCGTCCTCGTGCTGCCGGACGGCTGGGGCCTGGGCGGGCTCGCGCTCGGCCAGGCGGCCGGCATGACGGTGGGGGCCGGGCTGCTGCTGGTCTCGGTCGTGCGGGCGCGAGGCGTGCGGGCCGCCCACGGCGTCTCGCGGGCCGGTCTGGCCGCCCTGCTGGGCGGGGGTGCGGGCTTCCTCGCGGGCGCGGCGGCCGCGCGGCTCCCTCTGCCGGGCGAGGGCCCGTGGGGCGGCCTCCTGACGGCCGCCGTGGCCGGTCTGACGGCCGTGGCCGCGGGGGTCCTCGTCGCCGCGCTCGTGGACCGGGGAGACCTGACCGCCGCCCTGTCCGGAGTGAGACGCGGGAGAGGCGCCAGCCCGGCGGACCCGTCGGCCGAGGAGGCGGTATGAGCAAGCGGATCAGCAGGCCGCTCCAAGCCGGAGGTGAGGAGAGGGCATGAGTCGCGTCGTGCTCGTCCTGGGATCGAGCGTGGGGGGCGTGGCCCGGCACGTACGGATGCTCGCCGGCGGGCTCGTCACGCGGGGACACCGCGTGCTGGTCGCGGGTCCCGGCAGCACCGAGGAGGCTTTCTCCTTCACCGGCACCGGAGCGGGCTTCGCCGAGGTCGAAATCGCCGACCGGCCGCACCCCGCGCACGACCTGCGGACCGCCCTGCGCCTGCGCGGGGTCGCCCGTGGCACGGACGTCGTCCACGCCCACGGCCTGCGGGCCGGCGCGCTGGCCGCGCTCGCTCTCACGGGATCGCGGGGGTGGCCGCGCCTCGTGGTCACCCTGCACAACGCGGTCACGGCGGGCGGCGCTGTCGGCGCGGTCTACCGGCTGCTGGAACGGATCGTCGCCCGGCGTGCGGACCGCGTTCTGGCGATCTCGCCGGACGTCGCGGAGCGCATGCGGGCCAGGGGCGCCCGGGGGGTGGACCTCGCGGTGGTGCCCGCGCCGCCGCTCGCCGAACCAGCCCGCCCGGCTGAGGACGTGCGGGCCGAGATCGCCACCCGGCTGTCCGGCGCTGAGCACGCGCCGCAGGCCGCGCAGGAGCGGCCGATCCTGCTCACGGTCGCCCGGCTGGCCCAGCAGAAGGGCCTGGAGACGCTGCTCGACGCGGCGGCCGGGCCGTACAAGGGGGATCCGGTCTTCGTGATCGCGGGCGACGGGCCGCTGCGCGAGGAGCTTCAGGCCCGCGTCGACGCCGAGGAACTGCCCGTGGTCCTGTACGGCTGGGCCGAGCCGGCCGACCTGCTCCAGGTCGCGACGGCGGTGATCGTGCCCAGCAGATGGGAAGGACAGCCGCTGAGCGTCCAGGAGGCGCTGCGGGCGGGCAGGCCGATCATCGCGACCCGGGTGGGCGGCCTGCCCGCGATGGTGGGCGAGGCGGCCCTGCTGGTGCCGCCGCAGGACCCCGGCGCGCTGAGCCGGGAGATCGGCCGTCTGCTCGGCGATCCCGCCCTGGCCGCCCGCCTGGCGCAGGCGTCCGCACGCCGGGGCCGCGAGCTGCCCGACGAGGACGCGGCGCTGCGGGCGGTGCTCGCGGCGTACGGCCTGGCGTCGTAGTGGCGACCCGGGTGGCGAGAGGGTGCGACCATCCTCTCGCGCCGGTGACACAAGACCGTCGACCTGGTGAGCCGTCGCCTGTTCTCGCCGACGAGCGCCGACGTTCCGGCAAGGATTAGGTGAGGCTAAGCCTGATCCATATACTGGACGGGTTGGGGGGGAGTATCCCTTCGCGGCGGTCCCGTCATCACGGTGTCAGCACCCGGGGCCGTCGGTCCGCCGTGCGCGTACGGGCGGGAGAGACCTCCGGCAGTGTGTTCAGCGCGCGCCGGAGGTAATCGTGGTACATGCGCCCCTGTGGTTGTGGGCCCTGGTCATCGTGGGTCTCGTCGTCGTGGTCGCCATCGACCTGTTGATCGTCGATCGTGGTGAACCACGCGAGTTCTCCATGCGGCAGGCAGGCATCTGGGTGGGTTTCTACGTCTGCCTGGCCGTGTTGTTCGGCATCGGGTTAACGGTCTGGGCCGGTCCCGGGACAGGTGGCGAGTTCTTCGCGGGCTATCTGACGGAATACAGCCTCAGCGTCGACAACCTGTTCATCTTCTACATCATCATGACCCGCTTCGGGGTGCCCCGGATCTACCAGCACAAGGTCCTGCTGGTCGGGATCGTCCTCGCGCTCGTCATGCGCGGGATCTTCATCGCCATCGGCGCCGCCGCGCTGAGCCGCTTCGGCTGGCTGCTGTACGCGTTCGGGGCCTTCCTCATCTACACGGCGTACACGCTGGTCAGGGACCACAACAAGGAGGACGAGGAGTTCAACGAGAACATCCTCCTGCGCTGGGCCCGGCGGGTCTTCCCGACCACTCCCGACTACGTCGGCTCCCGGGTGACCGTGCGGGTGGACGGCAAGCGCATGGTGACGCCCATGCTGATCGTGATGATCGCCATCGGCACCACGGATCTGCTGTTCGCCCTCGATTCGATTCCGGCCATCTTCGGCCTCACGAAGGCGGCCTTCATCGTGTTCTCCGCGAACGCGTTCGCGCTGATGGGGCTGCGTCAGCTCTACTTCCTGCTGGGCGGACTGCTGCAGCGGCTGGTCTACATCAGCTACGGATTGGCGTTCATCCTCGGTTTCATCGGGGTTAAGCTGATTCTCGAAGCACTTCACGAGAACGAGGTCCCCTGGGCCCCTCAGATCCCCATCTGGGTGTCGCTGGCGGTCATCGGTGTGACCATGGCCGTGACCACCGTCGCCAGTCTCATCAAGGCTCGTCGCGACGAGAGGACCACTACTCCGGCGGAAGCCTCCCAGACGGAGGCGTCTCAGGCGGAAGCCCCGCAGGGCTAGCGAAACGGGCACTCACCCTGTTTGCTTGTTCTCGTTGTGCCACGCATTGACTGCCGGATCGGTAATATCGATCGTTAGCTCGCATGCCGCTTCATAGTCGCCAGAAGAGTACAAAGGTCATCTGTGTCCAACGAATCGTTGCCCCGCGGCCCTGAATCCGGGCTCGCGGGAAGTGCCCGGGGCCGAGTCAGGCTCGCACGCGGGGTGTCCCCGTGGCTGGCTCCGACCGCCGCGGCGGCGGCCGTCACCGCCGTTCTCACCCGTAGGTCGCCCCGTTGGGCGCTGGCCGCGGCGCCGCTCGCCGCCCTCACCGGCGGGATGCTGTGGTTCTTCCGCGACCCCGAGCGGACGCCCGGCCAGGGCAGGCTCATCTCGCCCGCCGACGGCGTCGTGCAGAGCATCGACCCGTGGCCGGACGGCCGCACCCGGGTCGCGATCTTCATGAGCCCGCTGAACGTGCACGTCAACCGCGCGCCCGCGGCCGGGACGGTCACCGCGGTCGAGCACGTGCCCGGCGGCTTCGTGCCCGCGTTCAACAAGGACAGCGACAAGAACGAGCGTGTCGTGTGGCATTTCGACACCGCGCTCGGGGACATCGAGATGGTGCAGATCGCCGGCGCCGTCGCGCGCCGCATCGTGCCCTACCTGTTCGCGGGCGCGAAGGTCGCCCAGGGCGAGCGGGTCGGGCTGATCCGTTTCGGCTCCCGGGTGGACGTCTACCTGCCCGAGGGCATCAGGCCGGCGGTCACCGTCGGCACCCGGACCGTCGCGGGGGTGACACGCCTTGACCACATCTGACCTCGGCGCCGAAGCCGCCTGGCCGGTGGAGGAGGTTGATGAGGAGCCGCGCGGGCCCGTCGGCAAGGCCTTCCGCCTGTCGGCCGCCGACTCCCTCTCGCTCGGCAACGCCCTCAGCGGCTTCCTCGCCGTCTGCGTGCTCGCCTGGTCGGCGATCAGCAACCTGCAGGCAGGCGTCAAGTTCGTCCCCGACCCGCGCTTCTTCGGCACGGCCGTGGTGCTGCTGCTCATCGGCGCGACCTGCGACCTGTTCGACGGCCTGGTGGCCAGGAAGTTCCGCGCGTCCGCGATGGGCGCCGAGCTGGACAACCTCGCCGACGTGATCAGCTTCGGCTTCGCCCCCGCCTTCATGGTGATGATCTGGGCCGGCTTCTCCGGCAAGCTCCCGCTGTGGCTGGTGCTGTGCGCGGCCGCGTCCGTCCTGCTCGCCGGCGTCGTACGGCTGGCCCGCTTCGCCTGCGTGAAGACCAAGAGCGGCGACTTCATGGGCCTGCCGATCCCGATGGGCGCGATGACCGTGGTGTCGATCGTGCTGCTCTTCCAGCCGAACTACGTCACGCTCGCCGCCATCTTCGCCGTGGCCTGGCTCATGGTCAGCCGGATCGAGTACCCCAAGCCGAAGGGCAATCTGGCCGCCGTCGTGCTGGCCTGGATGCTGATCAACGTGGCCTGCCTGACGATCTGGGCGGCCGGTCTCACGGGCGGCGACCAGCTCATCAAGGTGGGCGCCACCATGCAGATCGCGATCGTGTCCGCGATTCCGCTTCGCGTTCTCATGTTCAAACAGCAGCAGCGCAGGGAACGACGCTCGGAGAACGCGGGCTGACGTCGTCGCACGGACAGGGCCCCGGTCGGCTGGGGCCCGCCACCTTGGGCCCGGGCCAATCACGTGGAGATAACGCCTAGTCCAATGGAGCCCTGGTCGCCATGCCTCGTGAGCACACCCGGACGTACTTCCTCGGCAAACTGGCCCGGGAGCTTGAGCTGCGGGGGCTGGAGGCGTCCCTGCGCCCCGACCCGCCCTCGCTGAAGGTCCGCGACCCGGACGCCGCGCTGTTCACCGAGACCGTGGACTGCGTCGCGATGTCCGACGGCTGGTTCTACCGCTGGTCCTGGGGCGACGTGGTGGAGAGCGCGGAGGAGCCCGCTCTCGCGGCCGACCGCATCGTGAAGGTCTTCACCACCGGCGAGCCCCGGCCGCACCCCGCCCTCGGCGACGCCTGACGGGTCGTACCCTGCCCTCGGCGACGCCTGACGGGTCGTACCCTGCCCTCGGCGACGCCTGACGGGTCGCACCCCGCTCTCGGCGGCGCCTGACCGGTTCGGGCCGTCACAGCCGGATCCACTCCGTCGCGGTGGTGACCTCGTCCAGGACGTCCGGGACGGGGGTCACGCCCAGCCCCGGGCCGTCCGGCACGTCGAGGTGCCCGCCGTCCAGCTCGAACGGCGGGGTCACGTCGGTGTGGAAGTAGCGCCGGGAGGCGGAGGTGTCGCCGGGGAGCGTGAAGCCGGGAAGCGCGGCCAGCGCGACGTTTGCCGCCCGGCCGATCCCGGTCTCCAGCATTCCGCCGCACCACACCGCGACGCCGTGGGCGCGGCACAGGTCGTGGATGCGCCGGGCCTCCAGGTAACCGCCCACCCGCCCCGGCTTGATGTTGATCACCGAGCACGCGCCGAGGCTGATGGCCGCCGCCGCGTGGGCGGCCGACTCGATCGACTCGTCCAGGCAGATCGGCGTGCGGATCGACCGGGCGAGCCGGGCGTGCTGCACGAGGTCGTCGTCGGCCAGCGGCTGCTCGATCAGCAGGAGGTCGAAGTCGTCCAGCCGGGCCAGATGGCGGGCGTCCGCGAGCGTGTAGGCCGCGTTGGCGTCCACCTGGAGCAGCAGGTCCTCCCCGAACCGCTCGCGGACCGCGCGGACCGGCGTCACGTCCCACCCCGGCCCGATCTTCAGCTTGACCCGTACGTACCCTTCCTCGACGTATGCGCCGACCGTGTCGAGCAGTTCGGCCACCGAGCCCATGATCCCGACCGAGACGCCGCAGGGGACGCGGTCGCGGGTGGCGCCGAGGTAGCGGGCGAAGGACTCGCCGGTGATCCGGAGCGACGCGTCGAGCACGGCGGCCTCCAGCGCCGCCTTGGCCATCCGGTGGCCCTTGAACGGCGCGAGGGCGGGACCGACGGCCTGCGGGTCCGGCTCGCGGGGCAGCGCGGGGATCAGGAAGCGCCGCAGCACGTCGGCCGCCGCGTCCACGTACTCGGAGGAGTACAGCGGCTCGGACATCGCCACGCACTCGCCCCAGCCCTCGGCCTGCGGCGTCACCACCCGCACCAGCAGGACGTCGCGGCTGGTCTCGGTGCCGAACGACGTCCGGAACGGCGCGACGAGCGGCATCGCGATCCGGCGCAGTTCGATTCCAGTGATCTCCATGAGGTGCCCGGGCTCCAGGGGAAGGACGATGTGCGCCGACCACTATACGGACGCCGTTCCGCGGTCCTCAGACCACCAGCCCGAGCAGGAGCACGCAGCAGAACGACACCACCGAGATGATCGCCTCCATGACCGACCAGCTCCTGATCGTCTCGCCGACGGACATCCCGAGGTACTCCTTGACCAGCCAGAACCCGGCGTCGTTCACGTGGGAGAAGAACAGCGACCCGGCGCCGATGGCGAGCACGAGCAGGGCGAGGTGTGCGGGGGAGAGCCCGGCCGCCAGCGGCGCGGCGATCCCGGCGGCGGAGATCGTGGCGACCGTGGCGGAACCGGTGGCCAGCCGGATCCCGACGGCGATCAGCCAGCCGAGCACGAGCACGGGCACGTTCGCGCCCTGCGCGGCCTCGCCGATGACCTTCCCGACGCCCGAGTCGACCAGGGTCTGCTTGAATCCTCCGCCCGCGCCCACGATGAGCAGGATCCCGGCGATCGGCGGCAGCGAGTCGGCGATCGCCGAGGAGATCCGGGCCCGGCCGAAGCCCGCGGCGCGGCCCAGCGTGAACATCGCGACGATCACGCCGATCAGCAGGGCGATCAGGGGAGTGCCGAGGACCTCGAACACGGTGCGCACGGTGTGGCCCTCGGGCAGGACGACCTCCACGACGGCCCGGCCCAGCATCAGCACGACCGGCAGCAGGATCGTGGCCACCGTGACGCCGAACCCCGGCCTGGGGCGGTCCGCGTCCCCGGGCACCGCGTTCTCGGAATCCCGGGTCTGCTCGCGTTCGAGGCTCTCGGGCGGCGCCGGCCGCACCCACCGGGCGGCGAACCTGGCGAACAGCGGGCCGGAGACGATCACGGTCGGGATCGCCACCAGCAGGCCCAGCCCGAGCGTGAGCCCGAGGTCCGCCTTGAGCGTGTCGATCGCGACCAGCGGCCCGGGATGCGGGGGCACCAGGCCGTGCAGGACGGACAGGCCCGCCAGGGCGGGGACCGCGATCAGCAGCAGCGGACGGCCACTGCGCCGGGCCACCAGCAGGATGACGGGGATCAGCAGGACCAGCCCGATCTCGAAGAACATCGGCAGTCCGATGAGCACCGCGATGAGCGTCATCGCCCACGGCAGGGCCCGGTCGCCGCTGCGGCGCAGGATGCCGTCCACGATCTCCTCGGCACCGCCCGAGTCGGCCAGCAGCTTGCCCAGCATGGCCCCGAGGGCGATGAGCACGCCGACGCCGGCCACGGTCGAGCCGAGCCCGGTGGAGAAGCTGTCGATCAGCTTCTCGGGGGCCATGCCGGCCACCAGGCCGAGCACGCCCGAGCCGAGCGCCAGGGCGAGGAACGGGTGGGTCCGCAGCTTCGTGATCAGCAGCACGATGGCCGCGATGCCGGCCAGGGCGGCGATGATGAGGCGGGTGTCGTGGCCGCTCCACGCGGCCGTGCTCGCGAGGGGGGTCACGAGGGGGATCATCCGGGGCTCCTCCGACGGTTCGTGCGGTAGCCGCTGCCCCGCAGGAGCCCCCCGAATCACGCGGCCCCCGGGCGGATCGAACCGGGGGCGCCGGGACGAGGCCGGCGGTCCGCTGCGGGACGCCGGCCGTCCGGGCGTGTCATGTCACCAGCCGCGGGCCTTCCACTCGGGCAGGTGCGGCCGCTCGGCGCCGAGCGTGGTGTCCCTGCCGTGGCCCGGGTAGACCCACGTCTCGTCGGAAAGACGGTCGAAGATCCGTTCCACCACGTCCGTGAACAGCTGCTCGAACCGCGCCGGGTCCTTCTGGGTGTTGCCGACGCCCCCGGGGAACAGGGAGTCACCGGTGAACAGGTGGCGGTCCTGGTAGAGCAGCGCGATCGAGCCGGGGGTGTGGCCGCGCAGGTGGATGACGTCCAGCGTCACCACGCCGACCGTCACCCGGTCGCCGTGCCCGACCTCCCGGGTGATCTCCACCGGCAGCTCGGGGGCGTCGAGGGGGTGGGCGACGGTCTGCGCGCCGGTGGCGCGGGCGACTTCCTCCAGGGCCCCCCAGTGGTCGGGGTGCCGGTGGGTGGTCACGATCGAGCTGATCGGCATGTCGCCGATGAGGTCGAGCAGCCGCTCGGGCTCGGCCGCCGCGTCGATCAGCAGCCCGTCGCCGGTCTCGGCGCACCGGAGCAGGTAGGCGTTGTTGCCGAAGTCGCCGACCTCGATCTTCGAGATCGTCAGCCCGGGGACCTCGCGTACGTCGGCGGGTCCGCCCTTGGTGACGTTTCCGGTATAGGTCATGGTCGTTCCTCTCTAGTTCCCGGCGGGCGGCCAGGACGACGGTGGCTCGGCGGGCAGTCCCGCCGGGGACGGCTTCGGCCAGGGAGGCGGGGACGGCGGCCTCCCGGCCTGCTGGAGACGCCCCTGCGGTGAGGCGAGTCGCAGGCCCGTGCCGTCGGTCCTGCCCGAGAGCCAGGCGAGCAGCTCGCGCGGCGTGCCCTCCACGGCCGGGCCGTCACCGAGGCCGGCCCACGTCCTCAGGACCTCACCGGTGCCCGGGTCGAGGGCGACGACCTCGCCCACCGGGCTCTCGTCGCCGAGCCAGAGCATCGTGTCGTGCAGCTCTCGTCTCACGTACGTCTCGGGCCAGTCGGCCCATCCGTAGCCTGCCCCGAGATCGGCGTGGTGCACCTCGACCTCCCTGAGCCGGCGGATCGGGACGTACCAGGCGGGATGGTCGGGCGGGTTCATCCCCGAGACCGACGCCGTCCACGCGTCGGCGGGCATCCGCCCGGCCGCCGCGGCGAACCGCTCCGCGCTGTCGCGCAGGTCGGCGAGCTGTTCACCGGCCGGGCGACCGGCGCCCGCCTCGATGCCGGCCTCGCGGGCCCGCGCCGACGCGTACTGCGGGGTGCGCACCCCCGTGCGCGCCCAGGCCAGCAGGTTGACGTAGCTGTCGGCGTTGCGGGCGACGTGCGCGAGCACGTGTCCCCTCGTCCACCCGGGCAGCAGGGACGGCGCGCGGAGATCCTCGTCGGTGAGGCCGGCGGCGGTCGCCAGGAGGCGCTCGGTCGCCTCGGCCAGTTCCCGCTCGATCTCGTCGATAACGGACATGGAGAGAATCATGGACCCTGGAGTCCCCGGCCGCCGTCCCCGTAACCGCGAGGGAAGAGGAGGGCGCCCCCGGCGGTTGTATGAGCAGGGGTTTCGCGCGGTTGCCGGGCGCGGGTTTGACGAAGCTCATACCCTGGTTCACGGAGCGTGTCCCACGGAAGCACGCGGGGCCGCCCCCTTCGGCCGCCGGACGATGCCCCCCGAAATTGTCGGTGGCTCTGGATAGCCTGCCCGTGCACCTCCATTCACTCATCGACCTATCGGGACCACCGTGGCTGACCGCCTGATCGTGCGTGGCGCACGCGAACACAACCTGAAGGACGTCTCGCTCGACCTCCCGCGAGACGCTCTGATCGTCTTCACCGGGCTCTCGGGCTCCGGCAAGTCCAGCCTGGCCTTCGACACGATCTTCGCCGAGGGACAGCGGCGATACGTGGAGTCCCTGTCCGCGTACGCCCGGCAGTTCCTGGGTCAGATGGACAAGCCCGACGTGGACTTCATCGAGGGCCTTTCCCCGGCCGTCTCCATCGACCAGAAGTCCACCAGCCGCAACCCCCGTTCGACCGTCGGCACGATCACCGAGGTCTACGACTACCTGCGTCTGCTCTGGGCGCGCATCGGCAAGCCGCACTGCCCGCAGTGCGAACGCCCGATCGCCCGCCAGACACCGCAGCAGATCGTCGACCGTGTGCTCGAACTGGAGGAGGGCACCCGCTTCCAGGTCCTCGCCCCGATCATCCGCGGTCGCAAGGGCGAGTACGCCGAGCTGTTCCGCGAGCTGCAGACCAAGGGCTACGCCCGCGCCCGCGTGGACGGCACGATCGTGCGCCTGGAGGAGCCGCCCACCCTCAAGAAGTACGAGAAGCACGACATCGAGGTGATCGTCGACCGGCTGTCGGTGAAGGAGAGCGCGCGGCGCAGGCTCACCGACTCGGTGGAGACCGCGCTGCAGCTGTCCGGCGGCACGATCACGCTCGACTTCGTCGACCTTCCCGACGACGACCCCAACCGTGAGCGCTTCTACTCCGAGCACCTCTACTGCCCCTACGACGACCTGTCGTTCGAGGAGCTGGAGCCCCGGTCGTTCTCGTTCAACTCGCCCTTCGGCGCCTGCCCCGAGTGCACCGGCCTCGGCACCCGCATGGAGGTCGACCCCGACCTCCTCGTGCCCGACCCGGAGCGCACGCTGGGCGACGGTGCGGTCAGCCCGTGGGCGAACGGCCACACCAGCGACTACTTCGTGCGGCTGCTCGAGGCGCTGGGCAACGCGCTGGGCTTCGACCTCGACACCCCCTGGGAGCGGCTGCCGAAGAAGGCGCAGAAGGCGATCCTGCACGGCCACGACGAGCAGGTCCACATCCGCTACAGCAACCGGTACGGCAGGCAGCGGTCCTACTACACCGAGTTCGAGGGCGTGATCCCCTGGGTCCAGCGCCGGCACGCCGAGTCGGAGAGCGACGCCAGCAGGGAGCGGTTCGAGGGCTTCATGCGCGAGGTGCCCTGCCCGGCCTGCAAGGGCCGCCGCCTCAAGCCGGTCTCGCTGGCCGTGACCGTCGGGGACGCCTCGATCGCCGAGGTCTCGGGCATGTCGATCGCCGACTGCGCCAAGTTCCTGTCCGGCCTGCGGCTGTCCGAGCGGGACATGCACATCGCCGAGCGGGTGGTCAAGGAGATCAACGCCCGGCTGGGCTTCCTGCTCGACGTCGGCCTCGACTACCTCACGCTCGACCGCGCCGCCGGCACGCTGGCGGGCGGCGAGGCGCAGCGGATCCGGCTGGCCACGCAGATCGGCTCCGGCCTGGTCGGCGTTCTGTACGTGCTGGACGAGCCGTCCATCGGCCTGCACCAGCGGGACAACCAGCGCCTGCTGGAGACGCTGATCCGGCTGCGCGACATGGGCAACACGCTGATCGTGGTCGAGCACGACGAGGACACGATCGCCGCCGCCGACTGGGTGGTCGACATCGGCCCCGGCGCGGGCGAGCACGGCGGCCAGGTCGTCGTGTCCGGCACCGTGCAGGACCTGCTCGCCAGCGAGGAGTCGCTGACCGGCGCCTACCTGTCGGGCCGCAAGGCGATCACCGCGCCGGAGATCCGGCGTCCGCGGGACAAGAAGCGGCAGCTCGTCGTGAAGGGCGCCCGTGAGCACAACCTGAAGGGGGTGGACGTCGAGTTCCCGCTCGGCGTCTTCACCGCGGTCACCGGCGTCTCGGGGTCGGGCAAGTCGACGCTCGTCAACGACATCCTGTACGCCGCGCTGGCCAAGGAGCTGAACGGCGCGAAGACCGTGCCGGGACGGCACTCCCGGGTGGTCGGCACGGACCTGGTGGACAAGGTCGTCCACGTCGACCAGTCGCCGATCGGCCGTACGCCGAGGTCCAACCCGGCGACGTACACGGGTGTCTTCGACCACGTGCGCAAGCTGTTCGCGGCCACGACCGAGGCGAAGGTCCGCGGTTACCTGCAGGGCCGGTTCAGCTTCAACGTCAAGGGCGGGCGCTGCGAGGCATGCGCCGGCGACGGCACCATCAAGATCGAGATGAACTTCCTGCCGGACGTCTACGTCCCGTGTGAGGTCTGTCACGGCGCCCGGTACAACCGGGAGACGCTGGAGGTCCACTACAAGGGCAAGACGATCTCCGAGGTCCTCGACATGCCGATCGAGGAGGCGCTCGAGTTCTTCGAGGCGATTCCCGCCATCCGCCGTCACCTGCAGACCCTCAACGACGTCGGTCTCGGTTACGTACGGCTGGGCCAGCCCGCGACCACGCTGTCCGGCGGCGAGGCGCAGCGGGTGAAGCTCGCCTCCGAGCTGCAGCGGCGCTCGACCGGCCGCACCGTGTACGTGCTGGACGAGCCCACCACCGGCCTGCACTTCGAGGACATCAGGCGTCTTCTCGGCGTGCTCAACCGGCTCGTGGACGCCGGCAACACGGTGATCGTGATCGAGCACAACCTCGACGTCATCAAGACCGCCGACTGGATCGTCGACATGGGGCCCGAGGGCGGGTCCGGAGGTGGCAGGGTCATCGCCGCCGGCACGCCCGAGGAGGTCGCCCGGGTCGAGGAGAGCCACACCGGCGCGTTCCTGCGCAAGATCTTGGGCGTATGAGTATTCGTCTCATGATTTCTCCCTACTGTTCTCCTTCCGACCGCGTCACTCTGAACCGGCCACGGGGTGATGGCCGTACCTGAGGACACACAGGGTGACGCGTCGCACAGGGGAAGGACCCGGGGCCGTGGACGTCCCGGGCCGCCGCATCAGGGAAGGATGAGCATGACGGATACGACACGCCGGGCCGTGATCTTCGGCGCCGGAGGCGCCGGGCTGGCGGTGGCGCTGAGCGCGTGCGGCGCCTCCGACGGGGAGATGACGGCGTCGGCGGACCAGGGCGGGTCCCAGGACGGCCAGTCCCAGGCGGCACAGGGCGGAGGCGAGCTCGCGAAGACCTCCGACATCCCCGAGGGCGGCGGCAAGGTCTTCAAGGACCAGGACGTCGTCGTCACGCAGCCGGCGGCCGGCGAGTTCAAGGCGTTCAGCGCGAAGTGCACCCACCAGGGCTGCCCAGTCGCGAGCGTCTCGAACAACGAGATCGTCTGTCCGTGCCACGGCAGCAAGTTCAGCGCCAAGGACGGCTCCGTGACCAACGGCCCGGCGACCAAGCCGCTCGCCGAGAAGAAGATCACGGTGAGCGGCGACAGCATCACGCTCGCCTGACGGGGGGCTACCGGGTCCGGTGTCCGGGCAGCTCGGTGTCTGGTGGCCGCGGGCGGGCGAGCACTCCCTCGCCTGAGGGCGCAAGGAGACACCGCCGCCCGTCATCGTGTGGAAGTCGGCGCGATGGCGGGCGGCGCCCGCGGGCGGCTCCGGCTTCCGGGTCTTCGCCGGACTCGGCAGGCGCCACATCTTTGATCTACAGCGTAAAGGCCGGTTCGTGGTCCACCGCCCGTGAGGGCGACGGGAATGTCGGCGGGGGCCAGTAGTCTTTGGGTGTGGCGGATCCGGCAACTTATCGACCGGCGCCCGGATCGATTCCCGAGTCGCCAGGCGTCTATCGCTTCCGCGACCCGGGCGGCCGGGTGATCTACGTGGGCAAGGCGAAGAGCCTGCGGCAGCGGCTCAACTCGTACTTCGCGGACTTCGCCGGCCTGCACCCGCGGACGCAGACCATGCTGACGACCGCGGCGTCCGTGGACTGGACGGTGGTCGGCACCGAGGTCGAGGCGCTCCAGCTCGAATACTCCTGGATCAAGGAGTTCGACCCCCGGTTCAACGTCAAGTACCGCGACGACAAGTCGTACCCGTACCTGGCCGTGACGATGGGGGAGGACTTCCCCCGCGTGCAGGTGATGCGCGGGGCCAAACGGAAGGGCACCCGCTACTTCGGCCCCTACTCGCACGCCTGGGCCATCAGGGAGACCGTCGACCTGCTGCTGCGCGTCTTCCCCGTGCGGACGTGCTCGGCGGGGGTCTTCAAGCGGGCGGGCCAGATCGGGCGGCCCTGCCTGCTGGGATACATCGACAAGTGCTCCGCGCCGTGCGTCGGCCGGGTCACCCCCGAGGAGCATCGCGCCCTCGCCGAGGACTTCTGCGACTTCATGGCCGGCAACACCGGCCGCTTCATCAAGCGGCTGGAGCGCGAGATGCGCGAGGCGGCGGCCGTGGAGGAGTACGAGCGGGCCGCGCGGCTGCGCGACGACATCCAGGCGTTGCAACGGGCCCTCGAGAAGCAGACGGTCGTGCTCGGCGACGACACCGACTGCGACGTGATCGCCCTCGCCGAGGATCCCCTCGAGGCGGCGGTCCAGGTCTTCTACGTGCGCGGCGGCAGGATCCGCGGGCAGCGCGGCTGGGTGGTCGACAAGGTCGAGGAGGCCGGCCCCGGCGAGCTGGTGGAGCAGTTCCTGCTCCAGATGTACGGCGAGGCGACGATCCCCCGCGAGATCCTCGTGCCGGCGCGGCCGCCGGACGAGGCCGCGCTGATCGAGTTGCTGAGCGAGCAGCGGGGCTCCCGCGTCGACCTGCGCGTTCCCCAGCGCGGCGACAAGAAGAGCCTCATGGAGACCGTGGAGCGCAACGCCAAGGAGTCGCTCGCCCAGCACAAGCTGCGCCGCGCGAGCGACCTGACCACGCGCAGCCGGGCCCTGCAGGAGATCGCGGACGCCCTCGACCTCGACCAGGCGCCGCTGCGGATCGAGTGCTACGACGTGTCGCACATCCAGGGCGAGAACGTCGTGGCCTCGATGGTGGTCTTCGAGGACGGCCTGGCCCGCAAGAGCGAGTACCGCCGCTTCTCCATCAGGACCGCGGAAGGCGACGTCGCCTCGATATACGAGGTCATCTGCCGGCGGTTCAAGCGCTACCTGGAGGAGCGGGCGGCGACGGGCGAGCTGGACGCGGAGAAGGAGGACGCGGCAGGGCACAACGGGGCAGGGCGCGACGAGACAGGGCACGACGGGGCGGCGCACGACGCGGACGGGTACGACGCGGCCGAGCGCGGCGGCGCGGGGACGCCGATCGACCCGGAGACCGGCCGTCCCCGCAAGTTCGCCTACCCGCCCAACCTCGTGGTGGTGGACGGCGGCCCGGCGCAGGCGGCGGCGGCCCAGCGGGCGCTCGACGAGCTCGGGATCGACGACATCGCGGTGTGCGGGCTGGCCAAGCGGCTGGAGGAGGTCTGGCTGCCCGGCGACGACCAGCCGGTGATCCTGCCGCGCAGCAGCGAGGGCCTCTACCTGTTACAGCGCGTCCGCGACGAAGCACACAGGTTCGCCATCACCTACCATCGGACGAAGAGGTCGAAATCGCTCAAGGAGAGCGCGCTCGACCACGTGCCGGGCCTGGGCCCGGCACGCCGTCAGGCCCTGCTGCGGCACTTCGGCTCGGTGAAGCGGCTGCGGGAGGCGAGCGCGGAGGAGATCCGCGAGGTCCCCGGCATCGGCCGCGCGACCGCCGAGGCCATCGTCGCGGCGCTGCGCGGTGAGAGCCCGTCCCCGGCGGGGCAGGGGTCGTGAGGTGCTCGCGCGAGCACCTCGGCATGTGCCGTCCCGGCCAGAGCAGCAGGCAGGGGCGGCAGGGAGGGCGCCGTCGGAGTCGCCCGGCGTGGCGGTGGCGCGATCAGGTGAAGAGGTGTCATGCTCCGGCACCAGAGGGTCCCTCCTGTGGGGAGCGGCCCCGTCCCCGGCGGGCGGGTCGGCCGTCCCGCGTGGGCGCGGACGGTGGACGGGGCTGACTTTGGGCGAGCTGACATGGGCGGCAAGGCGGTGAGCGGGCGATGAGCACGACTGAGCCGGCATTCGTGGTGATCACCGGAATGTCGGGGGCGGGGCGCAGCACCGCCGCGAAGGCTCTGGAGGACCTCGGCTGGTTCGTGATCGACAATCTGCCGCCGGGGCTGCTGTCCTCGCTCGCCGAGGAGGCGGGCCGGGTGAAAATGGCGACCGACCGCGTCGCGGCCGTGGTAGACGTGCGCAGCCTCGCCTTCACCACCGACCTGAACGCGGCGATCGAGGAACTCGACGGGCGCGGCGTCGGCGTCCGAGTGGTGTTCCTTGAGGCGAGCGACGAGGAACTGGTCCGCAGGTTCGAGAACGTCCGGCGTCCCCACCCCCTCCAGGGTGACGGGCGGCTCGTCGACGGCATCGACCGCGAGCGCGGCATCCTGCGCGAGGTCCGCGCCAACGCCGACCTCGTCATCGACACGTCCCTGCTGAACGTCCACGAGCTCCGCAAGAAGATCGTGTCGTTCTTCGGCGGCGAGGACCGCCCGGGGCTGAAGGTGAACGTGGTGTCCTTCGGCTACAAGTACGGCCTGCCGGTCGACGCCGACCTCGTCGTGGACTGCCGGTTCCTGCCCAACCCCCACTGGGTGCCGGAACTGCGGCCCATGAACGGGCTCGACGCCCCCGTGCGCGACTACGTGCTCAGCCAGCCCGGGGCCAAGGAGTTCCTCGACGGCTACGAGGAGGTCTTCGGCGTCGTGGCCGCCGGATACACGCGGGAGGGCAAGGGCTACGCCACCCTCGCCGTGGGCTGCACCGGAGGCAAGCACCGCAGCGTCGCGATGGCCGAGCAGCTCGGCGCCCGCCTGCGCGAGCGCGGCATGGACGTCCAGGTCAGCCACCGGGACACGGGCCGGGAGTGACGGCCCCCGCCCGGTCCGCCGGCGGGTCCGCGGGCGGAACCTCGTACGGCGAGCCCCGGCAGGCGCCGGGGCCGGGCCGATCGGCACGACATGAGCGCCACGGCTCCGCAGAGCGGTGCTCGTGGCGAGGCGAGGAGGACGATGAAGGACCCCGCCCCGGAAGAACCCGCGGACCCCTCCGTCCCCGATCATCCCCGGAAGTCCCCCACCCCCGGCAGACCGATGCTTTCCCCGAACTCCGCCACCGCCGCGAGCGGTCCCAAGGTCGTCGCGCTCGGCGGCGGTCACGGTCTGTACGCCTCCCTGTCGGCCCTCAGGACCGTCACGGACGACCTCACGGCCGTGGTGACGGTCGCCGACGACGGCGGCTCCAGTGGGCGTCTCAGGCGCGAGCTGGGGGTTCTGCCGCCCGGTGACCTGCGGATGGCGCTCGCGGCCCTGTGCGGCGACGACGAGTGGGGCCAGACCTGGAGCGAAGTCGTCCAGCACCGTTTCAGAAGCGAGGGCGAACTGCACGGCCACGCCGTCGGCAACCTCCTCATCGTCGCGCTCTGGGAGCTGCTGGGGGACCCCGTCGTGGGCCTGGAGTGGGTGGGCCGGCTGCTCGGCGCGCACGGCCGGGTGCTGCCCATGGCCTCCGTGCCGCTCGACATCCAGGCGGAGGTCGAGCTGGACGGGACGGTCACGACGGTGCGCGGGCAGGTCGCCTGCGCGCTGACGCCCGGGCGGGTGCGCTCCATCTCGCTGGTGCCGTCCGACCCGCCCGCCTGCCCCCAGGCGGTCGAGGCGATCGAGGCCGCCGACTGGGTGGTGTTCGGGCCGGGCTCCTGGTTCACCAGCGTGCTGCCGCACCTGAAGGTGCCCGGACTCGCCCGGGCGCTGCACGAGACGAGCGCCAGGCGGCTGGTGATCCTCAACCTCGCACCGCAGGCGGGGGAGACCGACGGCTTCTCGCCGGAACGCCACCTGGAGGTGCTCAGGGAGCACGCCCCCGCACTGGTCGTCGACGCGGTGATCGCCGACGGCGGTGTGGTCGCCGACCCGAGGGCGCTGGAGAAGGCGGCCTGGTCGATGGGCGGCCGGGTCGTTTTGGCCGATGTGGCCGCCTCTGACGGATCTGCACGGCACGACGGACCACGTCTTGCCACTGTCCTGGATGAGATTTTCCGTGAGAAGCGGTGATTGCGTGCTCGCCAGGTGCGAGAGACTGACGGGCAGAGTCTGTCTGGGGGAGGACACGAGCTGATGGCCATGACGGGTGTGGTGAAAGACGAGCTGAGCCGCCTTCCGGTGCTCAAGCCCTGCTGCCGCAAGGCGGAGGTCTCGACGCTGCTGCGGTTCGCCAGCGGGCTGCACCTGGTGGGCGGGCGCATCGTGATCGAGGCCGAGCTCGACACCAACGCCACCGCCCGCAGGCTGATCAAGGACATCGGCGAGGTCTTCGGCCACAAGGCCGAGGTGCTGGTCCTGGCCCCCGCGGGGCTGCGCAAGGGCTCGCGCTACGTCGTGCGCGTCTACAAGGACGGCGAGGCGCTGGCCCGGCAGACCGGCCTGATCGACAACCACGGGCGTCCCGTGCGCGGGCTGCCCAGGCAGGTCGTCTCCGGGGCCACCTGCGACGCCGAGGCGGCCTGGCGGGGCGCGTTCCTCGCGCACGGCTCGCTGACCGAGCCCGGCCGGTCGATGTCGCTGGAGGTGACCTGCCCCGGGCCGGAGGCGGCGCTGGCCCTGGTCGGCTCGGCCCGGCGGCTCAAGATCCACGCCAAGGCCCGCGAGGTGCGCGGCGTCGACCGCGTGGTCGTGCGCGACGGCGACGCGATCAGCGCGCTGCTGACCCGGCTCGGCGCCCACGACAGCGTGCTGGCCTGGGAGGAGCGGCGGATGCGCCGCGAGGTGCGGGCCACCGCCAACCGCCTGGCCAACTTCGACGACGCCAACCTGCGCAGGTCGGCCAGGGCGGCCGTCGCCGCGGGCGCGAGGGTGCAGCGGGCGCTGGAGATCCTCGGTGACGACGCCCCCGAGCACCTGGTGATCGCCGGTCGGCTGCGGGTCGAGCACAAGCAGGCGTCCCTGGAGGAGCTCGGCCAGATCGCCGACCCGCCGCTGACCAAGGACGCCATCGCCGGGCGCATCCGGCGGCTGCTCGCGATGGCCGACAAGCGCGCCCAGGATCTCGGCATCGCCAACACCGAGGCCAACCTCACCGCGGACATGCTCGTGCAGTAGCGACGCCTCCCCGGTTCCGTCCCGGCCCCGCCGGTGGAACGGGGCGGTGGAAGGGGTGCGGCAGGGTCGCCGTCGTGCGGGAAGGGCCCGCTCACCGGCTCGTACGGGCTGACACGCCGTCAAAGCGTGGCCCGGTGGTCTACACCAATTTGGGTCCGATAAGGTCTGTCATTGAGGTTTAACACAGCCCTGGCGCCGGTACACCGGCGCACGACGTACGAGGAGATCGGATCCGTGAGCATCCGCGTAGGCGTCAACGGCTTCGGCCGTATCGGCCGCAACTTCTGGCGCGCTGTGGCGGCCAGCGGCAAGGACATCGAGGTCGTCGCCGTCAACGACCTCACCGACAACGCCACGCTGGCCCACCTGCTGAAGTACGACAGCATCCTGGGCCGCCTGCCGTACGAGGTCAAGGCCTCGGCGGACGAGATCACCGTTGACGGCAAGGCGATCAAGGCGTTCGCCGAGCGCGACCCCGCCAAGCTGCCCTGGGGCGACCTCGGCGTGGACGTCGTCGTCGAGTCGACCGGTCTGTTCACCGACGCCACCAAGGCCAAGGTGCACGCCGACAACGGCGCGAAGAAGGTCATCATCTCCGCTCCGGCGAAGAACGAAGACGTGACGATCGTCATGGGCGTGAACCACGAGAAGTACGACCCGGCCGCTCACACGATCATCTCCAACGCCTCCTGCACCACCAACTGCCTGGCCCCGATGGCCAAGGTCATCAACGACACCTTCGGTATCGAGAAGGGCCTGATGACCACCATCCACGCCTACACGCAGGACCAGAACCTGCAGGACGGCCCGCACAAGGACCTGCGCCGCGCCCGCGCCGCCGCGCTGAACATCGTCCCGACCTCCACCGGCGCCGCCAAGGCCATCGGCCTGGTCCTGCCGGAGCTGAAGGGCAAGCTCGACGGCTACGCGCTGCGCGTGCCGATCCCGACGGGCTCGGCCACCGACCTCACGGTCGAGGTCGGCCGCGAGACCACCGTCGAGGAGGTCAACGCCGCGCTGAAGGCCGCCGCCGAGGGCGCGCTCAAGGGCTACCTCAGCTACACCGAGGACGAGATCGTCTCCAGCGACATCGTCACCGACCCGTCGTCCTGCATCTTCGACGCCGGCCTCACCAAGGTCATCGGCAACCAGGTGAAGGTCGTCGGCTGGTACGACAACGAGTGGGGCTACTCCAACCGCCTCGTGGACCTCATCGAGTACGTGGGCGCCTCCCTCTGATGATCGGAATCGACGAGCTCGACGTGAAGGGCCGGCGCGTGTTCGTGCGCGCCGACCTCAACGTCCCCCTCGACGGGGAGACGATCACCGACGACGGTCGCATCCGGGCGTCGGTGCCGACGATCAAGAAGCTGATCGAGCGCGGCGCGAAGGTCGTCGTCGCCGCCCACCTCGGCCGTCCCAAGGGCTCCGTCACGCCGAAGTACTCGCTCGCCCCGGTCTCCCGGCGGCTGGCCGAGCTGCTCGGCGAGGACGTGGCGTTCGCCACCGACGTGGTCGGCGAGTCCGCGCAGAGCGTGGTGGCGGGCCTGCAGGACGGGCAGGTCGCCCTCCTGGAGAACCTGCGCTTCGAGCCGGGCGAGGAGTCCAAGGACGACGCGGTCAGGGGCGAGTTCGCCGGCAAGCTGGCCGCCCTCGCCGAGCTCTACGTCGGCGACGGCTTCGGCGCGGTGCACCGCAAGCACGCCAGCGTCTACGACCTGCCCAAGCGGCTGCCGCACGCGGCGGGCGATCTGGTCCTCGCCGAGGTCGAGGTGCTGCGCAAGCTCACCGAGGACCCGGCCAGGCCGTACGTCGTCGTGCTGGGCGGCGCGAAGGTCTCCGACAAGCTCGGCGTGATCGCGAACCTGCTGTCCAAGGTGGACCGCCTACTCATCGGCGGCGGCATGGCCTACACGTTCCTGAAGGCCCAGGGCCACGAGGTGGGCAAGTCGCTGCTGCAGGAAGACCAGATCGACCAGGTCAAGGGCTTCCTCGACGAGGCGGCCTCCCGTGGGGTCGAGCTGGTGCTGCCGGTGGACGTGCTGGCCGCCACGGAGTTCGGCGCCGACGCGCCGCACGACGTCGTGGACGCCACCGCGATCCCGGCCGACCGCGAGGGCCTCGACATCGGCCCCCGCACCCGGGAGCTGTTCGCCTCGAAGCTGGCCGACGCCCAGACCGTGTTCTGGAACGGCCCGATGGGCGTGTTCGAGTTCGACGCGTTCTCCGGCGGCACCCGCGCGGTGGCCGAGGCGCTGGTGAACTCCAAGGCGTTCACCGTGGTCGGCGGCGGCGACTCCGCGGCGGCCGTGCGCAGGCTCGGCCTGCCCGAGGACGGCTTCTCGCACATTTCCACCGGTGGCGGCGCGAGCCTCGAGTATCTCGAAGGCAAGACGCTGCCCGGACTCGCGGCGCTGGAGGAGTAGATGGCTCGCAAGCCGCTGTTCGCCGGCAACTGGAAGATGAACCTCAACCACCTCGAGGCCATCAACCTGGTGCAGAAGCTGGCGTTCACGTTGACCGACCGCGACTACGACAAGGCCGACGTCGCGGTCATCCCGCCGTTCACCGACCTGCGCAGCGTGCAGACGCTCGTGGACGCCGACAAGCTCCGCATCGCCTACGGCGCCCAGGACCTGTCGGCGCACGACTCCGGGGCCTACACCGGGGAGATCTCCGGGGCCATGCTGAGCAAGCTCGGCTGCACGTACGTGCTGGTGGGGCACTCGGAGCGGCGGCAGTACCACTGCGAGGACGAGGCGCTGTGCAACGCCAAGGTCAAGGCCGCCTACCGGCACTCGCTGACGCCCATCCTGTGCGTGGGCGAGGGGCTGCCGGTGCGCCAGGAGGGCCGCCACGTCGAGCACACGCTGGCGCAGCTCGACGGCGCCCTGGAGGGCGTGCCCGCCGAGCAGGCGAAGTCCATCGTGATCGCGTACGAGCCGGTCTGGGCGATCGGCACCGGTGAAGTCGCCACGCCGAAGGACGCCCAGGAGGTGTGCGGCGCCATCAGGACGCGACTCGCCGAGCTTTACGGTGCCGATGTGGCCTCTGTTGTCCGTATCCTTTACGGTGGCTCGGTGAAGTCGGACAACGTCGCCGGCATCATGGCGGAGGCCGACATCGACGGCGCCCTCGTGGGAGGGGCCAGCCTCGACGCGGGAGAATTCGCCAAGATCTGCCGATTCGGCGAGACCGCCGGCTAGCTGAGCCGTTTGGGGGGTGCGACTTGACATCAGGACGTACCCTCGAAGAACACAATTGAATCGTCACGCCGATGGCATCGTGCACAACGCGTCGTGCACGCCCGGACATAGGAACAGGTCTACGGTGACAATCGGAATCTCCATCGCCCTCATCCTGTCGAGCGCTCTGATGGTGCTGCTCGTCCTGCTCCACAAGGGCAAGGGCGGCGGCCTGTCCGACCTGTTCGGAGGCGGGTTCACGTCCTCCTTCGGCGGTTCGTCGGTGGTGGAGCGTAACCTGGACCGTCTCACCATCATCACCGGCATCGTCTGGTTCGTCTGCATCATCGCGCTGGGCCTGCTGCTCAAGCCGTAGCGGACGGCCTCCGGCCACGCGTGACAGAGATTCACCTCCCCCCGTCCGCGGGGCGATCGAGCAAGGAGTTCATCGGTGGGTAGTGGCAACGCGATCCGTGGCAGCCGAGTCGGCGCCGGCCCCATGGGAGAGGCCGAACGCGGCGAGGCCGCCCCCCGTGTGCGGGTCTCGTTCTGGTGCGCGAACATGCACGAGACGCGCCCGAGCTTCGCCAGCGACGCGGCCGTTCCCGAGTTCTGGGACTGCCCGCGGTGCGGACTGCCGGCCGGGCAGGACCAGTCGAACCCGCCTGCTCCGCCGAAGAACGAGCCGTACAAGACGCACCTCGCGTACGTGAAGGAGCGCCGTAGCGACAAGGACGGCGCGCAGATCCTCGCCGAGGCGCTGGAGCGGCTGCGCTCCTCCTCCCGCCCGATCTACTGATCCGGACGACCGTACAGGCCCTTCCCGCTCAGGCGGGGAGGGCCTTCACGTATGCGCCGGCTCCCGGCTCGGGGAGCGGTACACGGCCGCGGCGATGTGGGTGAACGAGCGGATCAGCGGGTTCGCGTCGGCGCTGTTCCAGGCCAGGACGAGGCGGCTGGGCGGCATGTCGGCCAGCGGCACCGACGTGAGCCCCTCGGGCAGCGTGTGGGCCGTCGGCGCCAGCCCGACCGTGCCGTTCCACAGTACGGCCTGCAGGCACTCGTGGACGGTGCGCACCACCGGGCCGTCCCTGAGCCCGCCGCCGGGCGTGACGGCGTTCCAGTAGGCGCGCCAGACGGGATCGGTGCCGTCGGGCAGCCGGAACCACGGGCGGTCGGCGAGATCGCCCAGCCGCAGGGTCTCGCGGCGGGCGAGCGGATCGTCGGTCCGCAGGACCACCCCCATGGGGTCGGAGCGCAGCAGGCGGGTGGTGATCCCGGTGTCGTCGAACGGCTCCCTGGTGAGGGCGACGTCGACGAGGCCGGCCCGAAGGCCCGTGGTCGGGTCGGCGAAGTCGGCTTCACGGACGCGGACCTGGACTCCCGGGTGACGCCGGCGGAAGGCCGCGGCGAGCCGGGCCCCGGCCTGCTCGGCGCTGTCCGCGAGAGTGCCGATGGTCAGGGTGGCGGTGCCGGCCGTGGCGGCGACCCGGGCGCGCACCCGCTCGGCCTGCTCCAGCAGCGCGCGTGCCTCGTCGTAGAGCGCGGCGCCTGCGGCGGTCAGCGTGACGCCGGTGGGCGACCGGCGCAGCAGGAGTGCGCCGAGATCGGCCTCCAGTTGCCGTACGGCGCGGCTCAGCGGCGGCTGGGTCATGTGCAGGCGCGCGGCCGCCCGCCCGAAGTGGCGCTCCTCGGCGACCGCAACGAAATAGCGCAGCGAGCGTAGGTCCATCACCGGCGACGATACCGGCACGGTATTCGGCGTGCGCAACCGGTGTTGGACGCGCCGGAGCATCCTGTCATGGACTGGAGCGGCCCTGTTGTCAGGCTCTCCAAGGATTGGATCCGATGTCCGAATACATGCTGCCCGAGCCCGTCGTGCGGATCGAGGAGGTGCGGGAGCTCGCCCGCGACCTGGTCGTGATCCCCAATCGCCGGGTGCAGTTGGTGCCCAACATCGGCGTCATCGGCGGCACGCACTCCGTGCTGGTCGTCGAGACCGGAATGGGCCCGCGAAACGCCGAGACCGTGCTCACGTTCGCGGCCGAGTACGCGGCGGGCCGCAGGCTCTACCTGACCACGACGCACTTCCACCCCGAGCACGCGTTCGGGGCGCAGGTGTTCGCCGGGGAGGCGACGTTCCTGGTCAACCGGGCGCAGGCCGAGGACCTGGCCGCGAAGGGCGCCGCCTACCTCGACATGTTCAGGGGACTCGGCGAAACGGTCGCCCGGCAGCTGGAGGGCGTCGAGATCGCCACCCCGGACGTCGTCTACGACGACGCGTACGACCTCGACCTGGGCGGCCGGGTGGTGCGGCTGCGGGCCGCCGGCCGGGCGCACAGCAGGGGCGACCAGGTGATCACGGTCCCCGACGCCGGGGTGATGTTCACCGGCGATCTCGTGGAGGCCGGGCAGTTCGCCATCTTCCCGTGGTTCCCGCCGCACGACACCGACGTGTCCGGCACCCGCTGGATCACCGTGATGCGGCGCCTGGCCGACGCGTCGCCGCGCGTGGTGGTGCCCGGCCACGGCGACGTCGGCGGCCCGCAGTTGCTCGCCGACGTCCGCGACTACCTCGAACTGCTGCGCGACGAGACCTGGGCGCGCCGGGACTCGGCCGTGAGCGAGCAGACGATCGTCGAGGAGGTCGGGGCGCTCATGATCGAGCGGCACCCGGAGTGGGCCGGCCGGGAATGGATCGAGAAGGGCGTCGGCTGCCTGTGCGCCGAGCATCCCGCGTGACGCACGCGGCGGCGCCTGCGGGGAGCGCGTCAAAGTCCGCATTCGTAGGCCAGCACCACCGCCTGGATCCGGTCGCGGGCCCCGAGCTTGGCCATGATCCGGGAGACGTGTGTCTTCACGGTGGCCTCCCCGACGAACAGTTCGGCGGCGATCTCGGTGTTCGACAGGCCCCGGGCCACGAGCCTCCAGACCTCGACCTCTCGGGGTGTCAGCCTGTCGGCGCCCGGAGGCAGGGCGGCCTGCGCCGGAGGAC
Source organism: Microbispora sp. KK1-11 (assembly GCF_006874435.1). Lineage (NCBI taxonomy): Bacteria > Bacillati > Actinomycetota > Actinomycetes > Streptosporangiales > Streptosporangiaceae > Microbispora > Microbispora sp. KK1-11. Next base: position 298,254 of record NZ_VIRJ01000004.1, on the reverse strand, counting down.
GCCGCGTGTACGCCTCGATCAACCGGCGGGTGACGGACGGAGCCAGCAGGGTGTCCCCCCGGACCACCGTGCGCACGCCCGCCACGAGTTGCTCGTCCGGAAGGTCCTTGACGAGGAAGCCGCTCGCTCCCGCGCGCAGTGCCTCGTAGACGTACTCGTCCAGGTCGAACGTGGTCAGCATGATCACGTGGACGTCGGGCGCGGTGGCGAGGATCTGGCGTGCGGCGGCGAGCCCGTCGAGCCGCGGCATGCGGATGTCCATCAGCACGACGTCGGGCCGCAGCTCGCGGGCGAGCGCGACGGCCTCGTGACCGTCCCGCGCCTGGCCGGCGACGTCGATGTCGGGTTCGGCCGACAGAATGGTGCGCAGCCCGGTCAGCACCAAGGGCTGATCGTCGGCGAGCAGGACGCGGATCACGCTGCTTCCTCCAGGGGGAACACGGCACGGACGCCGAAGCCGCCGCCGGGCCGGGGGCCGGCCGCGAACGTGCCGCCGCAGGCGGCGCTCCGCTCGGCCATGCCGCTGAGGCCGTGCCCGCCGGAGGTGGACAGCGCCGGCCGGTCGGCGGGCGGGGTGTTGCTCACGTCGATCGCCAGGGTCTGCTTCGTGCGTGTGATCCTGACGCGCACGAACGCGCCGGGAGCGTGCCGGGCCGCGTTGGTCAGCGCTTCCTGGACGATCCGGTAGGCGGCCGCGTCCACCGCAGGCGGAAGCGGCGCCCCCGTGCCTGTGTCCGGGTCCACTTCCAGGGCCACCCGCAGGCCGCAGGCGCGCGCTCGGTCCGCGAGCGTGGGCAGGCCGGCGAGCCCGATCGCGGCGGGGACGTCGGCGAGCGAGAGTGAGAGCAGGAGCGGGCGCAACTCGCCGAGCGCCTCCGCGAGCGTGCGGCGCAACACGGCCACGTGCTCGCCGGCCAGACCGGGCCGGCTTTCCCAGACCCGCCGCGCGGCGGCCGCCTGCAGGACGATGACGGTCATCATGTGCCCCGCGGCGTCGTGCAGGTCCCTGGCGAGGCGGGCGCGCTGTTCGTCCAGCGCGGCGGCCGCCCTTCTCCGGTTCTCCTCGGCGGCGGCGATGGCGGCCCGCGCCCGCGCGGCCAGCGCCTCGGCGCCGCCGCGCAGCACCCGGCCCGCCGCCCAGCACCCCACGATCACCGCGACGGCCCCGGCCGCCTCCGGCGCCGTGATCACCGCGGCGGGATTGGCCAGGCCGAGGGCCGCGCAGCCGAGCAGGCAGAGCGCGAGTCCGGCCAGCGCCCGGCGGATCGGGCAGGCCACACCGAGTATGAACGGCGACACGACGAGGACCCCGCAGGGCACGAGACCGTCGAAGGGATCAGGGCTCGCGGTCGCCGCGGTGTACGCCGGCGTGACGGCCAGGCAGATCACGGCGCAGGTCAAGGGATGCCGCCCGGCCCACGCCAGTGGAGCAGCGAGGCGCGCCGGCACCGCGTCCCGCCATCCCGAGGCGGCCAGGGTCCACCTGCCGGCGGGGCGCAGCCCGCTCCAGTTCGTGTCGGGCAGATTCGCGGCGGCGAGCGCCTCCCGCACCTGCGTCCGCAGCTCCGCGACCTCGCGGATCGGCCGCCTGTCGTCGGGGCTCGGCGCCCGCAGCTCCCCGACCAGGATGCGCATCCGGGTCAGCAGGTCCCGGGCGATCCGTTCCAGAGCGGTGACGTCCGCAAGCCCGGCGACCGCCGCGTGCCGCCTGGTCTCGTCCAGGCCGCCGAGCAGAACCTCCAGGGCGGCGAAGACCCGCCGCCGTTCGCGTGCGAGCTCCTCCGCGATCCGCTCGTGCCGCGCTGCCCGCAGCCGTTCCGCCCCCGCGTCCAGCCGCCGTGCGAGCCGGTCGCGCGCGCCCACGACGCCGCCGACGACCGCCGGAGCCAGCACCAGCGACGCCACCAGGAACAGGTCGGCGGAGGCGCGCGAATACCCCTGCGACGGCCCCAGATACTGCGCGGTCGCCACCCCGGCCGTGGCCGTCGCCAGGCCCGCGACGAGCGGCCAGGTCGACGCGTACGCGCCGAGCGAGTACGCGGCGACCATGATGGCGAGAAACGCCGGAGCCGTGCTGGCCTGCGGGGAGGCGACGACCTCCGTCACGGTGACCACGATCACGACGGCGACCGCCGTCGCCGGGCGGCGGCGCCGGTGAGCAAGGACCAGCAGCCCGCCCGCGGCGACCACCGCGCCCACCCGGCCGCTGAGGGTCGCCGGCCCGTCCAGGGCGGCCGCCGCGGCCATGACCAGCGCGAGCGCGGCCGCGAGCAGCAGATCGCCGCTGACGGCCGTACCCCAGCGGGATGACGGGAAGAGCCGGTCCATCGCCCGAAGATTAGGCCCCCGTCCGCGCCGTGTCGTCCCACCACGGGGGGACTCCCGGCTCACACGGCGGGCGGACGGGATTTCCCCGTGCGGCCGGACGACCGGTGGCCACCCGGTTTCTAGTGTCATCGCCGACCGTCGAATCACCACATCGAGGGAGGACACCGATGACGACATCGGCCACCCAGGCCCACACCGGACCCGCTCGCCTGCCGTACCGGCTGGCCCAGGCCGGCCTCATGACGGGCGCGGCGTCGGCCGCCGCGCTCGCCCTGCTCGACCTGTTCACCTCCGTGCCGCAGCACGACCGGCTGATCGACCTCGCCGACTACGCCTTCACCGCGGACGGGTTCCCGCTCGTCCTGGGCATGCTGGCGTCGGTCGCGGCGATCCACTCGCTGCACGGCGGCCGGGACGGCCGGCTCGGCTCGGTGGCGCTCGTCCTCACGACCGTCGGCATGCTCGGCTTCCTGCCCCCGCTCGTGGTGTCGCTCGTCAGCGGCGACGCGGAGTCGCTGGGCCCGGTCTACCTCCTGTCCATGCTCGCCTCGCTGATCGGGCTGGTGCTCTTCGCCGTCGGCCTGCTCCGCGCCGGGGTGCTGCCCTGGTGGGCCGGTCCGTCGATGGCCGTCGGCTGGGTGGTGGGCGGCCCCGTCGGGGAGGACGGCCCGCTCGGCTTCCGCGGCTCGGCGCTGCTGCTCGCCGCGGCCTGCCTCGCCGTGGCGTTCGCCGTGTCGCGGCGCCGCCCCGCCCTGACCGGGGACCGCTGAGGCGCCGAGCAGGTCAGCCGCCGTGCACCGGCTCGCCGTCGAGGAACGTCATGACGACCTCGGTCGTCCAGATGTCCTTCGGGTCGAGGACGAAGGGGTCACGGTCGAGCACGACGAGGTCGGCCGGGCGGCCCTCCTCGATCACCCCGGCGGGGGAGCGGTTGATCCAGGCCGAGCCCTCGGTGTAGGCCGTCATGATGGTCCGCAGGTCGAGGCTCTGCTCCGGCAGGAACGGGGTCTGGGCCGTGGGGTACGTCGCGTGGACGGAACCGCCCGGCTCGGTGCGGTTGACCGCCACGTGCATGGCCTCCAGGGGCTTGGGCGAGGAGACCGGCCAGTCCGAGCCCCCGGCGAAGCGGGTGCCGTGCCGTACGAGGTCGGCGAAGGGGTATTGCCAGGAGGCGCGCTCCTCGCCCAGGTAGGGGATGCACAGCTCGTCCATCTGCAGGTGGTGGGTGGCCCACAGCGCCTGCAGGTTGGCCGTCACACCGAGCTCGGCGAAGCGCGGCACGTCCTGCGGCGTGATGATCTGCACGTGCGCGATGTGGTGCCGGTTGGCGGGGTCGGTGCCGGTCAGCGCGTCGAGCGCCTCACGCACGGCCCGCTCGCCGATGGCGTGGAAGTGCACCTGGAAGCCCAGGGCGTCGAGCTCCTTGACGTACCCGCCGAGCAGCGCGGGGTCGATGTACGACAGGCCGGTGCCGCCGCAGCGGCAGTAGGGCTCGATGACGGCGGCGGTGAAGTTCTCCGGGATGCCGTCCTGCATGATCTTGACCGAGGTCGCCCGGAACCGGTCCAGGCCCTCGGCCATCGCGCGCCGTTCGACCAGGCTCGGGATCTGCTCCGCGCCCTGCGTGCGGTCCCACCACAGGGCGCCGACCACGCGCGCCTTCAGCCGCCCGGAGGAGGCCGCGGAGATGTAGGCGGGCAGCTGGTCGTCCGACCCGGCGTACGACCCGACGATGGCGTCCTGCCAGCCGGTGATGCCCAGCGAGAACAGGTGGGCCTGCGCGTCCATCAGGGCGGCGTCGACGTCGGCCGGGGTCGGGCGCGGGGTGAGCAGGCCGACGAGGTCCATGGCGCCCTCGTGCAGCACGCCGCTCGGCGTGCCGTCCGGGTCGCGCTCGATGCGGCCGTCCGCCGGGTCGGGGGTGTCCTTCGTGATGCCGGCGAGCTCCAGAGCACGCGTGTTGACCCAGGCGGCGTGGTGGTCGCGCTGCACGAAGTACGCCGGGCGGTCGAGGAAGTCGAGCTGGGACCGGTGGGGGAGACCGCCGGGGAAGGCCGACATGTCCCAGCCGCCGCCGTCGATCCACGTCTTGTCCGGATTGCTGACGGCATAGCCGCCGATCTCCGCTGTGTAGGCGTCGAGCCCGTACACCTCGGACAGGTCGCACCTGGCCCGCTCCAGGCCGGCCTGCACCGGGTGGATGTGGGCGTCGGTGAACCCCGGCGTCAGCAGGCCGCCGCCGAGGTCCACCGGCTCGGCGTCCGGCGCCAGCCGTACGAGGTCGGACTCGGCGCCGACGGCGGCGATGACGCCGTCGCGGACGAGGACCGCCTCGGCGAACCCGCCGGGGACGAAGACGCGGCCGCCGCGGAACAGGAGGGAGGAGCTCACAAATCAGCCTTTCAGTGCCCGGTGATCTTGTCGGCGATCCTGGCCAGTACGGACGTCCTGGTCATGCCCCTGTTCTCGCGGGCGTCGGCCAGGCGGTAGAGACGGTACATCGAGTGGACGCCGAGCCAGCGCAGCGGCTCGGGCTCCCAGGCGCGCACCCGCCGGTCCACCCACGGCATCCGGGTCAGGTCGGTGTCGCGGCGCAGCACCAGGTCGCACAGCGTGCGCCCGGCCAGGTTGGTGGTGGTCACGCCGTGGCCCGTGTAGCCGCCCGCCCAGCCGAGGCCGGTCGCGGGGTCGACGTGGACGGCCGAGCACCAGTCGCGCGGCACGCCGAGCACGCCCGACCAGGCGTGCTCCACCCGCGACCCGGCGACGGCGGGGAAGAACGCGACCAGCAGGTCCCACAGGGCGTCCACGGTCCAGTCGTGCGTGTGTCCCCGCTCGTCGATCCTCGACCCGTACAGGTAGGGCCTGCCGCGCCCGCCGAAGGCGATGCGGTCGTCGGCCGTCCGCTGGGCGTACATGTAGTAGTGCGCCATGTCGCCGAGCAGTTCGCGGCCCTGCCAGCCGATCTCCGCCCAGACCCGCTCGGGCAGCGGTTCGGTGACGATCATGGAGCTGTTCATGGGGAGCCAGTCGCGGTGGTGACCGGTGATGGTGGCGGTGAACCCCTCGGTGCAGCGCAGCACGTGGTCCGCCCGCACGGTCCCGTACGGCGTGACCGCCCGGCCCGGCGCGATCTCGGTCACCGGGGTCCGCTCGTAGATCTCGACGCCCAGGTCACGTACGGCCCGCGCCAGGCCGCGGACGAGCTTGGCCGGCTGGATCCTGGCGCAGTGCGGGCTCCAGGTGGCCCCGGTGGCGCCCGCGACGCGCAGCCGGTCGTTCATCTCGTCGGTGGTCAGCAGCCGGACGTCGTCGGCGTCCCAGCCCCAGGCGCGCTGGCCCGTCAGCTCCTCGCGCAGCCGCAGGTCCTGCGCCGGGCCTCGGGCGACGGTGAGGAGGCCGCCCTTGACGATGTCCGCGTCGATGCCCTCCTCGCGGGCGACGCGGATGACCTCGTCGATGGCCTCGAACATCGCGCGCTGCAGCCGCTGGGCCCCGTCCCGCCCGTGGGTCTTGGCGTACCGCTCGGGTGATCCGGCCAGTGCGCCGGTCAGCCAGCCTCCGTTGCGTCCCGACGCGCCGAACCCGGCGAACTCCTTCTCCAGCACGACGACCCGCAGCGACGGGTCGGCCTTCTTCAGGTAGTAGGCGGTCCACAGTCCGGTGTAGCCCGCGCCGACCACGGCCACGTCGGCCTGCAGGTCGCCGCCGAGCGGCTCTCCGGGCGGGGGCACCCCCAGCGACCGGTACCAGAAGGACACCTCACCGTTGACGAAAGCGGAGGACAGGGGAGCGGTCATGGTGCACATCCTGCTATATCCGTGCTCATCTCGCTATTCGGCGACGGATGTCGTGGAGATCCGTGGAGACGCATGCGGATAACCGTAGTCGTAACGTCCTCAATCGAAAGGAAACGACCGGCTCACCGCCGTGTAGCAAACGTGTAACAGCGCTCCGGCACCCTGAAGACCAGCGCAACGGAGGGAGCGGGTAGCGATGGGATTCTTCCGGATCCGTACGACCGTGGACGAGCGGCCCGGGCGGCTGGCGTCGCTGGCGACCGCCCTGGCCGACAAGGGCGGCAACATCCTGGGCCTGTCGGTGCAGCCCGACACGGACGGCACGGTCGACGAGTTCGTCACGGACATCCCCGCCTCCCCCGAGGCCGTACGCGAGGCGCTGGAGGCCGCGGGCGGGCGGCGGGTGCGGATCGTGCCCGCGACCGCGCACGAACTGACCGACGAGCCGACGCGCACGCTGCTGCTCGCCGCCCGGCTGCGCTCGGCTCCCTGGCGCCTGCCGGAGATCCTGGGCGAGCTGCTGCGCGCCGACGACGCCCGCTGGGTGTACGGCGCGACCGCCGTACGCTCGCGCAACGAGGACCGCGAGCAGGACGAGGGGGAGGCTCCGGAGCTGCCCGACCCGACCCTGCTGGTGGTGCCCGTGGCGCCGCGGCGGTCGATCCGGCTGCGCCGCTCCGGGCTCCCGTTCACCCTGACCGAGGCGGCCCGCGCCGCCGCGATGGTGAGGCTGGCGCAGCCGCCGGCGGAACCGTCCGCGGCCGAGGGGCCGGTGCGGCTCGCCGACGGCGCGGAGGTGCAGGTCAAGCCGCTGACCTCGCTCTACCGCGAGGCGCTGCGCGACCTGCACGAGCGCTGCTCGCCCGAGACACGCAGGTTCCGCTACTTCACCGCCAACCCCACCCTGCCGCCGCGCACGTTCGACCGGCTGTGCGACCGGGCCCGCGGCCAGTCGCTCGTCGCGGGGCACGACGGCCAGGTCGTCGCGCTCGCGTCGCTGATGTTCACCCCGGACCCCGGCATCGCGGAGATCGCCTTCCTCGTGGAGGACCGCTGGCAGGGCCGGGGGCTCGGCGGCCGGCTGGCCCGCATGCTCCTCGCCCAGGCCAGGGATCTCGGCTTCGCCGAGGTGCGGGCGACCCTCCTGTACGACAACACGCGCATGCGCAGGCTGTTGAACTCCCTCGGCGCGACGCTCACCCACACCGAGGATCCCGGTGTGATGGAGGCGCGGATCGCCGTGGGCGTGATGGCGACGGCATCCCCGAGCTGACGTCCTCACGGGTGATCCTCCTGGTCCGGTGTAGCTCAGGGCATCGGACCAGGACGGGTCGCCGCGGTTCGTTATCGCCGCCCGCCGAACTCCCAGTCGTGCACCTCGATGCCGGCGTACCGGTCCGGGGTCAGAACGGCGCGTGCCGCGTCCGGGTCCGGCGCCCGGACCAGCACCGCCGTACCCAGCCAGGTGGCGCCGTCGTCCGACAGCAGCGGCCCGTACGCGATCAGCTCGTCCCGGCCGGGCGGTGGGACGAGGTCGGCGGCCTCGCCGGAGCCCAGGCCCAGCACCAGATATCGGTTGCCGCCGTCCCTGCCGCCCGGAAAGTCCCACATGGTGCGCCCCAGCACGTTGCGCCATCGCCGTACCATCACGTCCCGATACACACCGGCCTGATAGTTGGGCTCGTCGAAGGCGAACGCACGCGCCGTGGCGAGATCCGGCAAGTCGACGATGTGCACACTGCCGGTGGCGATGTCGGTGACGCGGTCGAAGGTCGGGCCACGGGCGATCATCTCCGCGTCGAACCGGTCCATGTAGGACCAGTGCGCTTCCAGCAGCTCGTCGCGCAGTCGCTCCGAGCCGGGCCGGTCGCGGTGATAACAGAAGAACTCCATGGGGGGAGTACCTACCACGGTGGAACGCCGGGGGGAACTCGGGTACACGTGGTCTGTGGACTTCGACGAGGCGGCCGACCGGCTCTACGGCATGGTGCCCGAGGAGTTCACCTCGGCCCGCGACGCGCTGGCCAAGGAGGCGAAGGCGGCCGGTGACGCCGCGCTGGCCAAGCGGATCAAGGCGCTGCGCAAGCCCACGGTCGTGGCCTGGGCCGTCAACCGGACGGCCCGGGCGCGGGGCCGGGAGCTCGGCCGGCTGCTCGACCTCGGCCGGCGGCTGCGGGACGCGTGGCGAAGCCAGGACGCCGACGCCCTGGCCGACGCGGGCCGCGAACGGACCCCGCTCATCGCCCGTCTCGTCCGGTCCGTACGCGAGGAGGCGGAGGCGGCCGGGCATCCGCTGGGCTCCACGGCCGACCTGGAGATCGAGCAGACCCTCGACGCCGCCGTGGTGGACGAGGACGCGGCCGAGCAGGTGCGCCTGGGCCGGCTGACCCGCCCCCTGAGCTACAGCGGCTTCACTCCCGCCCCGGTCGTACGGCCCGCACCCGGACCGGCGGCGCGGGAGCGGCCCGTGCCCAAGGCCGAACGCGACAAAGCGGAGCGGGAACGGCACAAAGCGGAGCGAGAACGCCGCATCAGGGAGCTGGAGAACGCCCTCGCCGAGGCCGAGCAGGCCGCGCGGGAGGCGGAGCGCGGCCGCGCCGACTGGGAGGCCGAGCGGGCCGAGGCCGTACGCGAGCACGAGCGGCGCGCGGCCAGGGTCGAGACGCTCACGGCCAAGCTGGCCAAGGCCAAGGACAAGCTGAACGCGGCCGAACACCGGCTGGAGGTCGCCCGCCGCGAGGAGACGAACGCCGGACGCGCCGCCCGTTCGGCCCGTGGACGCGCAGAGGAGGCCCGTGCCGCCCTCGACGAGGCCCGCGCCTCCGGCGGATGAGCCGATCCTGCCGGACAGCGGCCTCGGTGCGGGGTTTGGCGGTTCTCGGGACCGGTGGGCGTTCTTCAGCGGTTGCCGGCCTGGTTGGTGAGCTGGGCCACCGCGCTCTGGAACTCGCTGACCCACTCCGAGGTCTCCTCCTGAGTGATCGAGGAGATGTCGGACAGGAAGGCCCGCAGCAGCGCGAGATAGTCGTGCACCGGGACCGGTTCGGCCCCCAGGGAGGCTCTGGCGTTCAGTTCTGCCCAGTCGAACTGGAAGTCCACCAGCCGCTGTTGAATCTTCTGTGCGGTCATTATGTCGCGCATCCATCGCGACGACAGGCCGAGGATGCGGTCGAGGGCGACGGAGACGCCCGCGGCGGCCAGCAGGACGTAGCCCCACGCCAGGTTGCCCCCACCGAGCTGTTCGCCAGTCGTCCCGCCCGCGGCTGCCGCCAGAGGTTGCAGACCGCCGGCTGCCGCCAGCAGGATGGCCAGGCCGCGCAGCACCTGTGAGGCGAACCGCATGCGTACCCGGTCATCGAGGTACCAGTCAGCCGCCTCCATGGCACGGGCCTGGGCGTTCTCGTACATCCTGCGCAGCGAGTCGCCGGGCTCGCGCCACTGGTCGGGCGTCAGCAGCGGGAACGGGTGGACGCGCAGATCGCGCTGCCTGCGCCCACGCAGCCAGCCCCCCTGGCGCTCCGGTCTTGACGGAGCCGGCTGCTCCGGCATGCCCGTTCCCACGAGATTCCGCGACTCGGCAGACGCCGACCGCGGCGCCGGCGGCGCCGGCGGCGCCGGTCGTGAAGGCTCGGAGCGGCCGGTTTCCGGCCGGTCCTGGTCCGGGCTGATTGTTTCGTCCGACACGGGTCACCTTTTCCGGTGCGGCGTGATCAGTTCGGCCAGCGGAGTGTCGTCGTCCACCCGCCTCAGCTCGGGGACGAACTCGTCGAGCTCCCCGGGGGCGAAGGCGCACAGGTTGACCGCCCACCAGAAGGTGGAGCCGGGCGTGCCGTGGTACTTGTAGGTCAGCCCGTCCGGGCTGAAGGCCGCCCACCCGTCCTGGAGCGGCACTACCGTCGCCACTGCCGCGCCTGACGCAGCGCTCCAGAATCGGAGCGTGCCGTCGCCGCTCACACTGAGGAGGACGGAGCCGTCGGGGCTGTAGGCCACGGCGGCGACCCTGCGAAGGTGGCCGTTCAGGGTCGACACGAGCATGCCCGTGGCGGTGTCCCAGATGCGGACGGTGCGGTCGTCGCTCGCGGTCACGATGTTGGTGCCGTCGGGGCTGTAGGCCAGCGCGTTGATCCAGCCGGTGTGGCCTTCGAGGGTGGCGAGGTGTTCGCCGGTGGCGGCGTCCCAGACGCGGACGGTGCGGTCGTCGCTCGCGGTCACGATGTTGGTGCCGTCGGGGCTGTAGGCCAGCGCGTTGATCCAGTCGGTGTGGCCTTGGAGGGTGGCGAGGTGTTCGCCGGTGGCCGGATCCCAGACGCGTAGGGTGCAGTCGTCGCCGGCGGTGGCCAGGCGGGTACCGTCTGGGCTGAAGGCGAGGGCGCGGATCCAGTCGGTGTGGCCTTCGAGGGTGATGAGGTGTTCGCCGGTGGCCGGGTCCCAGACGCGAGCGATGCGGTCGCCTCCGCCCGCCGCCAGACGGGTGCCGTCCGGGCTGAAGGCCAGTGTCTGGATCGAGATGTCGTTGCCGTGCAGCGTGCGTTCGAGCGTCCCGGCTCCGATGCCCCAGATCCGGAGGACGAGATCATCCCCGCCGGTGGCCAGACGGGTGCCATCCGGGCTGAAGGCTGTTGCCCGCGACGCCTCTGTGTGGCCGCCGAGGGTGTTCAGGAGTTTTCCGGTGGCGGCGTCCCAGACGCGCAGGGCCTTGTCACCCCCCGTCACGACCGTGGTGCCGTCAGGGCTGTATGCCGTGGTCAGCTGTGGCTCAAGGCCATAGCTGAAGGCGTGAACCCGGGTTCCTGAGGCGGTGTCCCAGACGCTCAGGACGCCCCCGCCCTTGATGGCGAGGCGGGTTCCGTCAGGACTGTACGAGACCGCTTCCAGCACGCGGATCTCGTCTAGCGGGAGCGTACGGATGAGCGTGGCGGTGCCGATGTCCCATAGTTGGAGTGTCCGGCCGTCGCCCGCCGCGAGGCAGGTCCCGTCAGGGCTGCAGTCCAGGACCGTGACGGCATCCAGGCCGGTCCCCAGAGCGCTCAGGAGAGCCCCGGTGGTCATGTCCCAGATCCTTACCACCCCATCGCTCGCGACCGTGGCGAAGCGGTCGCAGCCAGGGCTGTAGCTCGCCGACATCAGTTCGGGCTCCTCATGACGAAGTGTGCGGACGAGCGCGCCCGTGGTGGCGTCCCAGAGGAGGACGGCGTAGTCGCTGCCGGCGGTCGCGAGGCGGGCGCCGTCCGGACTGTAGCCCAGCACGTGCAACGGCTCCTCTGTGCTGCTGCGCAGGACCCGCACGACCTCACCCGTGGTTACGTCCAAGATCCCGATGGTTCCGTCGTCTCCACCCGCAGCGAGCAGGCCCCCGTCGGGGCTGTAGGCAAGGCCGTTGGTCCAGTTGGTGTGGTCTCCGAGGGTGCGGATAAGGGCGGTGGTGCCCGCCTGCCGGATGCGCACTCCGCCGTCGTCTCCGGCGCTGGCGAGGTGGACGCCGTCCCGGCTATACGCCAGAGCCTGCACTATGCCCACGTGTCCGTCGAAGGTCCTGACGAGGTCTCCGTTTGAGGCGTCCCACAGACAGATCGCCCCTTCGGGGGTGCCCGTCGCCAGCATCTCGCTGGACGGACTCCAGGCGAGGCTGGTGATGGTTCCGGCGTTGCGGGGAATCTGCAGTGCGGGCGTGCGCGTCTGGGGAAGGGCCGCCCCCGCGTCCGCCCATCGGGTGAGGTCCTTGGGGGAGCCGGCGCTGGTGAGGAAGAGGACCGTTCGTCTCCCTCGGGCGCCGCTGAGGTCGGTATCGGTGAGATCAGCGGAGACGAGGCGTGCGAACGAGAGATCGGCCCCGGTGAGATCCGCCCGCACCAGTCGCAGCCCCTTGGCCAGCACGTGCTGGAGTCGAGCGTCACGCAGCGCCGCCTCGGACAGGTCCGCGTGGTTCAGGCGAGCGCCACGCAGGTCCGCACCGCGCAGGTCTGCACCGCGCAGATCCGCGCGGGACAGGTCTAATCCGCGGAGGTCGACGCCGTTCAGGAGGACCGGCGCGCGCCCACCGTCGCTGATCGACGCGCGGAGCCGCTTCAGCAGGGTCAGCGCGTTCACCTTGGCGGCGCCGGGCGCCGTGGCCTCCGCGAGCACGGCGCGGGCCCAGGTCTCGGTGTGAGCCCGGCCGGCCAGGGTGGACAGGAAATCGGCCATGAGATCGGAGATCGGCCGCATGGACAGTCCCTTAGGGCTGCCGCCGTCGCGGAGGGCGCGGGCCACGTGGTCGGCGACCAGCCACTCCATCACCGAGCGATGGACGAACGCGAACCGCTCGCCCTCCGCGCGGACGAGGAGTGTGCCTGAGCCGATCATGTGCGAGGCCTGCTCCGGGGTGATCTGCAGGTCCGCGAGGCGTCCGAGAGCGGTTGCGGCCTCACCCAGCTCCATCAGGCCGAGGGTGTCCTCGCCGGACTCCCACAACTGGTTGGCGAGCGTGCGAACGGCGTCCCAGCGGTCTGCGACCGGCAACGCCCGCATAGCCCCGCGTGGCTGGGCCCGCTCGAACTCGAACTCAAGCCACCGCTGGAGCAGCTCCCGGTAGAGCCGGGCGGCGCTGATCTCTCCCTCGTGGTCGCGGATCTCGCGCAGCCGCGCCTCGTCCAGGCGCGCGATGAAGCTCAGCATGCGCGGGTTGCGGGACAGGCCAAGCAGATCCCGGACATGTCCAAGGAGGTCGAGGCGGGCGCGGGCCTGTTCCCGGTCTCCGCGCATCTGTCGGGTGAGGAACTCCAGGATCTGCCCGTCGTCGAAGGGCAGGAGCTTGACCAGACGGTGTCCTGGCACCCAGGCGAGCTGGGCCGACAGGGCGGTCTCCACCTGCTGGTCCGACAGGAAATGCTGGGTGCGGCTGGTCAGCACAACCTTTGCGCGTCCCCGGGCCGCCTGCACCAGCGACTTAAGATGCTCGGTCGCCTGGTCGTAGGTGATGCGCAGGGCCAGCTCGTCGAACCCGTCGAACAGCAGCAGCACGCGGCCCTCCTCGACGAGGTAGCGCAGCCGCTGGAGATCGATCATCTCCTCGCCGCCGGCGGTCAGATGCGCCGCCAGCAGCTCGTCCAGGCTGTGGGCCTTCTCCAGCTCCCGTAACTGGATCAGGATCGGGATGACCGGTGGCCGGCCGTCCTCCCGCACGAGCCGGGTGAGCTCGCGTAACAGGAACGTCTTGCCATACCCGAAGTCACCCAGGACGACGACGAACCGGCCGTCGTGGTCGGCGACCCACTCGCGCAGACGCGCCAGCAGGTCGACCTCCGGCTCGGCCGGAGCGGTCGCGGAGCGGCCGCGCACGACCACGAACCGCTGGGGCACGAACAGCTCGGGCGGGTACACGCCGCTGCCGGCGAGCCTTTCGGCCTGGCGGGCGGCGTACGGGCGCAGGTCGTAGATGCCTTGGTACTCCACCAGGCCCTGAAGTCGCAGCCCCTGCAACTCCGCCCAGCGGCGCAGCTCGTCCGGCACCGGCTCGCCGTCGTAGACGAGAAACGACGTCAGGTAGGGGTCGCCCGCCCGGTAGAGGGCGTCGACCTCATCGAGGAACGCCTGAACCTCCTCTCTGCCGGGACGGCCCGCGCACACGCCGACCGGGAACATGGCCACATGGCGTCCGTCGGACCTGGCGACCCGCAGGTAGCTCTCCCTGCGCCCGTTCCTGACCTCCTCCACCACCGCGTCGCGATGGAGCAGCTCGCACACCCGCCGCACGCGCGAGAGCAGGTCGTCACGCCGGATGCCCGTGGCCGCGAACATGGGCAGGTCGGGGTCGAGGTCGAGGTCGTGCTTGCCCGGCCCGTCATGCTCGGGGTCGGGGAACACAGCGTGCGCCTGCCGGTGCGCCCGTCCGATCGTGAGCACGGACTGGTCGGGGTCGCGCCCGACGCCGGTGTCGGCCTCCCAACGCAGCCGGTCGGGGTTGTAGCGGCGGCCGTGGACCTTCAGCCCGGTGCGGGTGATCTCGACGAGCTGGTACTGGTTCGGGACGTCCTCAGGCCGGGCGCCCTGCCGTACGCCGACGCTGCCCGCGCAGAGCACGGGGAGGCCGTCGGGGCCGAGGCTTTCGATGCGGCCGTGATGGGTGTGGCCGTGCAGCAGCACGTGCAGACGCGGCGCGAGGATCTCGCGGAAGGCGGTGCGGTCCTTCAGGAACGCGTCGTCCTGCTCATCGCTGATCACGGGGTTGTGGTGCATGACCCCGATCCTCAGCCAGCCCTCGCGCTCGTAGGCCGAAAGCCGCTCGGCAAACGCCCGCAACTGGGCCTCGCCGCAATAGCCGTAGTGGTCCTCGTCCCGGTGGCTTTCTGCGATGGTGGAATTGAGTCCGGCGACCACGGTTTTCAGGTCGGGCATCTCGAACAGCGTCCAGGGCTCGTCGCGTGCGAAGGCGACTCCGGGGACGCCGTCGTAGAACCGTGTAATCAATCCGGCGTAAGGCTCCCACTTCGGCCAGTACGGTGGGACCGGCTCCGCGTCGTCGGCCTGGCGGTTGAGGAAATACGCCTCACACTTCTTCCGGCTTACGTCGTGGTTTCCGGGCACCATCGCCACCCGGGACCGGCTCAGCTCCAGCCCGCCGGCGAGTTCGGCCAAGAAATCATGCACCTGCGCGAACTCGGCCGGGCGCGCCCATTCCGCCAGATCGCCCGAGGCGACGACGATGTCGGGGGAGACCCCGCTCTCCTCACGGAGCCGGGCCAGATCGGCGAGTAGTCGCGTGGCGAGCGAGGCGTGCGTTCTGTCCCGCTCCGTGATGCCGTCGGTGCCGAACCGGTGGTAGGCACCGAACTGCGTGTCCGACACGTGGAGCACTGTGATCGCGTCCCGCTCCGCCACCGCGCCTCCCGCCCGTCGCGTTCCTCGTGGCTTCGCATTTCGCCGTGGCCGCTGATGCGAATCACTACCGGGCGGAAATAGTAACCCGGGCTTCCCTGACCTTCGGCGAACTCCATCAATTTGGACTTAAAGCGTATTCCGCGCAAAACGGGAGAATTGTGGACATGGAACGGCCGGGCGGGGGCGTGTGCCCCGGCCCGGCCGTTCCGTCGTGATCTCCCGGCTGTGATCTCCCGTCAGGGGGAGGCGATCCGTCCCAGGGATGGTGGGATCTTGTGCGCGGCGGCGCGGTCGAGCAGGAACAGCGTGCGCTGCCGCCCGCGCGCACCGGCGGCCGGAATCTGGAACGGTCCGGCGTCGGACAGCGCCATCCTGACCGCCTGCGCCTTCTCCTCGCCCGCCGCGACGACCCAGACCTCCCTGGCGGCCCGCAGCGCGGGGAACGTCAGCGACAGCCTGGTCGGCGGCGGCTTGGGGGAGCCGTGCACGGCCACGACCGGCCGCTCCTCCTCGTAGACGGCCGGCTGGCCGGGGAACAGCGAGGCCACGTGGCCGTCGGGGCCCATGCCGAGCAGCAGCACGTCGAACGAGGGCACCGGCCCGTGGTCCTCCGGCCTGGCCGCCTTGGCGAGCTCCACCGCGTACGCGTCGGCGGCCTCCTCGGCGGTCATCCCCGAGTCGGGGCCGGGCATCGGGTGCACCCGCGCCGGGTCCACGTCGACGTGGTCGAGCAGGGCCTGGCGTGCCCCGGTCTCGTTGCGCTCGGGATGGCCGGTCGGCAGGAACCGCTCGTCGCCCCACCAGATGTCGAGCGCCCGCCAGTCGATGGCGTCGTGCGCCGCCGTCCCCGCCAGGGCGGCCAGCGTCGCGATGCCCACGGTGCCGCCGGTCAGCACCAGGTGCGCGGAACCGCGGGCCGCCTGCGTGTCCACCAGCCCCGTGATGAGGCGGGCGGCCACGGCCTGGGCCAGCAGCTCTGCGTCCCGGTGGACGATGACGGTGGGAACGCCGGTCACACCCGTCCCCGCCCATTCATCTCCGCCAGGCGGCGGATCGAGGCGGCGTAGATGTCGTCGGGGTCGAGCCTGCGCAGCTCCTCGGCCAGCAGCTCCGAGGTCGGCCTGCGGGCCAGGGCGACCCGCCGGTCGGGGTTGCCGGGCCGCGACAGCGTGGCGAGCCTGGCGTCGGTCCTGCTCACCGTCAGCTCGCCACCGCCCTCGATGGACAGCCGCACGCCGGTCAAGCCGGGGCCGCCGGAGGGCGCGACCTCGATCGGCGCCTCCAGCCGGTCGCACAGCCAGGCGGCGAGCAGCGGCGCGCTGGGATTGCCCGCCGCGGCCTCCACCACGCCCCCGATGATCTTCCCCATGGGCTGGTCGAAGGCGGCGGCCAGCAGGCTGCGCCACGGCGTGAGCCGGGTCCAGGCCAGGTCGGTGTCGCCGGGGACGTAGCTGCCGGCCCGCGAGGAGATGGCGGCGACCGCGTCGGCGGCCGATCTGGCGTCCATGATCCGGCGGCTGCCCAGGTGGCCGATCGGGTGCTTGGCGGGGATCTCCGGGCACTCGCCCGGCCACCACACCACCACCGGCGTGTCGGTGAGCAGCAACGGCGTGATCACCGAGTCGGCGTGCTCGGTCAGCTCGCCGTACAGGCGCAGCAGCACGACCTCGCCCGGCGCCGACTCGCCCACGCGGATCTCCGCGTCCAGCCGGTTGGGCTCGGCCGGGTCGCGGATGATCACCATCAGGATGCGCGAGGGGTGCTCGCGCGCCGCGTCGGTGGCCGCGCGCAGGGCGTCGTACTGCCCCGCCTCGTCCACCACCACGACGAGGGTGAGCACCATGCCGACGGCGGGCGCGCCCATCTGGTGCCGCAGGCGGGTGAGCGTCGAAGAGATCTTCGACGCGGTCGTCTCGGTCAGGTTGAAGGTCGTCACACCGCTCTCCGCTCGCTCCGCCCCAGATGCGCCGCGCTCACAGCCGCCTCCAGGCGCGTCCGTCCCTGGCCAGCATCGCGTCGGCCGAGGCGGGACCCCAGGAACCCGACGGGTACCCCTCGGGCCTGCCCTGGGAGGCCCAGAACTCCTCGATCGGGTCGAGGATCATCCACGACAGCTCCACCTCCCGCTGGTGCGGGAACAGCGGCGGGTCGCCGATGAGCACGTCGAGCAGCAGCCGCTCGTACGCCTCGGGGGAGGACTCCATGAACGACTCGCCGTAGGCGAAGTCCATGTTGACGTCCCTGACCTCCATGGCCGTGCCCGGCACCTTGGAGCCGAAGCGCACCGTGATGCCCTCGTCCGGCTGGACGCGGATGACCAGCGCGTTGTGCCCGAGGATCTCGGTGTCGTCCTTGCTGAACGGCAGGTGAGGCGCCCGCTGGAAGACGACGGCCACCTCGGTCATGCGGCGGCTGAGCCGCTTGCCCGTACGCAGGTAGAACGGCACCCCTGCCCACCGGCGGTTGGCCACCTCCAGCTTCACCGCGGCGTACGTCTCCGTGGTGGAGTCGGGGGAGATGCCCTGCTCCTCCAGGTAGCCGACGACGGGCTCGCCGCCCTGCCAGCCTCGGACGTACTGACCGCGGGCGGTGCCCGTGGCCAGGTCGGCGGGCAGCTTGACGGCCCGCAGCACCTTCTCCTTCTCCCGGCGCAGCGCGTCGGCGTCGAAGGAGGTGGGGTCCTCCATCGCGACAAGCGCGAGGAGCTGGAGCAGGTGGTTCTGGATCACGTCACGGGCCGCGCCGATGCCGTCGTAGTAGCCGGCCCGGCCGCCGATGCCGATGTCCTCGGCCATCGTGATCTGGACGTGGTCGACGTAGCCCCGGTTCCAGATCGGCTCGTACAGCGTGTTGGCGAAGCGGAGGGCCAGGATGTTCTGGACGGTCTCCTTGCCGAGGTAGTGGTCGATCCGGAAGACCGAGCTCTCCGGGAACACCGCGCTGGTGATCGCGTTGAGCTCCTGGGCGCTCTTCAGGTCGTGCCCGAACGGCTTCTCGATGACGACCCTGCGCCAGGAGCCCTCGGGCGCCTTGGCCAGGTTCGTCCGCTTGAGCTGCTCGATCACGAGCGGGAAGAACTTCGGCGGCACCGACAGGTAGAACGCGTAGTTGCCGCCGGTGCCCCGGGTCTCGTCGATCTCCTTGAGCATCATGGCGAGCACGTCGAAGGCGCCGTCGTCGCCGAATTCGCCCGGGCAGAAGTGGATGCCCTCGCTGAGCTGCTTCCAGACCTCCTCGCGGAACGGCGTCCGCGCGTGCTCCTTGACCGCCTCGTACGTGACCTGGGCGAAGTCCTCGTGCGCCCAGTCGCGGCGGGCGAAGCCGACCAGGGAGAAGCCCGGGGGCAGCAGCCCCCGGTTCCCCAGGTCGTAGATCGCCGGCAGCAGCTTGCGCTTGGCGAGGTCGCCGGTGACGCCGAACAGCACGAGCACGCACGGCCCGGCGACCCTGGGCAGGCGCCGGTCGCGCGGGTCGCGCAGCGGGTTGGCGGCCATGGTCAGCTCGGTGGTCGCCGTCGTGGCGGCCTGAGCGGCGGCCAGGACCGTCCGCTCCGCGCTCGTCAGCTCGTCCCCCGCCTCCTGCGCGACGCTGCGCGGCTCCGGCGCCCGCAGGGCGTCGTCGGCGGGGGCCTGCGGCTCCTGTTGCTCCGTCATGTGTCCTCCCTGCGGACGGCCCCTTCGCCAGTAACGCATCGCATGGTCAGAGCTCCTCCGCCACGGAGAGCAGATGCCTGACCCCGGCGACGCGGTCGGTGAGGTGCAGGCGCACAGCCGGCCTGCCGCGGGAGGTCAGGGCTCCCAGATCGCCCAGCGCCTGCGCGAGCTGCAGCCTGCCCAGCGTGTAGGGCTTGCCCGGGACCTCGATGTCGTCGGTCACCGCCCCGGTGATCTGCAGGAACACACCCGTCGCCGGCCCGCCCTTGTGGTACTGGCCGGTGGAGTGCAGGAAGCGCGGGCCCCAGCCGAACGTGACCGCGTGGTCGGTGCGGTAGTCGAGCAGCGCCCGCAGGGTGGCGACGTCGGCGCTCGCCCAGGTCTCGGTCATCTCCTCGAAGGACGCCTCGCCGACGACCGCCGCGTCGAACGCGGCCTCGCGGTCGAGGTACGCCATGATCGCCAGGTAGCCGCGCTCGGGGATCGCGCGCAGCAGCCAGGTGAGGACGTCGGCCAGGTTCTTGAGGTCGCCGGGCAGGTCGCCGTACACCTCGACCGGGCCGTCGGTGAGCACCGGGGTGCCGGTCGGCAGCGGGCCGTCCCCGGCCTCCTGCAGGATCCGGGTGGTGTTCTCCTTCGACTCGGCGACGTTGGGCTGGTCGAACGGGTTGATCCCGAGCACCCGGCCCGCGACGGCCGTGGCGTACTCCCAGACGAGGAACTGCGCACCGAGCGGGCCGTCGACGGTCGTGCCGCTGTCGGGCCCGATGGTGACGAGGAACTGGTCGTCCGCCTCCGCGGCCTCGGCGCCGACGACGGGCAGGATGCCCTTGCCCTCCTTGCCGGTCGACTCGGCGATGAGCTGCTCGATCCAGTCGGGCAGGCCGGTGATGTCGGACATGCCGTCGCGCAGGATCAGCTTGTCGCGGCCGTGCAGCGCCTGCGCGCCGAGCAGCGCGCCGAGGTCCAGGCCCGGGTTGCCCTCGTCCTGCGCGAGCAGCGGCGCCACCGCGGCGGCGTCGTCGAGCAGCCCGGTCACGTCCGCGCCCGCCAGGGCGCTCGGGACCAGCCCGAACGCGGTGAGCGCGCTGTAGCGGCCGCCCACGTTCGGGTCGGCCAGGACGACCGGGTAGCCGGCCTCGATGGCCGTCTGCTCCAGCGGGGAGCCGGGGTCGGTGACGACCACGATCCGCTCGGCCGGGTCGATGCCGGCGTCCCGGAACGCCTTCTCGTAGATGCGCCGGTGGCTGTCGGTCTCGATCGTGCCGCCGCTCTTGCTCGACACCACCACGATGGTGCGGTCGAGCCGGTCGGCGAGCGCGCGCCGCACCTGGTGCGGGTCGGTGGTGTCGAGGACGGTCAGCGGCACGTCCTCGGTGGCGCAGATCACCTCGGGGGCGAGAGAGGAGCCGCCCATGCCGGCGAGCACGACGTGGTCCAGGCCCTCGGCGCGGGCCCGCTCCACCAGCTTGGCGATCTCCGGCAGCAGCTCCCGGCTCGTCCGGGGGAGGCTCAGCCAGCCCAGCCGGATCGCGGCCTCGGACTGCGCCTGCGGGCCCCACAGCGTGGAGTCGCCCGCGGCGAGGGCCGCGGGCACTCCCTCGGCGACGAGCTTGTCCTTCACCGCGTTGACGGCGTCCACC
Source organism: Microbispora sp. KK1-11 (assembly GCF_006874435.1). Classification (NCBI taxonomy): domain Bacteria; kingdom Bacillati; phylum Actinomycetota; class Actinomycetes; order Streptosporangiales; family Streptosporangiaceae; genus Microbispora; species Microbispora sp. KK1-11. The sequence continues at coordinate 277,974 of NZ_VIRJ01000004.1, read as the reverse complement.
TCGTCGCCGAGGGTCACCTCGATTGTCATAGGTAGCTCAGGCCTTCCGCAGTTCGCCGTCGACGGTTTCGAGAAGCTCGCTCCAGGACGTCTCGAACTTCTCGACGCCCTCCTCCTCCAGCGCGCGGACGACGTCGTCGTAGTCGATGCCCGTCTGCTTCAGCGAGGCCATGACGTCCCACGCCTGCTGGTAGAAGGGGCGGATCGTGTCGCCCGAGATCCGTCCGTGGTCGGCCACCGCGTCCAGCGTCTTCTCCGGCATGGTGTTGACCACGCCGGCCGTGACCAGCTGCTCCACGTACAGGGTGTCGGGGTAGTCCGGGTTCTTCACGCCGGTGGAGGCCCACAGCGGGCGCTGCGGGTGCGCGCCGGCCGCGCGCAGCGCCTGCCACCGCGGCGAGTTCATGACCTCCTCGTACGCGGCGAACGCCAGGCGGGCGTTGGCCACGGCGGCCTTGCCCTTCAGCTCGGCGGCCTCCGGCGTGCCGATCTTGTCGAGGCGCTTGTCGATCTCGCTGTCGACGCGGCTGACGAAGAACGACGCGACCGACTCGATAGTGGCCAGGTTGAGGCCGTTGGCCTTCGCCTTCTCCAGGCCGCTCAGCCAGGCGTCCATCACCTGGCGGTACCGCTCGAGCGAGAAGATCAGCGTGACGTTGACGCTGATGCCCTCGGAGATGGCCTGCGTGATCGCCGGCAGGCCCTCGACGGTCGCCGGGATCTTGATGTGCACGTTGGGCCGGTCGACCAGCCACCACAGCGCGCGGGCCTCGGCGATCGTCGCCTCGGTCCTGCGGGCCAGGCGCGGGTCCACCTCGATCGACACGCGCCCGTCGACGCCGCGGGTGGCGTCGAAGACCGGCCGCAGCACGTCGGCCGCCCAGCGGATGTCGAACGTGGTGATCGCGCGTACGGCCTCCTCGACCGTGACGCCGCGGGTGGCGAGGTCGCGCAGCTGCGCGTCGTAGGCGTCGCCCTTGCTCAGCGCGGAGGCGAAGATCGTGGGATTGGAGGTGACCCCCGTCACGTTCTTGTCGCGGATCAGGGCGGCGAGGTTGCCGGAGCGCAGCCGCTCCCGGCTGATGTCGTCGAGCCAGATGGAGACTCCGGCGTCCGTCAGCCGCTTCAGATTCTCATTCATCCTTCGTCCCTCAGTTTCCGGTCGTCTCGCCCTTGTCGGCGCCCGTCTTGGCCAGGCTGGCCTTGGCGGCGGCGACGACGCGGTCGGCGGTGAGGCCGAACTGCTCGTAGATCGTCTTGTACGGCGCGGAGGCGCCGAAGTGCTCGAGACCCAGGACCTCGCCCGCATCTCCCACGAACTCGCGCCAGCCGAGCGTGATTCCCGCCTCGACCGCGACCCGGGCCTTGACGGCGGGGGGCAGCACGGTCTGCTTGTAGGCGGCGTCCTGCTCCCGGAACCACTCCACGCACGGCATCGAGACCACGCGGGTCGGAATGCCCTGCGACTCCAGGATCGTGCGAGCCTCGACGGCGAGCTGGACCTCGCTGCCGGTGCCGATGATCACGACCTCGGGCTGGCCGTTGGACGCGTCCTGCAGGACGTAGCCGCCCCGCGCGACGGCGTCGGGGTCGCCCGCGCCGTCCAGGGTGGGGACGTTCTGCCGGGTCAGGGCGAGGCCCGCCGGGCGGTCGTTGTGCTCGAGGACGGCCTTCCACGCGGCCGCCGTCTCGTTGGCGTCGGCCGGGCGGACGACGTCGAGGCCGGGGATCGCGCGCAGCGCCCACAGGTGCTCGATCGGCTGGTGGGTCGGGCCGTCCTCGCCGAGGCCGATCGAGTCGTGCGTCCAGACGTAGGTCACCGGCAGCTTCATCAGCGCGGCGAGCCGCACCGATGGCCGCATGTAGTCGCTGAACACCAGGAACGTGCCGCCGTAGGGGCGGGTGCCGTTGTGCAGCGCGATGCCGTTCAGGATGGCGCCCATGCCGTGCTCCCGGATGCCGAAGTGCAGCGTCCGGCCGTACCGGTTCCCCGGGAACTCCTTGGTCTGGTACTCGTCCGGGATGAAGGACGGCTCGCCCTTCATCGTGGTGTTGTTGGACTCCGCGAGGTCGGCCGAGCCGCCCCACAGCTCCGGCAGCACCGGCGCGAGCGCGCTCAGCACCTCGCCGGACGCCTTCCGGGTGGCGACCTGCGAGCCGATCTCGAACGACGGCAGCGCCTTGTCCCAGCCCTCCGGCAGCTTGCGCTTGGAGATCCGGTCGAACAGCTCCGCCCGCTCGGGGTTGGCCTCGCGCCAGCTCTGGTAGCTCTTGTCCCACTCGGCGCGCAGCGCCCGGCCGCGCTCGACGACCTCACGCGCGTGGTCGAGCACCTCGGCGGGCACCGCGAAGCTCTTTTCGGGGTCCATGCCGAGGACGCGCTTGGTCGCGGCGACCTCGTCGGCGCCCAGGGCCGAGCCGTGGATCTTGCCGGTGTTCTGCTTGTTCGGCGCCGGCCAGCCGATGATCGTGCGGAGCTTGATGAACGTCGGCCGCTCGGTCTCGGCGCGGGCCGCCTCAAGCGCGTCGTACAGCGCCTGGACGTCCTCCTTGTACTCGCCGGTCGCGGTCCAGTCGACCTCCAGGACGTGCCAGCCGTACGCCTCGTAGCGCTTGGTGATGTCCTCGGACAGGGCGATCTGGGTGTCGTCCTCGATGGAGATGTGGTTGGAGTCGAAGACCACGGCCAGGTTGCCGAGCTTCTGGTGACCCGCGAGGGCGCTGACCTCGTGGCTGATGCCCTCCTCGAGGTCGCCCTCGGAGGCGAAGCACCAGATCATGTGGTCGAACGGCGAGGCGCCGGGCGCGGCGTCCGGGTCGAACAGGCCGCGCTCGCGGCGGGCCGCCATGGCCATGCCGACCGCGTTGCCGACGCCCTGGCCGAGCGGGCCGGTCGTGGTCTCCACGCCGGCCGTGTGGCCGTACTCGGGGTGGCCCGGGGTGAGGCTGCCCCACTGCCGGAGCGCCTTGAGGTCGTCCAGGGTCAGGCCGTAGCCGGACAGGTAGAGCTGAATGTAAAGCGTCAGGCTCGAATGCCCGCAGGAAAGGACAAACCTGTCACGTCCCACCCACTTGGGATCCGAGGGGTCATGACGCAGGACCCGCTGGAAGAGAAGGTAGGCGGCGGGCGCGAGGCTCATCGCGGTGCCGGGGTGACCCGATCCCGCCTTCTCCACGGCGTCCATCGCCAGGGCCCGCACGACGTCGACCGCCTGCCGGTCAAGGTCACTCCACTCAAGGCTTGCGCTGCTCAACTGCTCGATCCCCTCTTGTTTTCGCGCCGGTTCTGGCATTTCCCGCCCACAGGGGACCCTAACGGGTTCCTCGTAATACCGTTTGGTAGCCACCTCGGTAACGGCGCCTGCGGCTTCGGCCCCGGTTCGGGGACCACCTGCGGTGGCGACTACAGTGATTTCGCAAGTGCCGGCTGCTGCCCGGAGACAGGCTGCCCGGAGATCCGCCCTAATCAGAGGTTACGCGTTGACCCCGCACGTGTTGGAAGCGCCTTGACGGTCCTGACGAACAAGCAGACGGTGGCCCCCCTCGGGTCCGCCGCGACGGCCACGGCTCCCCGCTCCATCGGGGCGCTCGTGAAGGCCTACGTGGCGCTCACCAAGCCTCGGATCATCGAGCTGCTGCTGATCACGACCCTGCCGGTCATGTTCCTCGCGGCGCATGGCCTGCCCGACCTGTGGACCGCGACGGCCACCATGGTGTTCGGCACCCTGTCGGCGGGCAGCGCGAACGTCCTGAACTGCTACATCGACCGGGACATCGACCGGACGATGCGGCGCACCCGCAGGCGGCCGCTCGCCAAGCACGACGTGTCGCCGATGGGCGCGCTGATTTTCGGTGTGATTCTCGGCACTCTTTCCACGCTCGGGCTCGCTCTCACGGTCAACGTGCTGGCAGCGGCGCTGGCGCTGGGCGCGATCCTGTTCTACGTCTTCGTGTACTCCCTGGTGCTCAAGCGGCGCACGTCGCAGAACATCGTGTGGGGCGGCATCGCCGGCTGCATGCCGGTGCTGATCGGCTGGGCGGGCATCACCGGCGGGCTGTCGTGGGCCCCGGTCGTGCTGTTCGGTGTCGTGTTCTTCTGGACGCCGCCGCACACCTGGACGCTCGCCATGCGCTACCGCGAGGACTACGCGGCGGCCGACGTGCCGATGCTCCCGGTGGTCACCACCGAGCGCCGGGTCGTCCAGCAGGTCGTCGCCTACACCTGGGCCACCGTGCTGTGCTCGCTGCTGCTGTGGCCGATCGCCGGCACCTCCCTGCTCTACCCGGCCGCCGCGCTCGTGCTCGGCGCGGTCTGCCTGGTCGAGGTCTACCGCCTGCTCGGCCGGGTGAACGCCGGCAAGACCGGCGTCGACCTGCGCCCGATGCGGTTCTTCCACTGGTCGAACATCTACCTGGCGCTGCTGTTCCTCGCCGTCGCGCTCGACTCCCTGTTCGTCTGACCCCTTCCCGCCCGGCCCGCCGCTTCGGCCGCAAACGCGTCGCCGCACGTGCCGTGGCCTCCCCGGGGAAGCAGGCGAGGTCCCGTCCGAGAGGAGTCGGACGGGGCCTCGTCTTCGTACGTGTTCGGTGTGGCGCCGGGCTTGGCCGGTCAGATGGTGATGACGACCTTGCCGAACGCCTTGCCCGAGGCGTAATAGCGGTAGGCGTCGTGAGCCTGGTCGAAGGGGAACACGCGGTCGACGACCGGATGGAGGTCGTTGACCTCGATGGCCCGGTTCATGGCGCGGAACTGGGCTCGGCTGCCGACCGCGACGGCGCGCACGGTGGCGCCGGAGGCGAAGAGTGTGCGGGCGTCGAGCGTAGGCGCGGTGTCGGAGACGAAGCCCACGCAGGCGACGTGCCCTGCCACCGCCACCGCCTTGAGGGACAGGTCCAGCAGGCCGGCGACGTCGATGACGCGGTCGGCGCCCCGCCCGCCGGTGAGTTCGCGGACCCTCGCGGGCCAGTCGGGGACGGCCCGGTAGTCGATGACCTCGTCCGCCCCGAGGTCGAGCAGGCGGGCTGCCTTCTCGGGGCCGCTGGTGGTGGCGATCACCCGTGCGCCGAGCGTCTTGGCGAACTGCAGGGCGAACAGCGACACCCCGCCCGATCCCTGCGTCACCACGGTCTGGCCCGGACGCAGGCCGTCCGCGCCGGTCACGGCGTTCCAGGCGGTGACGGCGGCGCACGGGAGCGTCGCCGCCTCCTGGTAGGACAGATGGCCGGGGACCGGCACCAAGGCGTCCTGGTCGACCACGGCGCGTTCGGTGAGCATGCCGTCCAGCGAGCCGCCGCGCTGCGGCAGGTGCTCGATGCCGAACGGGCCGTCCTGCCAGCTCGGGAAGAGGGTGGCGGTGACCCGTTCGCCGATCCGCCGGGAGTCGACCCCGGGCCCGACCGACACGATTTCGCCGGCCCCGTCGGACAGCGAGACCACGTCCGGCTTCACCGGCAGTACGTAGTCGCCGCGGGCGATCATCAGTTCCCGGAAGCTCAGAGACGCCGCGCGTACGGCGACGACGACCTGACCGGCGCCGGGGACCGGGTCGGGGTGGTCTCTGATCGTCAGACCCGCGAGCCCGGCGCCGCTGTCGAGGTGGTAGCTGCGCATCCTCAGGCCCGGGCCTCGGAGTCGGTGGCGAGCGGGACGGGGGCGCCGGTCTTGCTGTAGCCGAGAGCCGCGATGATTCTCCCGTCCCGGACCCGCATGAGGTTCACTCCGCGCACGGAGTCCTCGGGGCCCTCGCCGAAGCGGTAGCGCCACAGGATCGTCGCGCGGTCGCCGTCGACCCAGACGTCCTCGGGCCCGAACTGGGTGGTGCGATCGTCGGCGAGCGCCCGCCAGAACGTCAGGCACGCCTGGCGTCCCTCGACGCGTTCCCCGTCCGGAGCCGGCTGGATCGCCTCCATCACGCAGTCGTCGGCGATCAGGTCGTCGAGGATCTCGGGGTCGTGGTGGACGAACGCGTGGTTGAAGCGGTCGATGACCTCGGCCGTGGTTCGTTGCGGCACTTCGGCTCCCTGGGATGAATAGAACGCTTGGTCTACGAAGTTATATCGACCAGTCGATCTACTCGTCAACGGGGCCGGGCTCACGGTCAGGCCGGGTTCTTCCGCACGGGCGGCAGGCAGACCAGGACCACAGGGTCGCCACGGCGGAGCCCCGCGGCCGCCCCCGGCGACGCCGTGCGCGTCAGGCGCGGTAGGTGCGGCGGACGTTGTCGTCGGGCGTGGGAAGGCGCTCGGCGGCGGGTCCTTCGGCGAAGCCCTTCAGCAGGTTGGTCGTCGCGGTGGTGACGAAGGCCCGCGTACGCGCGTCGATCCCGTGGGCCCGGGGCAGGTCGCGGGTGCGCGCCATGAGCGTCTCGGCCCACCGCATGGTGCCCGAGGCGAACACCCCGGCCCCGCTCGGGACCGTGTAGTAGGCAGCGTCGGCGAAGCTGGGCCGCCCCACGCAGGTCACCGGCGAGTGGGCGAGGATCTGCAGCGGCCTCGGCGTCGGCACGTCCGTGTTCACCCGGTCGTACTCCACGCCCACGAGGTGCGGGAACGCGTCGCCGCCGCGCACACCGGTGCCCGCGAAGATCCAGTGACGGGGCTCGTGCACCACGAACGGCGCGTCCACGGGATATCCGTCGTAGTAGACCCCGATGAGCGACGACTCGGGATCGGCCTTCGGCGCCGCCCGGAAGTCGGTCGTCGCCAGCGACGGGCGCGTGCGGACCAGCGGGTCGCGGTCTACCGCGGTCTTGTAGCAGACCACCAGCTTGCCGTCCTCCTCCATCCGGACGCGGCGGTAGCAGGTGTTGGCGCCCAGGAAGGCCAGGTTGGCGCCGGCGTCGCGGGCCTCGGTCACCGTGCGGCGCACCCCGGGCGTCCAGTACTCGTCGTGCCCGAGGAAGATCACCGCGGAGGCGCCGGTGAGCACGTCGTCGCCGGCCTCCAGGTCGCCGCCCGTCGTGTACGCGAGGGGCAGGCCGAGCCGTTCGGCCAGCGCCACCACCGGCCGCTCGTGGATGAGGAACTTCTCCATCCCGGTGCTGTCGTAGGGCCGGTCGAAGCTGACCGCGAGCGAGCGGCTCTCGTAGCGGCCGTCCTCGCCGTAGTAGAGGCTGTAGCCGCCCCACCGGTTGTACGCCTGCCAGGTGGGGGTGGCGTGGACCAGGACCGTGCGGCCGGCCCCGGAGGCCGAGCGCACGACCAGCGGCACGTACCGCTGGTGGCCGCGCTCGGTGTCCAGGCGCAGCAGGTAGGCCCCCTCCGGCCAGCCTTCGGTGGACACGGTCAGGGAGCGCCGCCACCCGGCCCGTACGGTGCGCGTGTCGCCGGCGAGCCGTCCGCGGCCCTGGTCGCGTCCCCTCATCCACCCCGAACGCCACACCCGGCGGGCGAGCGTCCCGCCGTACCAGCCCATCCGGTAGGCCGTGACCCGGTAACGGCCCTCGGTGGTGGAGACGTGCAGCCCGAACGACTCCCCGGGCAGCACGCTCGCGCGGTCGCCGTAGCCCTCGATCGCCTCGTCGGGACCCCGCCTGCGCACCCGCCAGTCCGGGTCGCCGGGCAGCGACCGTTCCGCCGCCGGCCTCCTGGCCGGCGACGTGGAAGAGGGCGAAGGGGAGGCGGGAGAGGAGCCATCCCGGGACCCGGGCGCACATGCGGCGACCGAGCCGACGGCGGCGGCGCACGCGACACGGAGGAAACCGCGTCGTCCGAGCCCGTCACGAGGTGCGACATCCATGATCGCCCATTGTGCCCGCAACGGGGACGTGCTCGGGACGACCGGCCCGCCTGCGAGATACTTGTCTCGGCAGGGAATGCATGGGGATCTTTTGAGGCCGGAGGAGGACCGCGGCGGGCGTGGTCGGTTACAGTCGCACAGTGGCAGGCCTCGACCCCCGCGCCGTTCTCAGGGAGCGTCCGTCCATCGGCCTCATCGTGGGTCTGGTCGTCGCCGGAATCTGCGCCCTGGTGTCGTTCTCCTTCGACATCATCAACGGCGAGCCGGTCCAGTTCTTCATCGCGCTCGGGCTCGCCGTGGCTCCCGTGCCGCTGCTGCTCGCGGGCGTGCTCGCTCTCGACCGGATGGAGCCGGAACCGCGCAGCAACCTGATCTTCGCGTTCGCCTGGGGCGCCGGCATCGCCGTCCTGCTCGCCGGCGTGCTCAACTCGCTCAACCTCGTCTACGTGGCCCATCAGCTCGGGGACACGACCAGCGCGCGCAACCTCGTCGCCACGTTCGGCGCCCCGCCCGTGGAGGAGACGGCCAAGGGGCTTGTCCTGCTCGGGCTGCTGTGGTTCCGCCGGCAGGAGCTGGACGGGCCCACCGACGGGATCATCTACGCCAGCATGGTCGGGCTCGGCTTCGCCATGTCGGAGAACGTCAGCTACTACCTGGCCGCCCTGGAGGAGAACGGCGCACAGGGGCTGGCCGCCACGCTCGTGCTGCGGGCCGTGCTGTCGCCGTTCGCCCATCCGCTGTTCACCTCCCTGATCGGCATCGCCGTCGCGTACGCCGCCCAGCGCGGCGGTGCGGTGGGGGTCGTCGTCATCGTCATCGGGTGGATCGGGGCCATGCTGCTGCACGGCCTCTGGAACGGCTTCGCCTCCTTCGGCGGCCTCGGCGGGCTCGCCATCGCCTACCTGCTGCTGATGATCCTGCTCATCGTCGAGCTCATCGTGATCTTCCGGGACAGACGGCGGATCGTCGGCCTGATCCAGCACTACCTGCCGCCGTACGAGCGCAACGGGTTGATCAACCAGGCCGACATCTTCATGCTGTCGTCCCTGCGCCGCCGGCGGCAGGCCAGGGCGTGGGCCAAGGCCCACGGCGGCAGGGCCGGGGCACGGGCGATGATCGACTACCAGGTCGCCTCCACCGAACTCGGGCTGCTGCACGCCCGCGCGGCCCGGGGCGGGGTGGACGAGGAGACCTTCCGCGCTCAGCAGCGGTCGCTCGCGGACCTCATGGCCTACGCCCGGCTGTCGTTCCCGCTGCCGGAACGCCACCAGGCGAACGCCGCGCGGGGGGTGCCTCCGCCGGGGTACGCGCCGGGCGCCCCGCCCCCGGGCCGGTGGCCCGGCGCCGGCCCCGCGGCGCCCCCCTGGTACGCGCAGCAGCCGGGCGGACCGGGAAACCGGCAGCAACCGGGCGGACCGGGCTACGGTCCGCCGCCGGGCAGGCCGGAGTACGGTCCGCCGGGAGGGCCGCTTCCCGGGTACGGGCGCCCCTTGAGCGGTCCCGGACAGCCGCCGGGTCCGCCACAGGGTCCGCCACAGGGCCCGCCACAGGCCGGTCCCGAACCCGGTCCCGGGCCCGGCGATCCGCGGCGCTGATCCCGCCCGCCGCGAGACCGCGGTACCGCTTGGCCCGGGCGGCCGGTGCGTGTTTCAATCACTGTGCGCGGTGGCCACTTGATGGGTGGGCTCCAGGAGGGCGTGCGGCGATGCCGCATGCGTTCTTCTCGTACGACAGCCCGAGACGGCGCGACCTTCCCCCGAAGGCGTGCCCGCCCACCATGAGGAGAACCCCCCACCATGGGAACCCCCAGCACGAGAAGCACAGTGCAGTCCCCGCGTGCGAGATCGCTGTCCCTGAGATCCGGGCGCAAACTCGCCGTCCTCGCCGCGGTGGCGGCCGTGCTCGCCGGCCTCGTCGCGGTCCTGACGCAGACCGCGGCCGAGGCGCACGGCGCCCTGCAGGCCCCCGCGAGCCGCACGTACGCGTGTTACACCGACGGCCTCACCGGCGGCCAGATCATCCCGAACAACCCCGCCTGCAAGGACGCCGTGGCGGCCGGCGGCACCCAGCCTCTCTACGACTGGTACGGCGTGCTCCGCTCCGACGGAGGCGGCCGCACCCGGGGCTTCATCCCCGACGGCCAGCTGTGCAGCGGCGGTTTCAGCAAGTACGCCGCCTATGACGCGCCCAGGACCGACTGGCCGACCACCACGCTGAAGGCCAACAGCACGTACGACTTCGTCTACGGCGCGTGGGTGCCGCACCCCGGCGGCTTCAAGCTCTACGTCACCAAGGACGGCTACAACCCGACCAAGCCGCTGACGTGGGCCGACATGGAGGAGCAGCCGTTCCTCACGGCCGACCCCGAGCCCGCGGTGAGCAACGGCGCCTACCGCTTCTCCGGCAGGCTGCCCAACAAGAGCGGCCGGCACATCATCTACGCGGTCTGGTACCGGTCCGACAGCCAGGAGACCTTCTACGGCTGCTCGGACGTGAACTTCATCAATGACAACGCCACGCCCAGCCCCTCGCCGAGCCCGTCGCCGAGCGCCTCGCCCACCAGGAGCCCGTCGCCGAGCCCCTCGGCCTCCCCGACGTCCGGGAACCCGGCCTGCACGGCCACGGTGAAGCTGACCAACACCTGGCAGGGCGGCTTCCAGGGCGAGGTCACGATCAAGAACACCGGCACGGGCCCGCTCAACGGCTGGTACGTCCAGTGGCAGATGTCGAACGGCGCGACGATCACCCAGGCATGGAACGGGACGTCCATGCAGAGCGGGCCGTTCGCGATGATCCACGCCCCGGAGTGGAACTCCTCGCTGGCCCCGGGGGCCTCGGCCACGGCAGGGTTCCTCGGCAGCGGGTCGGCCACGCCGTCGATCAGCGACATCAGCTGCGGCTGAGCGGAGCCTGATCGCGCCGGGCACGGCCCGGCGCCGGAGTCCGCGGGAGACGCCCGGGGAGGCCGTCACGGCGGCCCCCCGGGCGTTGCGCGATGGGTGGACGGAGGAGGATCCGCCTCGTACCCGCGGTGCGATAGCCACTGTGGGTGTGGCCTCACCTCCCTCTGGGGATGGTGGGAGCGCTCCCACGTGGCCCGGACCCTAACGCGCCGCGCCGTCACCGGCCAGTGGACGGGCCTGCGCCCGTCCTGTCCGCCCAGCTCAGCGCGTGCCGCCCGATGAAAGTTTCGCCGTGCCGACCGCCGTGCCGACCGCCGTGCCGACCGCCGCGGCCCGGGGGAGGCGGGGATTCAGCCGGCCAGCGCGCGGTCGAGCGCGGTCTCGCGACGGCCGAGGAAGCGCGGCGAGGAGTGCAGGACCATGCTGTCCAGCAGGCCCTTGGCGGAGGCGGGGAACTCCCTGACGGCGTAGGCCACCGTCTCCATCGGCCAGTCGCGGCTGGAGTCGTCGCCGACGCCGAACGCGTCCAGCCCGGCCGCGCGGCACAGCGCGACGGCCCGGGGGAGGTGGAACACCTGGGTCACGACGACGAGGCGGGACGCGCCGAAGATCTCCTTGGCCCGTACGCAGGAGTCCCACGTGTCGAACCCCGCGTAGTCGAGCACGATCTTTCCGGCCGGGACGCCGTGCGCGATCAGGTAGTCACGCATGATCGAGGGCTCGTCGTAGTCCCTGCGGCTGTTGTCGCCGGACAGCAGCAGGGCCCGCACCCTGCCCGTGCGGTACAGCTCGGCGGCGATGTCGAGCCGGGCGCCCAGCATCGCACTGGGCTTCCCGTTCCAGACCCCCGCGCCCAGCACGAGCGCGGCCGGCATCGCGGGCACCTCGGCGGTCCAGCGCGTGCCCGGCTCGGCCGTCACCCGGTGGGCGGCACTGGTCAGCCAGGCCCAGGTCATCGGCGCCAGCGGCAGCACGCTCAGGGCGACCAGCCCCTGGAAACCCCGGCGCAGGGCCGTACGCGACCAGGTCCAGGGGCGGACGACCCGGGACAGGACGTCTCTGCCGGACGAGGAGGCCGGTGACCCGTCCACCTCGGGTCACACCCCCGCGTGGTGGAGCTCCGGCTGCTCGGGAGCGGGGGCGGGGACAGGGCCCCGGGTCCGCATCAGGAACACGACGCGCAGCGCGCAGACCCATACGAGCGTCGCTCCCAGCACGTGCAGGAGCACCAGGGCCGCGGGGACGGCGAGGAAGTACTGCACATACCCGACCACGCCCTGGGACAGCTCCACCCCGAGCAGCACGAGCGCGGCGCGCCGGGCGCGGCCGGGGGAGTCGGTGACGCGCAGGGCGAACAGCAGGGCGAACGTCAGCCCGACGACGACGTAGGCGATGTCGGTGTGCAGCCGCACCACGCTCTGGATGTCGAAGCCGAAGCGGGAGGCCGCGTCGTCGCCCGAGTGCGGCCCGGTGCCGGTCACCACCACCCCGGCCAGCAGCAGCGCGAAGGCGGCCGCGGCCAGCACGTACCCCAGTGTGCGGATCTCCTTGCGGACCAGGCCCTCCGCCGGGGCGTCGCCCTCGCCCGCCCGCGCGAACAGCACGACGGCGGCGGCGGTCATGCCGATGGACAGCAGGAAGTGGACGCTGACGGTCACCGGGTTGAGCATCGTGTGGACCACGAGCCCGCCCCACAGGGCCTGGACGACGACGCCGGCCGGCTGCACCAGCGCGAGCCGCAGCAGGACCGGGCGGCCGCGCTCGCCCCGCGACAGCTGCCACGCGGCGATCACACACGCGACCGCGACAGCGAGGACGAGGAACGACAGCAGCCGGTTGCCGAACTCGATCGCCATGTTGAGGGGCGCGTGCGTGTCGATCCTCGCCGGCACGAAGCTGTCCGGCGTGCAGCGCGGCCAGGTCGGGCAGCCGAGGCCGGAGCCGGTGACGCGGACGGCGGCGCCCGTGACGGTGATGCCGACGTTGACCACGATCGCCGCCAGGGCCCACCGCCGCATCGACTCGCCCGTCGGGAACATGAACGAGCGGTAGAAGGCGAGCAGCGCGCCGCGGATCCGGTCAGTCGTGGGATTCACGCAATTCATCGTAGGCGGCCCTGTGGGTGGTCCCTTCTCCGGGCCGCGCGCCGTCCTGCGAGCCCCGCGCCGCCCCCGCTCCCTCGGGCCCGCCCGGGCACGCGCTGATCGTTTTCCTGGCAGGGGCCGGTACGATCGGCCGTACGGGACCGAGGAGGGCGGTGGCCGGTCGATGGGCGGGGCGTGGGACGGACCGGCGGGCCGCGAGCGTGACGACCTCCGCGCGCCGGGCGCCGGAGCGCGGCAGAACCTGCGCGAGCAGGTGGCGCAGGCGCTGCGCGACGCGCTGGTGGCCGGTGAGATGCGGCCCGGCGTCGTCTATTCGGCCCCCGCGCTGGCGGCCAGGTTCGGAGTCTCGGCCACACCGGTGCGGGAGGCGATGCTCGACCTCGCCAAGGAGGGCCTGTTCGAGGCCCTGCGCAACAAGGGATTCCGGGTCGCGGAGGTGTCCGAGCGCGACCTCGACGAGATCATCGAGATCAGGCGGCTGCTCGAGGTGCCCACCGTGGCCCGGCTCGCCGGGCAGTCCCCGGCCGCGGAGGCCGAGGCGCTGCGCCCGATCGCCGAGGAGATCGTCTCGGCCGCCGGAAGGGGCGACCTGCTCGCCTACGTGGCCGCCGACCAGCGGTTCCACCTCGCGCTGCTGGCCCTGTCGGGCAACGCCCGCCTGGTCGAGACGGTCAGGGACCTGCGCGCCCGGGCCCGGCTCTACGGGCTGCGCGGGCTGCCCGACGCGCGGATGATGGCGGCTTCGGCGCGCGAGCACCTCGACCTTCTCGACGCCCTCGTACGCGGCGACGCCGCGGCGGCCGAGCGCCTGATGAACCACCATCTCCAGCACGTGCGCGCGATCTGGTCGGCGGATCCGTCCCCGGCCTGAGCGGTACGGCTCAGCCGTCGCCGGCGCGGGTGGCGCCGATGGAGGCGACGACCACGCAGCCGATCGCCGCCCACTCGCGGACCTGGAGCACCTCGTGCAGGACGAACAGGCCGACGAGCGCGGCGGCGGCGGGCTCCAGGCTCATCAGGATGCCGAAGACCCGCTTGGGCATCCGGCGCAGGGCCTCGAGTTCCAGCGAGTAGGGGATGACGGAGGAGAGCAGGCCGACCCCCGCGCCGATCAGCAGGATCTCGGGCCGCAGCAGGTCGCTCCCGCCCGCGGTGACGCCGATGGGCGCGACGACGATCGTGGACACGATCATGGCGAACGACAGCCCGCTCGCGCCGGGGAAGCGGGCGCCCGTGGCCGCGGAGAACACGATGTAGGCGGCCCAGCACGTCCCCGCCAGCGCCGCGAACCCGATGCCGACCCAGCTCGCGGTCCCCGCCCCTCCCCAGGGGGCGAGCAGGATCACGCCCGCGGCGGCCAGCGCCACCCACAGCAGGTCGAGCCGGCGGCGGGAGGACACCACGGCCAGCGTGAGCGGCCCGATGAACTCGATGGCCACCGCGATCCCGATCGGCAGCCGGGCGAGGGCCTCGTAGAACGACAGGTTCATCAGGCCGAGGCTGAGCCCGAACGCGACGCCGACGGCGAGGTCGCGCCGCGACAGCCCGCGCACCCTGGGCCGGACGACGGCCAGCAGCATGACGGCGCTGGTGGCGATACGCAGGAAGACCACGGCCGAAGGGGGCAGCTGCGTGAACAGGTTCTTGGCCAGTCCGGCGCCCACCTGGACCGACAGGATGCCCAGCAGCACCAGGCCCGACGGCGGTATCGCGTCCGAGGCGGCCCGCAGCGCCCTGCCCGGCGACGGCCTCATGCGATACGGCTCGGCCCCAGGAAGGGATTCAGCGGTCATGCCGGCGACCCCACAACATTGCCTAGATCACGAACAAACGCCCGCAATCATATGCGCCGGCCGTCAGACCGCAGGTAAGGCCCCCAGTGTCATGCCCGGCGGCCCGGTGTCATTCCCAGCGGAACGTGCGGGCGGCCAGGGCGAGCGCGGCCACCGTCCAGCACAGCAGCACGAGCAGCGCCCCGCCGGGGAAGCCGCCGCCGGCGCCCAGGACGGTCCGCAGGCCGGAGGTGAGCGCGCTGATCGGCAGCAGCCCGAGCACGTGCTGCACCCCGGCGGGGAACCGGTCCAGCGGGAACAGCACGCCCCCGAGCCCGAGCAGCACCAGATAGACGAGGTTGGCACCGGCCAGCGTGGCCTCCGCCCGCAGTGTGCCGGCCATGAGCAGGCCGAGGCCGCTGAAGGCCGCCGTGCCCAGCAACAGGAGCGGCACGGCCCACAGCGGGTCGCCATGCGGCGACCAGCCGAGCGCGAGCGCCACCGCGACGATCACCACGACCTGCAGCGCCTCCACGGCGACGACCGCGACGGTCTTGGCCAGCAGCAGCCCGGCCCGCGACAGCGGGGTCGCGCCCAGGCGCTTGAGCACGCCGTACCTGCGCTCGAAGCCGGTCGCGATGGCCTGCCCGGTGAACGCGGTCGACATGACCGCGAGCGCGAGGATGCCGGGGGCGACGAAGTCGACGCGCGCGCCGTCGCCGACGTCCACCAGCGGGGCCGTGGAGAAACCGACGAGCAGCAGGATCGGGATGATCATCGTGAGCAGGAGCTGCTCGCCGTTGCGCAGCATGGCCCGAATCTCCGCGCCCGCCTGGGCGAGGACCATCCGGTGCAGCGGCGCGGCTCCCGGCCGCGGCGTGAGGTCCAGCGTGGCGATCGTGCTCACCGCAGCTCCCTGCCGGTCAGTTCGAGGAAGACGTCCTCCAGCGTGCGCCGCTCGATGCGCAGGTCCTCGGTGGTGACGCCCTCGGTGGCGCACCAGGCGGTGACGGTGGCGAGCAGCTGCGGGCCGACCTGCCCCTCGATGATGTAGTGCCCCGAGGGCGACTCCTTGGCGGCGCTGCCGGGTGGCAGCGCGGCGAGCAGTTCCTCCAGGTCGAGTCCCGGGCGCGCGCGGAACCTGAGCTGGCGCTCGGCGCCGGTCAGCGACGCGGGCGTGCCCTCGGCCACCACCCGGCCGTGGTCGATGACCACCACGTGGTCGGAGAGCTTCTCGGCCTCGTCCATCTGGTGGGTCGTCAGCACCACCGACACCCCGGCGGCGCGCAGCGCGGCGACCAGATCCCAGCAGGCGTGCCGTGCCTGCGGGTCGAGCCCGGCGGTCGGCTCGTCGAGGAAGACCAGCTCGGGCCGCCCGATCACCGCCGCCGCGAGCGACAGGCGCTGCTGCTGGCCGCCCGACAGCCGCCGATAGGGCGTGCGCTGGTGGTCGGTCAGGCCGAGCACGCCGAGCAGGGCCTCGGGGTCGAGCGGGTGGGCATAGAACCGGGAGACCACCCGCAGCCACTCGCCCGCGCGGGCGGCGGGAGGCACCCCTCCCGTCTGCGGCATGATCCCCAGGCGCGGCCTCAGGGCGGGGTCGGCCGGGTCCAGGCCGAGCACGCGCACGGTCCCGCCGTCCGGCCGCCGGAAGCCCTCGCAGATCTCGATCGTCGAGGTCTTGCCCGCGCCGTTCGGCCCGAGGATCGCCGTGACGGCGCCCCGCGCGCAGGTGAGGGTCAGCCCGTCGATGGCCGTGGTGCTTCCGTAGCGCTTGACCAGCCCGTCGATCTCGACCGCCGGCGCGCCGTCGCCCGCGCTGCCGAGCGTGCTCTCGAACGTGCTGTCAACCCCCGGCACTCCCACCGGCCTCCCCTCGCAGGACCGACCGCCGGAGCCGGCCGGATGCGGGCCGCCCTGGTCAGTCGTCGACGGCATCGAGTCTAGGGAGCGGGAGGCGCGCTCTCGTCGGCGAGTGCCGCCATTCCAGCCCAGGGAGGTAAAGGATGCGGAAAAGTCCCATCGTCGCAGGTTAGGTAAGGCTTACCTGCGTGAGAAATTGCATCGCCGTCGACCTCGCCTTGGGTTTGTCGCCGGGGAAGGAATTACGGCACACTGATGTTGTGAAAAACGTGCAGGGGAAGCAGAACGCCGAGAAGGCCGTGGTGACGCGGCCCGTTCCGGCATCCCCTGTGCACATGGACATCAGTGCCGAGCGCGGCACCCGGGCCAGGGTGGCGCGGCTCATCCTGGAGCACGGCCCGGTGACCGCGGGGGCGCTCGGTGAGCGGCTCGGGCTGACCCCGGCCGCGGTGCGCCGCCATCTCGACGCGCTGCTGGCCGAGGGCATGATAGAGCCGCGTACGGCCCGCCCGCGCGGCCAGCGGGGGCGTGGCAGGCCGGCGAAGATGTTCGCGATCACCGACGCGGGCCGCAGCGCCTTCGTCCACGCCTACGACGACCTCGCCGGCAGCGCGCTGCGCTTCCTGGCCGAGCGCCTGGGCGGCGAGGCGGTGTCGGAGTTCGCGCGGGCGCAGGTGTCCGGGCTGGTCGGCCGGCTCGAGGCGCTGATGCGCGAGGTCCCCGCCGACCAGCGGGTCCGCGTGCTGGCCGAGGCCCTGTCCACCGAGGGCTACGCGGCGTCGGCGTCCGCGACGGGCAAGGGCGGCGAGCAGCTGTGCCAGCACCACTGCCCGGTCGCGCACGTCGCGGCGCAGTTTCCGCAGCTGTGCGAGGCGGAGACCGAGGCCTTCGCCCGGCTGCTGGGCACGCCGGTGCAGCGCCTGGCCACGATCGCCAACGGCGACGGGGTCTGCACCACCCACGTGAGTTCACACGCGCTCGCCGCACGGCACGCGCGCCCCGATCTATCGACCGCCGATTCATCGATCGCCGATCTATCGGCCGCACATCTATCGAGCACATCGACGAGCAAGGAGTCCGGAAGGTGACTGTCACCGACCGCCCGGAGCTGGAAGGCCTCGGGAATTACAAGTTCGGCTGGGCCGACACGGACGTGGCCGGGGCCACCGCCCGGCGTGGGCTGTCCGAAGAGGTCGTCCGCAACATCTCCGCGCTCAAGAACGAGCCGGAGTGGATGCTCGACCTGCGCCTCAAGGGCCTTCGGCTGTTCGGGAAGAAGCCGCTGCCGACCTGGGGCTCTGACCTCACCGGCATCGACTTCGACAACATCAAGTACTTCGTCCGCTCGACGGAGAAGCAGGCCGCGTCCTGGGACGAGCTGCCTCCCGACATCAAGAACACCTACGACAAGCTCGGCATCCCGGAGGCGGAGAAGCAGCGCCTCATCGCCGGCGTCGCCGCCCAGTACGAGTCCGAGGTCGTCTACCACAAGATCCGTGAGGACCTCGAGGAGAAGGGCGTCATCTTCGTCGACACCGACACGGGCCTGCGCGAGCACGAGGAGCTCTTCAAGGAGTACTTCGGCACGGTGATCCCGGTGGGCGACAACAAGTTCGCCGCGCTCAACACCGCCGTGTGGTCGGGCGGCTCGTTCATCTACGTGCCGCCGAACGTGAACGTCGAGATCCCGCTGCAGGCCTACTTCCGGATCAACACCGAGAACATGGGCCAGTTCGAGCGGACCCTGATCGTCGTGGACGAGAACTCCTACGTCCACTACGTCGAGGGCTGCACCGCGCCGATCTACTCGTCCGACTCGCTTCACTCGGCGGTCGTCGAGATCGTCGTGAAGAAGGGCGCCCGCTGCCGCTACACGACGATCCAGAACTGGTCGAACAACGTCTACAACCTGGTCACCAAGCGCGCCGTGGCGTACGAGGGCGCGACCATGGAATGGATCGACGGCAACATCGGCTCCAAGGTCACGATGAAGTACCCGGCCGTCTACCTGATGGGCGAGCACGCCAAGGGCGAGACGCTGTCGGTCGCCTTCGCCGGCGAGGGCCAGCACCAGGACGCGGGCGCCAAGATGGTGCACCTCGCGCCCAAGACGTCCTCGACGATCATCTCCAAGTCCGTGGCACGCGGCGGCGGCCGCACGTCCTACCGGGGCCTGGTGCAGATCGAGGAGGGCGCGGCCGGCTCGGCCTCGACCGTCAAGTGCGACGCGCTGCTGGTCGACCAGATCAGCCGCTCCGACACCTACCCCTACGTGGACGTCCGCGAGGACGACGTGTCGATGGGCCACGAGGCCACGGTCTCCAAGGTGTCGGAGGACCAGCTCTTCTACCTGATGAGCCGCGGCCTCGGCGAGGACGAGGCGATGGCCATGATCGTGCGCGGCTTCGTCGAGCCGATCGCCCGCGAGCTGCCCATGGAGTACGCCCTGGAGCTCAACCGCCTGATCGAGCTGCAGATGGAAGGAGCGGTCGGCTGATGGGCCTGGAGACCAAGCCGCTGTCGACACTTCACGAGAAGTCGTCGTACGAGGTGGCCGACTTCCCGGTGCCGACGGGCCGCGAGGAGGAGTGGCGCTTCACGCCGCTGTCGCGGCTGAAGGGGCTGCACAACGGCACGGCCGCCGTCACCGGCGGCGTCGTGGTGGACGTCGAGGCCGCGCCCGAGGTGCGCGTCGAGACCGTCGGCCGCGACGACGCCCGGCTCGGCAAGGCCTACACGCCGGCCGACCGGGTGAGCGCGCAGGCCTACTCGTCGTTCGAGAAGGCCACCGTCGTCACGGTGCCGAAGATGACGGCCGCCTCCCGGCCCACCGTGATCACGCTGCGGGGGTCCGGGGCCGGCGCCGCCGCGTACGGGCACATCCTCGTGTCGGTGGAGCCGATGGCCGAGGCCGTGCTGGTCCTGGACCACCGCGGCAGCGCCGTCTACGCCGACAACGTCGAGTTCGACGTGGCCGAAGGAGGGACGCTCAAGGTCGTCAGCCTGCAGGACTGGGACGACGACGCCGTGCACGTCTCCCACCACCACGCGCGGCTCGGCAAGGACGCGACGTTCCGCTCGTTCGTGGTCACCCTCGGGGGCGACCTCGTACGGCTGTCGCCCTCGGTGTCGTACACCGCCCCGGGCGGCGACGCCGACCTGACCGGCCTGTACTTCGTGGACGCGGGCCAGCACCTGGAGCACCGCCTGCTGGTGGACCACAGCGTGCCCAACTGCCGCAGCAACGTGACCTACAAGGGCGCGCTGCAGGGCGACGGCGCCCACGCGGTCTGGATCGGCGACGTGATCATCCGGGCCGAGGCCGAGGGCACCGACACCTACGAGCTGAACCGCAACCTCATCCTCACCGACGGCGCCCGCGCCGACTCGGTGCCGAACCTGGAGATCCTCACCGGCGAGGTCGCGGGAGCGGGCCACGCGTCCGCCTCCGGCCGCCTCGACGACGAGCACATCTTCTACCTGCAGGCCCGCGGCATCCCGTTCGACGAGGCCCGCCGTCTGGTCATCCACGGCTTCTTCGCCCAGCTGCTGGAGAAGATCGAGGTGCCGGAGATCCGCGAGCGCGTCCTGTCCGCGGTCGAGGCGGAGCTGGCTCGATGAGCGCCGAGACCGCCCACTGGGAGAAGGTCTGCCAGGTCGGCGACATCCCCGACGGCGGCGTCATCGGCCTGGAGGTCGGGGAGACGCCCGTCGCGCTGGTGCGGACCGGCGGCGAGGTCTTCGCCCTGCACGACGTGTGCTCCCACGCCGAGGTCCGCCTCAGCGAGGGCGAGGTCTACGACCACACGCTGGAGTGCTGGCTGCACGGCTCCTGCTTCGACCTGCGTAGCGGCAAGCCCACCGGGCCGCCCGCGACCAGGCCCGTCAACGTCTACCGAGTCAAGATCGAAGGCGACGACGTGTACGTCTCGCTCTCGAAGGAGTAAATACAAGTGTCCACCCTTGAGATTCGTGACCTGCACGTCGCCGTGGGCGACAAGGAGATCCTGCGCGGCGTCGACCTGACGGTCCGCAGCGGCGAGACGCACGCCATCATGGGCCCGAACGGCTCGGGCAAGTCCACGCTGGCGTACGCCGTCGCGGGGCACCCCAAGTACACCGTCACCTCCGGCACCGTGCTGCTCGACGGCGAGGACCTGCTGGAGATGTCGGTGGACGAGCGCGCCCGCGCCGGCCTGTTCCTCGCCATGCAGTACCCGGTCGAGGTGCCCGGCGTCAGCGTGTCGAACTTCCTGCGCTCGGCGATCACCGCGGTCCGCGGCGAGGCGCCCAAGCTGCGCGAGTTCGCCAAGGAGCTGAAGGGGGGCATGGACGCGCTGTCCATCGACCCGGCCTTCGCCCAGCGCAACACCAACGAGGGCTTCTCCGGCGGCGAGAAGAAGCGCCACGAGATCCTCCAGCTCGAGCTCCTCAAGCCCAAGATCGCGGTGCTGGACGAGACCGACTCCGGCCTCGACGTCGACGCCCTGCGCGTCGTGTCCGAGGGCATCAACCGGTTCCGCGCCTCCGGTGACACCGGCGTGCTGCTGATCACCCACTACACCCGCATCCTGCGCTACGTGAAGCCGGACTTCGTCCACGTCTTCGCCGGCGGGCGCGTGGTCGAGGAGGGTGGCCCCGAGCTGGCCGACAAGCTGGAGAACGAGGGCTACGAGGCCTACACGAAGGCGGCGTCCGCCTGATGAGTGCGCCCGGCTTCGACGTGGAGAGGATCAGGAAGGACTTTCCGGTCCTCGGCCGCGAACTCCCCGGAGGCAGGTCGCTGGTCTACCTCGACTCCGGCAACTCCTCCCAGAAGCCGACCCAGGTGATCGAGACCATGCGCGATCACCTGACCTGGCACTACGGCAACGTCGGCCGGGCGCTGCACGTGCTGGGCAGTGAGTCGACCGAGGCGTACGAGGCCGCGCGCGACAAGATCGCCGCGTTCGTGAAGGCCCCGTCGCGCGACGAGATCGTCTTCACCAAGAACGCCTCCGAGGCCCTCAACCTCGTGGCGTACGCCTTCGGCAACCCCGTCGGCGAGGACGAGCGGTTCCGGATCGGCCCCGGCGACGAGATCGTCATCTCGGAGATGGAGCACCACTCCAACATCGTGCCGTGGCAGCTGCTCGCGCAGCGGACCGGCGCGACGCTGCGCTGGTTCCCGGTCACCGACGAGGGCCGCCTCGACATCGAGGGCCTGGAGGAGCTGGTCAACGAGCGCACGAAGATCGTCTCGATCGCGCACCAGTCGAACGTGCTCGGCACGGTCAACTCGGTCTCGCCGATCCTGGCCCGCGTGCGCGAGGTCGGCGCGCTGATGATGCTCGACGCGTCGCAGTCGGTGCCCCACCAGCCCGTGGACGTGACCGAGCTGGGCGTCGACTTCGTCGCGTTCACCGGCCACAAGATGGTCGGGCCGTCCGGCATCGGCGTGCTGTGGGGCCGCCGCGAGCTGCTCGACGCCATGCCGCCGTTCCTCGGCGGCGGCGAGATGATCGAGGCGGTCTGGATGGACCGCTCGACGTACGCGCCGGTGCCGCACAAGTTCGAGGCGGGCACGCCCCCCATCGTCGAGGCGATCGGCCTCGGTGCCGCGGCCGACTACCTGACGGCCGTGGGCATGGACCAGATCAAGGCGCACGAGAAGGAACTGGTCGCGTACGCGCTGGAGGCGCTGCCGGAGATCCCCGGGCTCAGGATCATCGGCCCGCGCACGCCCATCGCCCGCGGCGGCACGATCTCTTTCACACTGGAGGGGATCCACCCGCACGACGTGGGGCAGATCCTCGACGACGTGTACGGGATCGCGGTGCGGGTAGGTCATCACTGCGCCCGGCCGCTCCACCTCAGGTTCGGAATTCCAGCGACCACGCGGGCGTCTTTCTACCTGTACAACACGACGGCCGAGATCGACGCACTGGTCCGCGGCCTCCACCACGTGCAGAAGGTGTTCGGCTGAGCCATGATCGGTGAATCCATGTACCAGGAGCTGATCCTGGAGCACTACAAGCATCCCCAGGGGCGGGGCCTGCGTGACCCGTTCGACGCGGAGGTGCACCACGTCAACCCGACCTGCGGCGACGAGGTGACGCTGCGGGTGAAGGTGGCCGACGGGGGCAAGGTGCTCGACGTGTCCTACGACGGCCAGGGCTGCTCCATCAGCCAGGCCGCCGCCTCGGTGCTGCACGAGCTCGCCACCGGCTCCACGGTGGAGGAGTCGCTGTCGGTGGTGGAGGAGTTCACCCGGCTCATGCAGGGCAGGGGCCAGGTGGAGCCCGACGAGGACGTGCTGGGCGACGCGGTGGCGTTCGCCGGTGTGGCGAAGTTCCCCGCCCGCGTCAAGTGCGCGTTGCTGGCCTGGATGGCCTACAAGGACGCGCTGATGAGGAGCCAGGGATGACCGGCCGCCCCGGCCGCGTTGAGGAGTACGGCGCCGCGCCGCGGGCGCCGCGAGGTGAGGAGACGACGTGAGCAAGCCGACCGAGACCCCGACGGGAACCGCGACAGAGGCGGCGACCGGAACCTACGACGGGGAGAGCTCCCTCGACGACGTGCTCGAGGCGCTGAAGGACGTCGTGGACCCCGAGCTGGGGATCAACGTGGTGGACCTCGGCCTCGTGTACGGCGTAAACCTCGACCCGGCCGGCGAGGGCGAGCGCCCGATCGCCACCATCGACATGACGCTGACCAGTGCGGCCTGCCCGCTGACCGACGTGATCGAGGACCAGGCCAACTCGGCGCTCGCCGACCTGGTCTCCAACGTGGTCATCAACTGGGTCTGGCTGCCGCCGTGGGGCCCCGACAAGATCACCGACGAGGGCCGCGACCAGCTTCGCATGCTCGGTTTCAACGTCTGACCGGCAGGACCGGGCCCGGTCCCGCCACCCGCGTGTGTCCGGGGCATCGCGCCCCGGACACACGCGTTCCGCCGGTCGTTCCCCGGAGTGTTCTCGACGCGGTGTTCAGGACAGGGTGTTCAAGACACGGTAGTGAAGACACGGCGCTCGCGACACGGTTGCTTGCGACACGGTGTTCACGACACGGTGCTCGCGACACGGCGCCCCCGCCGCCGTCCGCCCGGCAAATCGCCGTCGCGGCGCGGGAATGCCGTACAGTTGTTCTTTGCTTTGCTTTGTGCGACGTGAGTGACGGGCGTCCGTGGGATGCCGCCACCAGGCGGTCTCCACTTCTGCGGGACGCGCTCACGGCATCACCCGGGCGCAGGCCGCTTCATTCTCCGGCCCGCGGCGCCCCGATCGGTACGGCCTCGCTCGCCGTACGTGTACAGGCTCGTCCTTTCGCAGAAGTGACGCGCCCACGTGTTCCGGCACGTTCTTTC
Organism: Microbispora sp. KK1-11; assembly: GCF_006874435.1. Taxonomy (NCBI): domain Bacteria; kingdom Bacillati; phylum Actinomycetota; class Actinomycetes; order Streptosporangiales; family Streptosporangiaceae; genus Microbispora; species Microbispora sp. KK1-11. The sequence goes on along the minus strand of NZ_VIRJ01000004.1, from coordinate 254,249 downwards.
TACGAAAGGCACGATTTCGTGACCATGCTTGACCTCGGTGAGGGCACCGAGACCCGCGCCGAGTTCGCACTGCTGGGTCTGCCCAAGCCGCTCGTGGCGGGGCTGGCCCGGCAGGGCATCACCGCGCCGTTCCCCATCCAGCGGGCGGCCATCCCCGACATCCTCGCCGGGCACGACGTCCTCGGCCGTGGCCAGACCGGCTCCGGCAAGACGCTCGCCTTCGGCCTGCCCACGCTGACCAGGGTCGCGGGGGAGAAGGCACGCCCCGGCCGGCCCCGGGCCCTCGTCCTGGTGCCCACCCGCGAACTGGCCCTGCAGGTGGCCGACGCCCTCGAACCGCTCGGCCGCGGGCTGTCGCTGCGCACCCGCACGGTCGTCGGCGGCATGTCCATGGGCCGCCAGATCGAGGACCTGCGCCGGGGGGTCGACATCGTCGTCGCCACGCCCGGCCGCCTCACCGACCTCATCGAGCAGGGCGAGTGCGCACTGGACGACGTCCAGATCACCGTCCTCGACGAGGCCGACCACATGTGCGACCTCGGGTTCCTGCCCGTGGTCAGCGCGCTGCTGGCGCGCACGCCCGCCGACGGGCAGCGCCTGCTGTTCTCCGCGACGCTCGACGGCGACGTGGACACGCTGGTCACGCGCTTCCTGACCGACCCGGTCATCCACTCCCTTGACCCGGCCACCTCCTCGGTGGAGACGATGGAGCACCACCTGCTCCAGGTGCACCGCGACGACAAGGCGGACGTGACGGCGGAGATCGCCAACCGGGACGGGCGTACGATCATGTTCGTCCGCACCCAGCACGGCGTCGACCGCGTCGTGAAGCAGCTCGCCCGGTCGGGGATCCGCGCGGGCGGCCTGCACGGCGGCAAGCGGCAGAACCAGCGCACCCGCATCCTCGACGGGTTCCGCGAGGGCACCATCGGGGTGCTCGTCTGCACCGACGTCGCCGCCCGCGGCATCCACGTGGACGACGTGAGCCTCGTGCTGCACGTGGACCCGCCGGCCGACCACAAGAGCTACCTGCACCGGGGCGGCCGCACGGCCCGCGCGGGCGAGCGCGGCGTGGTGCTGACGCTGGTCCTGCCGAGCGAGCGCCGCGCCACCGAGTCGATGACCCGCAAGGCCGGGGTGACCCCGTCCCGTCACCGGGTGGCGCCGGGCGATCCGATCCTGGCCGAGATCGCCGGGGCCCGGCGGCCGAACGGCGCGGCCGTTCCCGTGTGGGAGCCAGACGTGCGCAGGCCGCTGCGGCCCGCGCGGGACGACCGGGCGCCCGGCCGCCGGCGGCACGGCGGGGACCGTCATCGCGGCGCCGACCGTCCGGGTGACGGCGACGGCCGGCGCAGGCGGTCCGACCAGGGCGAGCGGCCTCGCGGTCCCTGGACCGGCGACGGCCGGGCCGACGGCCGCGCCGAGTCCGGCGGCGGCCACCGTCGTGGCCGCACCGGCGGACACGGCGCCCAGTCCGGGCACAGCGGTCAGGGCGGATACGGCGGCGGCCAGGCCGGGTACAGCGGCCAGTCCGGGTACAGCGGTCAGGGCGGACGCGGAGGCTACGGCGGGGACGGCGGGCGCCGCGGCCGCGGAAGCCGCTTCACCGGCCGCTGAATCCTCCCAACCACGCTGCCTTGAGCACCACCTCCACCGGGCCGTCCGTACGGGCGGCCCGGTGGCATGTGGGGGGCCGGCCCTCAGCCAGTGCGCCTGCCAGACCCACGGCTCCAGCCCGCCCAAGCGCACGGACCCTGGCTTGAACAGAATATGTAGACCGGTCTATTCTCCTGCGCATGGTTGGAACCAAAGGAGCCGAGACCAGTGCCCGGCTGGTGGAGTCGATGCTGGAGCTGATCCAGCGGCACGGCTACAGCGGCACGGGACTCAACGCGGTGGTGGAGCACGCGGGCGCGCCGAAGGGATCGCTCTATTTCCACTTCCCCCAGGGCAAGGAGGCGCTGGGAGAGAAGGCCGTCGAACTCGCGGCGGCGCGGTTCGGCTCTCTCGTCGCCGATTCCGCTCTGGAAGCGGCCACCCCGGGCGCGGTGGTGAGCCGCGCGATCGAGACGCTGGCCGGGATCCTCACCGACAGCGACTTCCACCTGGGCTGCCCGGTTTCGGTGGTGACGCTGGAGATGGGCGCGCAGAGCGAGCGGCTGCGGGAGGCCTGCGCGAACGCCTTCGAGTCGTGGATCGCGCCGGTGACCGAGTATCTCGTCGCGCACGGCCGTGCCCGCCCCGATGCCCGTGCGACGGCCACGGCCGTCGTCAGCATGGTGGAGGGAGCAGTGATCGTGTCGCGTGCCCAGCGGTCGACCGAGCCGCTGCACTGCGCGGCGCGGGCGCTCGCCGTACTGCTGGACGGCGCACACGGGAAGGCGTCCCCGGACAAGGGGACGGAGGTCCTGTCGTGAGCGCCGGGGAGCGGCACGCGCTGGTCCTGGGCGCGACCGGCTTCGTCGGACGCCATCTGGTGCTCGCGCTCGGTCATGCCGGCGTCCGGGTGAGCACGGCCAATCGGAGTCACGAGTCCTACCGGCGGCTCGCCCGCTGGCTGGCCGAGCACGGGCACGACCAGGCCCCGGCCGACCTCCGGGTCGATTTCACGACGCCGTCCTTGATCGAGGGGGCGCTGATCGAGGGGCGACTCGACGATGTCACGGAGGTCTACAACTGCGCAGGCGCCTACCGGTTCGGCATGTCGGCGGACGAGGCCCGCCGTGCGAACGTCGGCAGCGTCCGCGCGGTCGTCGCCTTCGCGGCGCGACTGCCGCGGCTGCGCCGCCTCGTCCACGTCTCCGGCTATCGCGTGGGCGGGCAGGACCTTCGCCCCTGGACTGAGGAGCAGCGGCGGGAGACCTACCGGGCCCTGGGCGCGTACGAGGCGTCCAAGGTGGAGGCGGACGCCGTCTTCCGGACCGAGGCGGAGCGGCTGGGCGTGCCCTGGTCGGTCGTCAATCCGGCGAGCGTGATCGGCGACAGCGTCACCGGCGAGTCGGGCCAGTACCTTGGGCTCGCGTCGACCCTGCGCGACCTCTGGCAGGGCGGTCTCGCGGCGGTGCCGGGGAACGCGCGGACGTTCGTCCCCGTGGTCGCGGTCGACTACCTCGCCCGCTTCATGACCCTGCTGCCGGCGGACGAGACCGCCGAGCGCGCCTCCTACTGGCTGCTGGACGACGACACGCCCGCGCTGCCCGGCCTGATCGCGCTCGTCGCGGAGCACTACCGTGTCACGGCGCCCCGGGTGCGGGTTCCGGTGGCCGTGGTGAAGCGCCTGCCCCGCCGGCTCACCAAGGCCGATCCGGAGACGCTGACGTTCCTGTCGGACGACCGCTATCCCACCGGCTCGGCGCGTGCCCTCGCCGCCCGTCACGGGCTGGCCATGCCGGACACCGCCACGACGATCCGCCGCTGGGCCGACCACCTGGCGGCGAGCCGGTTCGGGGACGCCCCCGCCGGCGGCAGGCGGTTCACCGGCCCGGGCGGGTTGCGGACGTTCGAGCTCGGCGAGCCGGGCGCGCCCACGGTGGTGCTGCCGGGTCTGCCGGTCAACGCCGACACCTGGGCGCCGGTCGTCGCGGCGCTGGGCCGGGCCCGTGCCGCCGACCTGCCGGGGCTGGGGATGAGCACGGGAGGCCGCGACGACTGGCCGTCCTGGCTGACCGCCCTCGTCACCGAGACCGGCGCACGCCACCTGGTCGGTCACTCCATCGGCGCCGCGGCCGCCGTCGAGGCCGCGGCCGCCCATCCGGACGCGGTGGACCGGCTCACGCTCGTGGCGCCGTTCTTCCTCCAGGCGCGCCCCGCTCGCGCCGCCCGGTGGGCGCTCACGGCCCGCTGGTATCTCGGCCGGGTCTCTCCCCGGGCGCTGGCCGAGCGGCTCACCGGAGACCCGGCGCACGCGGCCGCGCTCCACTCGAGCGTGGCGGACCTGCGCCGCGGCGCCGCCGCCACCGCCGCCCGGCTCCTCGCCGCCTCGGCGTCGCCCGGGTGGCGGGCGGACCTCCGGGCCGGGCTGGCGCGCTACCCGGGGCACGTGCACGTCGTCGTGGGCTCTGGCGACCCTCTCGGCCCGGAAGGGCGGGCCCTTCTCGACGCGCTCCCGCGGGCCACCGTGACGGTGATCCCGGGCGCGGGTCACCACCCCCAGCTGACGCACCCCGAGGAGGTCGCCGAAGCCGTCGGCGCGTGGAACGCCTCCCCGGGCGCGCCTGCCGTTCCGCCCTTCAGAACGTTCAGCCCTTGAGAACGTTCAGCCCTTGAGAACGTTCAGCCCTTCAGGCCGCTCAGCACGATCCCCCGGGTGAAGTAGCGCTGGAAGGCGAGGAAGAAGGCGATCGACGGCAGGGAGGCGAGCAGGCCGCCCGCCATGATCGCTCCCTGGTTCTGCGCGCCCGTGAAGTAGGAGTTGAGGCGGGCCAGCGCGACGGGGATGTTCGCCATCTCGTCGCTCTGCACGATGATCAGCGGCCACAGGAAGTTGTTCCACTCCGCCAGCACGATGAAGATCGACATCGCGGCGAGGGCCGGGCGCAGCAGCGGCAGCACGATCTGCCACCAGATGCGCCACTCCCCGGCGCCGTCGACCCGGGCGGCCTGGATGAGCTCGTCCGGCACCGAGTGGAGGAACTGCACCAGGAAGAACAGCACGAACGCCTTGGCCAGCGCCGGGATGACGTAGCCCTGGTAGGTGTCCAGCCAGCCCAGGTTCCGCATGATGACGTAGTTCGGCACCAGGGTGGTCTGCCAGGGCACCATCATCGAGGCGACGATCAGCAGGAAGATCAGCCGCCGTCCCGGCACCCGGTGCTTGGTGATCACGTACGCCGCCAGCGAGGCGATCAGCAGCGACCCGACCGTGACGGCGACCGTGATCACCAGGCTGTTGAACATGAAGCGGCCGAACCCGAAGTCCACCTGGAACCGCTGGAAGATGCCCTGGAGATGGCCGGGGTTGACCTGGGTGGGGGAGTAGCCGGGGTCGTAGAAGTTGTTCAACGTGGGATGCTCGGGCACGAACGACGGCGGCTGCCGGTTCAGCTCCGTCACCGGCTTGAACACCGTGATCAGCATCCAGTAGAACGGCGCGATCATGGTGAGCGACAGCAGGTAGAACGGCAGGCGCAGCAGGTGGCCGCGCCAGGTGGTGCCCGTCCCGGCGGCCGGCGCCCGCCGGGGCGCGGCGGCCGGGTCGGCGACGATCGGTGTGGTCGTGGGGGCGACGGCCATCACAGCTCCTTCAGGGCGCGGCCGATGCGGAGGTTGACCATGCTGAGGGCGAAGATGATCAGGAAGAGCACCCAGGCGATGGCCGAGGCGTAGCCGAGCTTGAAGTGCGTGAAGCCCTGGTCGTAGAGGTAGGGCACGATCATCAGGCCCGAGTCGAGCACGCCGCCGATGTTGTTGGTGCCCCGGAACACGATGTAGACGGCTTCGAAGACCTGGAAGGCTCCGATCAGGCCGGTCACGACCACGTACGTGGTCACCGGGCGCAGCAGCGGCAGCGTCACCCGGCGGAACTGCTGCCAGGTGCCGGCGCCGTCGATGCGGGCCGCCTCGTAGTACTCCTGCGGGATCGTGTTGAGCCCGGCGACGTACAGGACCATCCCGTAGCCCATCCCGCCCCACACCGACATGAGCACGAGGATGGGGATCGTGAGCCCGGGGGTGGCGAGCCACTCGACGGCCCTGCCGCCGAACCAGGTCACGACGGTGTTGGCCAGGCCGAAGTCGCCGGGGTTGAGGATCCACTTCCAGAGCAGCATGAGCGCGATCGACGAGGTCACCGAGGGCAGGAAGAAGATCGTCCGCATGATGCGATGCGGCCAGTTCGACCCGCTGAAGGCCAGCGCGAGGCCGAGCGACAGCAGCGTGCCGATCCCGACGGACGCCACGACGTAGACGAACGTGTTGCCGAGGGCGTGCCGGAACCGGTCGTCGTCGAACAGCAGGCGGCGGAAGTTCTCCAGGCCCTGGAACTCGGGGGCGTTCACCCCGTCGAACTTCGTGAAGCTGAGGTAGAGCGAGTTGGCCAGAGGCCAGACCAGGAAACCGGCGAACAGGCCGAGGAACGGCAGCAGCATCAGATAGGAGGTGCCGTAGCGGCGCCATCGTTGCCGGGGCGCGGCGGCGTGAATTGCCATGTCGTTCTCCATCCGGAGGGAAACCGTGGACGGGACCCGGGCCGGTGCGGGGTCGGGCGGCACCGGCCCGGGCAGGTGTGGAGGACGGAGGCCGCGGCCGGTGAGGGGTCAGGCGTCACCGGCGAGCCACGGCCGTCCCGGCTATCCGGCGTTGCGCTCCATGACCTTGGCGGCCTCGGTCAGGGCCGTCTTCACGTCGGCCTTGCCGAGGATCGCGGCCTGGAACTGCTTGGCCACGTCGGACGCGCTCTCGTCCCAGCCGGGGCATCCGGGCGCCGCCGCGCCGGTCTTGATGATCCCCGCGAACACGGCCGAGTGCTCCGGCGTGAACGGGGAGTCGGCGACCTTGTCCGGACGGGGCGGGATGTAGGCGATGTTGCGGGCCTTCGACTCCGCCGTCACCGCGCCGACGGCCTCGTCGGTGTAGAGGAACTTGACGAAGTCCGCCGCCTGCTGGATGTGCTTGCTGTACGACGTGACCCCGACGGCCCGCCCGCCGATGAAGGTCGTGGGCGCCGCCGGGCCGGCCGGCAGCGGGGCGATCGTCCACTTGCCCTTCAGCTTGGGCTTGCTGGTGTCGATGCCCAGGGCGTTCCAGTTGCCGCCGTAGACCATCGCGATGCCCTGGTCCAGCGCGTCCGAGGTCGTCACCGTGTCGGTCGGCGCGCCGTACTTGCGGTGCAGGCCGATCCAGTACGACAGCGCCTGCTCGGCCTGCGGGGTGTCGAGTGAGGGCTTGCAGTCCGGCGTGTAGAAGCTGCCGCCGGCCTGGTAGAGGAAGTTGAAGTAGCCGATCCAGTCGAGGTTGCCCCAGTCGATGCTGAACGGCGTCTTCACCCCGGATTTCTTGAGTTTCTCGATGTCGGCGGTCAGTTCCTCCCAGGTCTTGGGCGGCTCCTTGAGCCCGGCCTTCTCGAACAGGTCGGTCCGGTAGTAGAGCGCCTCGGTGGACATGTCGAGGGGAACGCCGTAGATCGTGCCGTCGGGGGAGACGGCCGACTTCCACTGGGCGGGCTGCGCCTGGGCCTGGAGCTGCTCGACGCCGTATTTGCGCAGGTCGACCATGCCGCCGCGCAGACCGAACTGGATGGTCCAGGTCATGCCGCCGGAGATGATGTCGGGCCCGCTGCGGCTGGTCGAGGCCGCGAGCAGCTTGGCGTACGCGTCGTCCCAGGCCAGCGTCTGCACCTTGATCGTCACATTGGGGTGCGACTTCGTGTACAGGTCGGCCGCCTTCTGGAAGGCCGCGCTCTCGTCGTCGCCCCCGGTGGACCACCACGTGATCGCGGCGGGGGCGTTCGCGTCGGCCTGCTTGGTATCCGAGGTGCCGCTGGTCGCGCAGCCCGCGCCGAAGGCGGCGATCAGGGCGGCGCAGGTGGCCGCCGTCGTTCGTCGCATGGACGTCTCCGATCTCTACGGAAAGTGATCGACTGACATGTCGTGCCCCCCGAGAGGCGGCCCGCCGCGAGGCCCTGCCCGTGCGGCGCACCGCCCACGCTTCGAATTCGTGCAGAGTCCAGCACTAAACCGGATTAGTTTCAAGAGGGCGTTTCATCCCGTCAATCCGGACGTCACGCCGTTCAGGGCGTGATTTCCCAGTTCAGGTGGGTTAACGATGGTGAGGCGGATTCCGGCGGACGACTCTTAACCGGGTCAGAAGTCTGAAACAAGGCACTTGTGTAACCTTGCGGCGTACACGAGCCAGGCCCACCACCCCCACGGGAGCCCCCATGTTCGTCGACATGCCCCTCGACCAGCTGCGCGCGTACCTGCCCGAGCGCCGGGAACCCGCCGACTTCGACGCCTTCTGGGACCGCACGCTCGCCGAGGCCCGCGTGCACGACCTGAACCCCGTCTTCGAGCCGTACGAGGCCGACCTCGCGCTGGTCGACGTGGCCGACGTGACGTTCGCGGGATTCGGCGGGCATCCGATCAAGGGGTGGTTCCTCGCGCCCGCGGGCGCGTCAGGCCCGTTGCCGTGCGTGGTGGAGTTCATCGGGTACGGCGGCGGCCGCGGCCGGCCGCACGACTGGCTGCTGTGGCCGGCCGCCGGATACGCGACGTTCGTGATGGACACCCGTGGGCAGGGCGGCACCTGGCGCTCGGGCGACACCCCCGACCCCGTGGGCGGCAACGGCGCGCAGATCCCCGGCAAGCTCACCCAGGGGGTGTTCGACCGGGACGACTACTACTACCGGCGGCTCTACACCGATGTCGTGCGTGCGGTCGAGGCGGCCAGGTCGCATCCCCTGGTGGACGCCGGGCGGGTCGTCGTGGCCGGCGGCAGCCAGGGCGGCGGCATGGCGCTGGCCGCCGCCGCGCTCGTGCCGGACCTCGCCTACGCGTTCGTCAACGTGCCGTTCATGTGCGACATCCGGCGCGCCGTCGAGATCACCGACGAGGACCCGTACGGCGAGCTGGGCCGGTTCTGCGGGATCCACAGGACCCGGGTCGAGGACATCTTCGCGACCCTCGACTACTTCGACGGACTGCACTTCGCGGCGCGGGCCCGCACGCCGGCCCGGTTCTCCGTCGCCCTGCGCGACGGCGTCACCCCGGCCTCGACCGTGTTCGGGGCCTACAACCACTACGCCGGCCCCAAGGACATCACGGTCTGGCCGTTCAACGGCCACGAGGGCGGGGAGTCTCAGCAGGCGCTCGAACTGCTCAGGCTGGCCAGGAAGATCCTCGGCTGAACCCGATCCGGCAGGGCCCGAGCGGGGCCGATCTCGCAGGGTGGACGCGGGGCGCGGCGGCCCGCCCCCGCGACTACCCTGGGGCCGATACCCTGAACGCGCAGGCACACGACCCGAGAGAGACCATGAAGACCTTCGAAGAGCTGTACGCCGAGCTGGCAGAGAAGGCGCGCACCCGGCCCGCGGGGTCCGGCACCGTGGCCGCCCTGGACGCCGGCGTCCATGCCATCGGCAAGAAGGTCGTCGAGGAGGCCGCGGAGAGCTGGATGGCGGCCGAGCACGAGTCGGCGGACCGGGCGGCCGAGGAGATCTCGCAGCTGCTCTACCACGTCCAGGTCCTGATGCTGGCGCGCGGAATCGGGCTGGACGAGGTCTACAAGCATCTGTAGCCGCCACGGCGGCTGCAGATCGTCCATCGACCTCGTTCTTGCCCGAAAGGATCTCCCACTCATGCTGCGCATCGCCGTACCGAACAAGGGCGCGCTCTCCGAGGCCGCCCAGACCATGCTGAAGGAGGCGGGCTACCGCCAGCGCAGGGACAGCAAGGAGCTCGTGGTCGTCGACTCCGAGAACTCCTGCGAGCTGTTCTTCCTCCGCCCGCGCGACATCGCCGTCTACGTCGGCGAGGGCACTCTGGACGCCGGGATCACCGGGCGCGACATGCTGTTCGACTCCGGCGCCCCGGCCGAGGAGGTCATGCCGCTCGGGTTCGGCCGGTCGACGTTCCGCTTCGCCTCCACGCCGGGCGCCTACTCCGGCGTCGCCGACCTGTCCGGCCTGCGCATCGCCACCTCGTACGCGGGGCTGCTCGGCAAGTACCTCGCCGACCAGGGCGTGGACGCCCGGGTCATCAAGCTCGACGGCGCGGTCGAGACGGCGATCAGGCTCGGCGTCGCCGACGCGGTCGCCGACGTCGTGGAGACCGGCACGACGCTGCGCAACGTCGGCCTGGAGGTGTTCGGCGAGCCGATCGCGCACTCCGAGGCCGTTTTGATCAAGCGGGCCGGCGCCCCCGAGGCCAACGGGTTCCAGCAGCTCATCCGCCGCCTGCAGGGCGTGATCGTGGCCCGCGACTTCGTGATGATCGACTATGACATCCGGGCCGAGCGCATCGACGAGGCCATCGCCATCACCCCCGGTATGGAGGGGCCGACCGTCTCCCCGCTCCACCGCGAGGGCTGGGTGGCCGTGCGGGCGATGGTCCCGCGCAAGGGCCACCAGCAGGTGATGGACCAGCTCTGGGAGATCGGCGCGAAGGCGATCCTCGTCACCGCCATCTTCGCCTGCCGCCTCTGACCCGCCGCGCCTGACCCGCCGCGCCTGGCCCGCAGCGCCCGCCGGGTGGCGTCACCCGGCGGGGGCGGGAGCCGCCCGTGCTCTCCGGCCGGGCGGCGGGGGCCTCCGTCCCCCTGTCTCTTCCTTCCTCTCCACGTGTGAACCCGCGGCCTGCCCGTACAGGAGCCCCGGGCGGGGACCGTTTGACACTTCTAATGGCTAACCGCTATCCATTGGCTAACCGTTAGAGGGGGTCACGTGCAGGACGCAGTGCTGGCGATGCTCGCCAAGGAGCCGTCGCACGGGTACGACCTGCGCGCCCGGCTGCGGCGCAGTCTCGGCCCGCTGGGCGAGTCGATGAACCCCGGGCAGATCTACGTGACGCTTGCCCGGCTGGAAAAGGCCGGGCTCGTCGTCTCCGAGCGGGCCGACGGCCTGCCCGAGCGGCCGGAGCGCAAGGTCTACGCGCTGACGCCGGCCGGGCAGGAGCGGGTGGCAGCCTGGCTGACCGAGGTGGGCTGGCCGAAACCGGACCTGGCGGAGTTTCATCTCAAGCTCGTCGCGGCGGCCGCGGCCCGGCTCGCCGACCCGGTCGAGCTCGTGGCGGCGCAGCGCCGTGAGTTGCTGCGCCGCCTGCGTGAGGCCCAGCACGCGGCTCTGGCCGAGCCGGACGGCTCGCCCGCCGTCCTGCTGCTGGAAGGGGTCGTGCTGCGGCTGCAGGCGGACCTGCGCTGGCTGGAGGCCTGCGAGCGGGCCTGGTCCACCGTGTCCACGGTCGATGACGAAGCTGAGGATGCATGAACGCGTTGATCGGAGTTCGCGGCCTGGTCAAGGAGCACGGCGAGGGACAGAGCCGGGTCCGTGCGGTCGACGAGGTCGACCTGGAGGTCCCAGAGGGGCAGACGCTGGCGGTGATGGGGCCGAGCGGCTGCGGGAAGTCGACCCTGCTGCATCTGCTGGGCGGCCTCGAGCGGCCCACCGGCGGGGAGGTGTGGCTGGCCGGGCGGCGCGTCGACACCCTGAGCGAGCGGGCTCTGGCGCGGCTGCGGCGCCGGTCGGTGGGATTCGTCTTCCAGGCCTTCCATCTCATGGAGGAGCTGTCGGCGGCCGAGAACGTGGAGTTGCCCGCGTTGCTGGCCGGGCGCTCACGGCGCGAGGCGAGGCGGCGCGCGAGCCTGCTGCTGGACCGGGTCGGGCTCGCCGGCCGGGCCCGGCATCTGCCTTCGCAGCTGTCCGGCGGGCAACGCCAGCGGGTCGCCATCGCCCGCGCGCTGGTCAACGACCCGCTGGTCGTCCTGGCCGACGAGCCGACCGGCAATCTCGACACCACGGCGACACACGACGTGCTGAGGATCTTCGAGGAACTGCGTTCCGCGGGGCAGACCCTCGTGATCGTCACGCACGACGAGCGCGTCGCGGCCACTGCGGACCGGCTGGTTTCCATGCGCGACGGGATGTTCGTCGACGACACCCGGCTGGCCGGCACCGGCACCGGGTGGCTCGGCGGCCTGATCGGGCTGGACGGCTGACCGCCATGGGCCGCGCCGTGGTCGTGTTCCGTCTCGTCCTGGCCGACATCCGCCGGCACAGGGCCCAGGCCGCGATGCTCCTGCTCGCGGTGACCGTGGCCACCGCGGCCTACGCCCTGGGCCTGTCGCTGCGCGGGGCGAGCCAGGCGTTGTACCAGCAGACCCGGGAGGCGACCGCCGGGCCCGACGTGGTGGCGCTCGTCCCCGATCCGGGTCCCGCCGTGGCCCCCGCCCTGACCTCGCTGGCGCGTGCCCCCGAGGTCGTCGCCCACAACGGTCCCTACCGCATCGTCTACGCCACTCTCACCGCGGGGGACGTCACCTCCAACGTGGTGGTGCACGGCGCCGCGGAGAAACCCGGCGCGGTCGACCGCCCGCTGGTGACCTCGGGCCGCTGGGTGCGTTCCGGCGGCGCGGTGCTCGAACGGGGCTTCGCCACCGCGCTCGGTGTGCGCGTCGGCGACCAGGTCACCATCGAGGGCCGCGCGTACCCCGTCGTCGGGATCGCCGTCACCGCGGCCACCTCCATCTACCCGTGGGCGGCGCAGATCGGCCCGGGCGGCGGCCCAAGCGACCCGAGCGGCCTGGCCTGGCTCACCCGATCGGACGCCCGCGCGCTGGCCGCCCGGAATGATCTGCCGGTGACCACGGCCATGGACCTCAAGCTGCGCGACCCCGACGCCACCCAGGCCTTCGTCGACGCCGGCCACCCGGAGCTTTCCACCGTCAGGGTCAGCTTCCACACCTGGCAGTTCAAGGCCGGGCAGGACGCCGTCATGCTCAACAACAGCCAGCCGATCCTGGTCGTCGGCAGCTGGCTGCTCGGCTTCCTGGCCATCGCCGGACTGGCGGCTCTGGCCGCGGGACGCGCCGCCGAGCAGACGCGCCGGGCGGGACTGCTCAAGGCCGTCGGCGCCACCCCCGGCCTGATCGCCGCCGTCCTGCTCACCGAATATCTGGCGCCGGCACTGCTGGCCGAAGCACTGGGCCTGGCGCTCGCCCGCCTGGCCGAGCCCGCGATCGCCAGCCCCACCGCCAGCCGGATCGGCGAGGTCGCGGGCCCGGCCGGAGCCACCATCGCCGCCACGACCGCTCTCGCCGTGGCGGTGGCGGGGCTGTCCACTCTGCGTCCCACGCTGCGCGCCCTGCGCACCGCGACCGTCACCGCGCTGGGCGGCGCCGCCCGCCGGCCCCGCCACCGCCCCCTGCTGACCGCTCTGTCCGCGCTGCTGCCCACCCCGCTTCTGCTCGGGCTGCGACTGACCGCACGGCGGCCCGGCCGCGCCGTCCTGCAGGCGTGCTCCACCGCCACCACGCTGATCGCGGTCATCGCCTTGCTGGCCGTCCACGCCCAGCCCGTCAGGGAGTACGGCCTGGGCTCGTCCGCCCTGGCCAACCTGCGGGACGTCCACGACCGCCGGCTGCTGCTGGCGGTCACCGTCCTGCTGATCGCGCTCGCCGCCGTGAACACCGTCGCGCTCGCCTGGACCACGGCGATGGAGGCCCGGGCGAACATGGCCGTCGCGCGTACACTCGGCGCCACCCCCGGACAGGTCTCCGCGGGGCTGTCGGCCGCCCAGCTCCTGCCCGCCCTGCCCGGCGCCGTCGCCGGCGTGCCCCTGGGCGTCTTCGTGTTCTGGCTGTTCAGCGCTGGTGAGACGACCACGCCTCCCCTGTCCTGGATGCTCGCCGCCGCGCTCGCGGCCCTCCTGGCGACGGCGGCGCTCACCGCCCTCCCCGCACGCCTGGCGGCCCGCCGGCCCGTGGCACCGACCCTCAGCGCCGAAACGGCCTGACCTCCTTGGGAACGCGCGGATGACAAATGTCACCGCGAAGGCCGGAGACGCGGCACTGATGATCGGACCCGCCCGATCCCTACCGTGAGGGCATGAACGCCATCGCCTTCACCGACGTCACCAAGAGGTACGGGGACGTGCTCGCGGTCGACGGCCTCGACCTGGAGGTCCCGGCCGGCGCCACGGTCGCCCTCCTCGGGCCGAACGGGGCCGGGAAGTCCACCTCGATCAACATGCTGCTGGGTCTGCTGCGGCCCAGCTCCGGCGAGATCCGGGTCTTCGGCGAGCCGCCGGAGACGGCGGTCGCCAACGGGGAGATCGGCGCGATGCTCCAGGAGGGCGCGCTGATCCCCGAGCTGACCGTGGCCGAGACCGTGGACTTCGTCCGGCGGCTCTACCCCCGTCCGCTGCCGCTGGAGGAGATCCTCCGGCTCGCCGACCTCACCGAGCTCGCCCGGCGGCGGGCCGACCGGCTGTCCGGCGGACAGACCCAGCGGGTCCGGTTCGCGCTGGCGATCGCCGGCGGGCCGAGGCTGCTGCTGCTCGACGAGCCGACCGCGGCCATGGACGTCGAGTCCCGCCGTACGTTCTGGGACAACATGCGGGCGTACGCCGCGCGGGGCCGGACGATCCTGTTCGCCACCCACTATCTGGAGGAGGCCGACGAGAACGCCGACCGGGTCGTCGTGATCGCCCGCGGCCGGGTCGTCGCCGACGGCAGCGCCGCCGAGATCAAGGCCGGGGTCGCCGGTCAGGCGGTGAGCTTCCTGCTGGGCGAGCAGCCGGTCGCCGGGCTCGACGCCCTGCCGGGGACGACCGGCGTGGAACTCCAGGGCGGCCGGGTCACGCTGCGCACCAGCGACCTCGACGCCACCGTCGCCGCCTTGTATCGCAAGACCACCCTCGACATCCGCGACCTCCAGCTCCACGGGGCCGACCTGGAGGACGCCTTCCTCGCCCTCACCAAGGAGGCCTGACGATGCGGCACTACATCAAGATCGAGCTGCTGCGGATGCTGCGCAACAAGCGCTACGTCATCTTCGTGGTCGCCTTCCCCGTCGGGTTCTACCTCCTCTACTCCAACCTCTGGGGGTCGGAGTCCGACCAGGCGACCGGGCTGCGCGGCAGCGTCCTGCTGATGGTCTCGATGGCCGCGTACGGCGCGCTGGCCGCCGCCATGATGTCGACGGCCGTGCCCTGGTCGCAGGAGCGGCACAGCGGCTGGCTGCGGCAGCTCCAGATCACCCCGCTGCCGGGCCGGGCGATCATCCTCACGAAGCTGATCTCCTCGCTACTGCTGGTGCTGCCGTCGCTGCTGCTGGTCGGCCTGGCCGCGGTGCTGACCCAGCACGTGTCGCTGTCGCCGGTGCGGTGGGTGGAGCTGATCCTGGCGATGTGGGCCGGCACGATCCCCTTCGCGGCGCTGGGCCTGGCGATCGGATCCCTGCTGCCGCCCGACACCGCGCAGCCCGTCGCGATGATCGGCATGTTCGGCCTGGCCCTGCTCGGCGGGCTCTGGTTCCCCGAGAGCATCATGCCCGCGGCCATGAAGAGCATCGCCCACGTGACCCCGTCGTACGACTACGCGCGCATCGGATGGCGGATCGCGGCGGGCGAGACCCCGCACGCGGCCGACGCGGCCGGCATCCTCGCCTGGGCGGTGGCACTGGTGGCACTGGCGCTCGTCGCCTACCGTCGCGCTACGGTGCGAGCCTGATCGGACACGGCGCAACGGCGCGCGCCTGATATCCACCACGTTCGGAGGGGCAGCGGGATGAGCAGGCTGGCCAGAGTGTTCACCTTCGGCGGGATGGACGACCGTCCCTCCCGCCTGAGGCGCCTGATGGGCATGTCGCTGGGCCTGATCTACCTCTTCTACCCGGTGTCCGAGGTGGTCGACGGCACGGTGACCGGCGCGCGGGCGGTGTGGTGGATGGCCGCGCTCGCGGTCTTCGTGGCCGTCTACCTGACGGTCGTGCTGGGGCCGCGCGCCCTCGACGATCACCCCCGGTGGATGTTCCCCCTGCTCGGCGTCGCGACGATGATGGGGGCCGTCTTCCCCTTGATCTTCCGGAGCCCTTCCTGGCTGACCCTGCCGGTCTACCTCGTGGTCGCCTACGCCATGGGACTGCCGCCCCGCCGCGCCCTGCTGGGCGTCGCGGCCATGGCCGCGCTCGTCCTCGCCGAGGGCAAGGCCATGGGCGCCGACGACGGCACGGTGTGGGCGCTCGTGCTGCAGGTCGTCACGCTCGGCGTGCTGTTCATGAGCGTCCGCAACACCCGCGTGCTCGTCGTGCAGCTCAGGCAGGCGCAGAGCGAGGTCGCCAGGCTGGCCGCAACCGAGGAGCGGCTGCGGATCGCCCGCGACCTGCACGACCTGCTGGGACACAGCCTCTCGCTCATCGTGCTCAAGAGCGAGCTGGCCCGCCGTCTGGGCGAGCAGGGCTCGCCGAAGGCCGCAGGGGAGGTGGCCGACATCGAGTCGGTGGCGCGGCAGGCGCTGGCCCAGGTGCGCGAGGCCGTCAGCGGATACCGCCGGCGCCGCCTGACGGAGGAGATCGACGGCGCCAGGTCGGCGCTGGGCGCCGCCGACGTCGCCCTCACCGTGCGCACCCGCGGCACCCCGCTGCCCGAGGACCTCGACGGCCTGTTCGCCTGGGCCGTACGCGAGGCCACCACCAACGTCGTACGGCACTCCGGGGCGACCCGCTGCGAGATCGACGTGTCGTACGGCGAGGAGGGCGCGGTGCTGGAGATCGCCGACAACGGCGGCGGCGGCGGGGCGTACGGGCCGGGCAACGGCCTCACCGGGCTCGGCGAGCGGGTGCGCGCGGCGGGCGGGGACCTGGAGGTCGAGGCCGGCAAGCGGGGGTTCAGGGTGCGGATCGCGGTTCCGCCGCCCCTGGGCCGTACGGCGGAGATGATCGCGGATAGGTTGGCCGAATGATCAGGGTCGTGCTGGCGGAGGACCAGAGCATGGTGCGGGGAGCGCTCGCCTCCCTGCTCGGCCTGGAGCCCGACATCGAGGTGGTCGGAGAGGCGGCGAACGGGGACGAGGTGATCACCGTCGCCGAGGCGACCAGACCGGACATCGCGCTGCTCGACATCGAGATGCCCGGCAGGGACGGGATCTCCGCCGCCGAGGAGCTGCGCCGCCGGGTGCCCGGGTGCCGGGTGGTGATCCTCACGACGTTCGGTAGGCCCGGATACCTGCGCCGCGCGATGGAGGCCGGGGCGGTGGCCTTCCTGGTGAAGGACAGTCCCGCGAGCGAGCTGGCCGCCGCCATCAGGCGGGTGCTGCGGGGCGAGCGCGTGATCGACCCGGGTCTTGCCGCCGCCGCGCTCAGCGCCGGGCCGAACCCGCTGTCGCCGCGCGAGCGCGACGTGCTGGCCGCCGCCGCGGACGGCTCGACGATCAACGACATCTCGCTGCGGCTGCACCTGTCGGAGGGCACGGTGCGCAACTACCTCTCGGCGGCCATCCAGAAGACCGGCGCGCGCAACCGGATCGAGGCCGTCCAGAAGGCCCAGGCGCAGGGCTGGCTCTAGTCCGCGAGGGTCACCAGGCGTACGCCTCGGGCGCGGGCCTGGCTCCGTTGGGCCCGGGGGACGGGAAGAGCTCGTCCAGCTTGGCGAGCGTGCCGTCGTCGAGCGTGATCCTCAGTGCGCGCAGCGAGCCGTCGAGCTGCTCGACCGTCCGCGGCCCGACGATCGGCCCGGTCACGCCGTCCTGCGCGAGCAGCCATGCCAGTCCGACGTGGGCCGGGTCCTCGCCGATGTCGGCGCACAACTTCTCGTACGCCTCGACGGAGTCCCGGTGCTCGGCCAGCGCGGCGGCCCAGAGCCCCGAGCCGCTGCGGCCGGCGACCCCTTCACGCTGCTTGCGCAGGACGCCGCTGAGCACTCCGCCGTGCAGCGGCGACCATGGGATCACCCCCAGCCCGTAGTGCCGCGCGGCGGGCAGCACCTCCAGTTCGGCCCAGCGCGACATCAGGTTGTAGATGGACTGTTCGCTGACGAGCCCGAGGAAGTGCCGGGACCGCGCGGCCTCCTGCGCCTGAGCGATGTGCCACCCGGCGAAGTTGGACGAGCCGAAGTAGAGCACTTTTCCCTGTCGGCGAAGGACGCTGAACGCCTCCCAGATCTCCTCCCACGGCGTGCTCCGGTCGATGTGGTGCATCTGGTACAGGTCGATGTGGTCGGTCCGCAGCCGCCTGAGCGACGCCTCGCAGGCGCGCCGGATGTGCAGGGCGGACAGGAACTGTTCGTTGGGCCGGCTCCCCATCGGCTGGTAGACCTTGGTGGCCAGCACGGTCCTGTCGCGCCGGTCGCCGCCCTTGGCGAACCAGCGGCCGATGATCTGCTCGGTGACGCCTTCGCCCTGCTGCCCGCCGTACGCGTCGGCCGTGTCGAAGAAGTTGAGGCCGTGCTCGTGCGCACGGTCCATGATCGCGTGACTGTCCTCTTCGGACGTACGCGACCCGAAGTTCATGGTGCCGAGGACGAGCCGGGACACCGACAGGCCGCTGCGGCCGAGGCGGGTGTACTCCACGTGTTTCTCCCTCTCAGGGACGTCACTGATCGCATCAATCAAGATGCAGTGAAGGTACAACCTGCAACACGGGTGTTGCAATTCAGCGGCGAGCGGCGACGGCCGTACGCATCGTCCGTGAAGAAGGCGGAACGCGCTCCCGGCCGTGGTCCCGCGGCGGGCTCAGCGGGCCGGCTGCGCCTGGAGGTCGGCGGCGTGCCGCAGCAGGTCGCCGACCCGCACCACGCCCATGCACCTGCCGACTTCGTCGACCACCACGAGGTCGTCGTACACGCGGGAGTTGTCCCGCCCCGCCACCTGCATGGCCGCGATCACCGGGGTCGTCTTCGCCACGATCTTCGCGGTGTCCGCCAGGCGGCCGGCCGACTTCTTCGCATGCAGCGCGTGGCCGTACGCCCCGGCCATGAAGAGCAGGAACCGGCTGCGGTCGATGCTGCCCTGCGGCCGCTGGTATTCGTCCACCAGGATCACGCTCGTGATCGAGGGCTCGGCGCTCAGCACGGCGACCACCTCCTCGGCCGTCGACCCGGCCGGCAGCGTCACCGCGGGAAGCAGGAGCTCCTGCACCCGGGGGCCCAGCGACGCGGTGACGGCGGCCGCCTCCGGCACCGGCAGCGGCACGTGGACGCGGTTGTACCCGTGGGAGGGCCGCCAGTCGGGCGGCGCGAGCAGGGGACCCTGCGCGAGCCGGATGCCCCAGCCGCGTACGGCGGCCAGCTCCGTCTCGTCCCGCACGCCCGGCGCGAGCACGTGCGCGCCGACGCCGCGCGCCAGCCGGACCAGCGACTCCGCGAGCGCGCCGCGCCGGGGATCGCGCGGCCCGCGCGCCACCAGGTCGGGGGACAGCGCGATCACGTACGGCGAGGCGTCGGCGAGCAGGTCGAGCGGCAGCGCGGTGGTGCCGATCCCGCCGAACGCGATGAGGTAGCCGACCGCGCGCAGACCGTCGATCCCGGACAGCAGGGCCGTGCGCTCCACGGGCGCGGGATCGCCCTCGATCACGAGGATGACCTCACGGGGACGCCGGTTGCACATGCGCATGGCCTCGTGCAGCCGTGCGAGGCCGGCCGTGCCCCCGGCCACGGCGGCGGCGGAGATCGGCAGGACCAGCGGCAGCAGGGCCTCCTCGCGGGCGGCGGCCAGCAGGCCGTTCACCGTGCCCGCCACGCCCGGGCCGCCGGAGGAGGCGCCCTCGGCGATCACCTCGATGGCCACGGCGCCGCCGGTGTCGAGGTCGACCACCGGGAGAAAGAGCGGGCCGGCCGGCCCGGGGAGGCCGGGCCCGGGACCCGCGGGCGCGTACGCGCGCTGGTCGTACGGCTGGGCGGCGGCCGCCGGGGTGTACCTCCGCACCATGGTGGCCGGGCCGTGTTCCCACGCGGTGTCCGCCGGCGCGTGTTCCCGCGCGCTGTCCGGGGGGAACGGGGTCGCCGGGGCCGGACCGGACGCCGGGACGCTTTGCGAGGTCGCGGCGAGCGGCGCCGCCGAAGGCGAGGGGAGCGACACGATTGAATTGTGGGACGCCGGGCCCCCGGACTTGCCGTCCGCAGGAGGAAATTCACCTATATTTCCCCGTCAGTTGGAAGGAATCCGACAGACGGTGCACGAGTAGGCTGATCAGCCATGACGGCAGGGCCCGCCGCGGGAGGCGGCAGATGGATCCCGGTCGCCCCCGAGCGGCTCGCCGGATGGATCGCGCGCTTCGCCGAGCGGCACGGCGCGATCGAGGCCGTCGTCCTGCCCGACCTGGTCCGTCTCGACGCCGCCGACGGGGCGGTCGCCGAGTGCCACGTGCCGTTCCCGCCGCTGCGCCTCTCCCGTGACCGTGAAGGTGACGGCGCGTTCCGCCTTCCCCCGCCTGCGGCGGCGCTGGTGGCCCACGTGTGCCGTGAGCGGACCGTGGGCGTGCTGCTGGCCCGGCTCGGCGGGCACGCCGCCGGCGTCTTCACCGGCGCCCGCCTCGTGACGGGCAAGGTCGGCTCGCGTCAGGTGCACGGGCGCAGCGCGGCGGGCGGGTGGTCGCAGCAGCGCTTCGCCCGGCGCAGGGACAAGCAGTCGGCAGAGGCGCTGGGTGCCGCCGCCGACCTGGCCGTCCGGGTGCTCCTGCCGAGACTCGCGGACCTGGAGGCCGTCGTGCTCGGCGGGGACCGGCGCTCGATCGACGAGATCCGGCGCGACCGGCGCCTCGCGCCGCTGTTCGCCCTGGAGACCGGCCCCTTCCTCACCGTCCCCGACCCCCGGCCGGCGGTCCTGGAGGGCGCCCCCGCGCTGTTCCGCGCCGTACGGATCCGCCTGATCGACCCCTGACCGGCCGCGTGGCGGCGGGGCGAGGGAGGTTTCACCGCAGGCGGTGGTGGACACGGCGGCACTACACTTGAGCCCATGCGCACTCCCGATTGATCGCTCCCGGTGCCGATCCTGACCTCATCACCTACGGGAGTGTCCCCTTAACCATGATCATCGCTTCTGACATCGAACTCCGCGCCGGCTCGCGCCTGCTCATCGAGGGCGCCTCGTTCCGGGTGAACCCGGGCGACAAGATCGGTCTGGTCGGCCGCAACGGAGCCGGCAAGACCACCCTCACCAAGGTCCTGGCGGGAGAGGGCCTGCCCGCCGCGGGCACGGTCACGATCTCCGGCAGCGTCGGCTACCTGCCCCAGGACCCCCGCACCGGCGACCTGAGCGTACTGGCGCGCGACCGGATCCTGTCGGCCCGCGGCCTCGACGACGTGCTCCGCGAACTGCGCGAGGCCGAGGCCGGGATGGCGGCCGACGACCAGCGCGTACGCGACCGGGCGGTGCGCGCCTACGGTCGCCTGGAGGACCGTCTGCACGTCCTCGGCGGCTACGCCGCGGAGTCGGAGGCGGCCTCGATCGCCTCCAGCCTCGGGCTGCCCGACCGCGTCCTCGGCCAGCCGCTGGAGACCCTGTCCGGTGGCCAGCGACGGCGGGTGGAACTGGCCCGCATCCTTTTCTCCGGAGCGGAGACTCTCCTGCTTGACGAGCCGACAAACCACCTCGATGCGGACTCGATCGGCTGGCTTCGTGATTTTTTGCGCTCGCACCAGGGCGGCTTGGTGATCATCAGCCATGACGTAAACCTTCTTGATGCGACGGTAAACCGGGTGCTCCACCTCGACGCCAACCGCTGCGTGATCGACACCTACAACGTCGGCTGGAAGGCCTACCTCGCCCAGCGGGAGACCGACGAGAAGCGGCGCAAGCGCGAGCGGGTCAACGCCGAGCGGCAGGCGTCCGCCCTGCTGTCCCAGGCCGACCGCATGCGGGCGAAGGCCACCAAGGCCAAGGCGGCCCAGGACATGGAGCGGCGCGCCCGGCGGCTGCTCTCCGGCGTCGAGGGCGAGCGGCGCTCCGACCGCGTCGCCAGGCTGCGTTTCCCCGACCCCGCGCCCTGCGGGAAGACCCCGCTGACGGCCCGCGGCCTGTCCAAGTCGTACGGCTCGCTGGAGGTGTTCACCGACGTCGACGCCGCCGTCGACCGGGGCTCACGGGTCGTCATCCTGGGCCTGAACGGCGCGGGCAAGACCACGCTGTTGCGCCTGTTCGCGGGCATCGAGAAGCCCGACACCGGTGAGGTCGTGCCCGGTCACGGGCTCAAGCTCGGCTACTACGCGCAGGAGCACGAGACGCTCGACCCCGGGCGCACGGTCCTGGAGAACATGCGCTCGGCCGGGCCCGACATGGCCGACGTCGACCTGCGCAAGGTGCTGGGGTCGTTCCTGTTCACCGGCGACGACGTGGACAAGCCCGCCGGGGTCCTGTCCGGCGGCGAGAAGACCCGTCTCGCCCTCGCGACGCTGGTGCTGTCGAGCGCCAACGTGCTGCTGCTCGACGAGCCCACCAACAACCTCGATCCGGCCTCCCGCGATCAGGTGCTGGCGGCCCTCGGCTCCTACACGGGCGCGATTGTGCTGGTCACGCACGACGAGGGAGCCGTGGAGGCGCTGCGGCCCGATAGGGTGATTCTGTTGCCAGACGGAGTAGAAGACGCATGGAGCGACGAATTTTCCGATCTTGTGGCGCTTGCCTGATCTTAATTTGAGCGGGTAGGGATCTTTTCCCGCGGAGTAGGTAGCCGATCCCGTCGAAATGACTGATCATGGGCTGAAGTAACGCTGCGGAAGTCTGGCACTACAGGAGGTACTCGTGGCCGAGACTCTGAAGAAGGGCACCCGGGTGACCGGGGCCGACCGGGAAAAGCTGGCCGCTGATCTCAAGAAGCGCTATTCCGCGGGTGAGAGCATCCGCGCTCTGGCTGCTTCCACCGGCCGCTCGTACGGGTTCATCCACCGCATCCTGAGCGAGTCCGGGGTGACTCTGCGCGGGCGCGGCGGCGCGACCCGGGGCAAGTCCAAGCGCTAGAGATCCACCTCAAGACGCGCGACCGCAGCCGCTCGTTCCTGCAGGAGGAGCGGTCGCGTCCGACTCGCCAGAACGATATTCGGTAAGCTCGGGCGCGACCGCGAGATGAACAGGAGGGCGGACGCCCGGCACGGACGGTGCGCCGCACCGGACCGGCCGTGCGAGGCGACGCCGCTCCGCACCGGAGCAGGAGCAGGGCATGGCGGAAGCGGCAATGGGGGGGAATCTGGAGCACGCCCGTGAGACGGGCGACGGCTCCGATGTGTCGACGATCTCGGCGGCCGCGCCGGCCGAGGTCGGAGTGCGCTTCGAGGTGGACGGCGAGATCGCGACCGTCACTTTGGACCGGCCGGACAAGCGGAACGCTCAGACGTTCGCGACATGGTCGGCCCTGGCCCGGATCGGGGAGACCCTTCCGGAGCAGGTGAGAGTGGTCGTGGTCGAAGGCGAGGGGCCGTCCTTCTCAGCCGGGATAGACCTGCGTATGTTCACGCCTGAGGGGGTGCCCGGACAGGGATCGTTCGCGAGCGCCGCGGCGCTCGACGACACCGAGTTCGAGCAGCGGATCGCCGAAGCCCAGAAGGGCTTCCTGTGGCTGCGCAGGCCGGAGATCGTGTCGATCGCGGCCGTGCAGGGCCACGCGATCGGGGCGGGCTTCCAGCTCGCGCTCGCGTGCGACCTGCGTGTCGTCGCGGACGACGTGAAGTTCTGCATGAAGGAGCCCGCGCTGGGGCTGGTTCCCGACCTGACCGGGACCAAGCCCCTGGCCGACATCGTGGGGGTTCCCCGGGCCATCGAGATGTGCCTGACCGCGCGTACCGTCGGGGCCGCCGAGGCCGTACGGCTCGGCCTGGCCGAGATCGCGGTGCCCGCGTCCGAGCTGGCCCAGGCCGTACAGGACCTGGCCGCCGCGCTGCTGGCGACCGACCGCGCCGCCGCGGCCGCCACGAAGCGGCTGCTGCAGGCCGCGCCGGGACGCACGCTGGAGGAGCAGGCCGCAGCCGAGCGGGCCGAGCAGGCGGCGCGCATCCGGGCACTGTTCGGGTCGAACTGAGGGGCACTGTTCGGGTCGAACTGAGGGGTACGGTTCGGGGCGAACGCATAAGTCCTGTTCGCTTCGAGCTGACGGGGGAATCGGGGGAGTCCTCCCACCGCTGCACGCCTGGGAGGATGTACGACATATGTCGATGATGAACGGGGGCTACGGCCTTCAGGTGATGCGGTCCTTACGGCGTGACAGCTCCGTGACGAAAGAGCGGCTCGCGCCGGGGACCGTCCGGCGCATCGCCGGCTACGCCCGGCCGTTCCGCGCCCAGATCGCCGGTTTCCTCGCGCTGGTCGTGGTCGACGCGGTCATCGTGGTCGCCAACCCGCTGCTGATGAAGGCGATCATCGACTACGGCATCACCCCCGGGCGGGTCGACGTGGTCGTGTGGCTCGCCGCGGCGATCGGAGCGCTCGCGGTGCTGGACGCCGGGCTCGGCCTGGTGCAGCGCTGGTACTCCGCTCGCATCGGAGAGGGACTGATCTACAACCTGCGCACCGAGGTCTTCGACCACGTGCAGCGCATGCCGGTCGCGTTCTTCATGCGCGCCCAGACCGGCGCGCTGGTCTCCCGGCTGAACACCGACGTCATCGGGGCGCAGCGGGCTCTCACCAGCACGTTGTCGTCGGTGGTGTCCAACGTCATCAGCCTGGTCATGGTGCTCGGCACCATGCTCGTGCTGTCGTGGCAGGTCACGCTGGTCGCGCTGGTCCTGTTGCCGATCTTCATCTTCCCGGCCAAGTGGGTCGGCCGCCGGATGTCCGCGCTGACCCGCGAGCAGATGCAGCTCGACGCCGAGATGAGCTCGGTGATGACCGAGCGGTTCAACGTGGCCGGGGCCATGGTCGCCAAGCTGTACGGCAGGCCGGACGACGAGGCGGCCCACTTCGCGGAGCGCGCGGGCCGGGTCCGCGACGTGGGCGTGATCGTCGCCATGTACGGCGCGGTGTTCCGCATCGCGCTCGGCCTGGTCGCCGCGCTGGCGACCGCTCTCGTCTACGGTCTCGGCGGTGTGCTCGCGATCTCCGGGGCCTTCGCGCTCGGCACCCTGGTCGCCCAGTCGTCCCTGCTCATGCGCCTGTACGGCCCGCTGACCAGCCTGTCGAACGTCCACGTGGACGTGATGACCGCGCTGGTGAGCTTCGACCGGGTCTTCGAGGTGCTCGACCTCAAGCCGATGGTGGCAGAGAAGCCGGACGCGGAGCCGATCCCCGAAGGGCCGGTCACGATCGAGTTCGACGACGTCCGTTTCCGCTACCCGGCCGCCTCCGAGGTGTCGCTGGCGTCGCTCGAGTCGGTGGCCCGCCCGGACACCGGGCCCTCGCAGGAGGTGCTCAAGGGCGTGTCGTTCACCGCGCACCCGGGCGAGCTGGTGGCGCTCGTCGGCCACTCGGGCGCGGGCAAGACGACCATCACCCAACTGGTCTCGCGGCTGTACGACGTGGACGAGGGCGCCGTCCGGATCAACGGACTGGACGTCCGCGACGCCACCCTGGACGGCATCAGGGACACGGTGGGAGTGGTCATGCAGGACGCTCATCTGTTCCACGACACGATCGGCAACAACCTCCGCTACGCCCGTCCGGAGGCGACCGACGAGGAGGTCTGGGACGCCCTGCGCGCGGCCCAGATCGCCGACCTCGTCAAGAACCTGCCGGAGGAGCTGGAGACGGTCGTCGGCGACCGCGGCTACCGGCTGTCGGGAGGGGAGAAGCAGCGCATCGCCCTGGCCCGGCTCCTGCTGAAGGCGCCGCGGGTGGTGGTGCTGGACGAGGCGACCGCCCACCTGGACTCGGAGTCCGAGGCCGCGGTGCAGCAGGCGCTGAAGACCGCCCTGCAGGGCAGGACGTCGCTGGTGATCGCCCACCGGCTGTCGACCATCCGCGAGGCCGACACGATCCTGGTGGTCGAGGACGGCAGGGTCGCCGAACGCGGCCGGCACGAGGAGCTGCTGGAGCGGGGCGGCGCCTACGCCGAGCTGTACCGCACCCAGTTCACCGGCTCTGGCCAGGGCGGTTCCTGAGGCGCCGAGACTCCCAGACGTCTGAGCCATGGTTCGAGCGGTAGTCATGGTTCAGCGGTAGTCACGGTTCAGCGGTAGCCGAGGCGGGCGAGCTCCTCCCTGGCCACCTTCTCCACCAGTTCGGCGTCCTCGGCCGACAGTCGCCTGCGCCAGCTTCCCGGCCGGGGGATCGCCGTGCCGTACAGCGCGATCGTGGAGATCTTGGCCTCCAGGAAGGACGACACCGCGTCGATCGCCTCTCCCGGCGAGGCCACCATGTCCTCGTACCGCAGGGTGAGCAGGTGCTCGCCGGGCAGTTCGCGGCGCAGGGCGGCGCTCAGCCGTACGGCGCCGCGCCAGCGCAACGCGCACTTGCCCGCGGGCGGCATCCCGGCCCATCGCTCGCGGTGCTCGGCCGAGCGCACGCCGAGGAACGGGTTGGGAAACTCCGCGTCCTCGCTCAGCATGTGGGGCTTGACCCAGGTCATGCAGGCGGGGTCGGCGAGCATGTCGGCGACGACGTCACGGCCGTCGCGGATGATCTGGATGAGCCGGGCGTCGGGGAACGCCCGCAGCAGCACCGGCGCGCTGTAGAGCAGGTCGGGGCTGGCGTCGCCGAACCGGGACAGCGTGCCCGGCCCGACGCACGGCCCCGCGCCGACGATGCCGCCCGCCTCACGACAGGCGGCCGGGCACTCCGCGCACGCCGCCGGGACCACCTGCCACGCCTCCGCCAGCACGTCGCGCAGCACCTGCGGGGCGCCGCCGCTGCGGGCGATCGAGGGTCTCCTGGCGAAGGCGTGGACGACCCGGGCCACCGGGCCCCTGCCCATGGTCACGTGGAACCCGGGCGAGCGCTTGAGGGCACGGCCCAGCAGGTCCGCGCCGGAGTGCGGCGCCGCGACAACGAACACCGGACGACGGACCTTGACACCGTTGACCACGAGGATGTGCGTCGGAGGTCGCATAGATACCGCTAAGTCTGACACCCTTTGAAGGGTGAGCGAGCGCTTCCGCGGCGGGGCGGGCGGTGACGCCTCTGTAACGGTCCCGAGCCTGCCCCGGCGGCTGCGGCCCGGCGACACCGTCGCGCTGGTCGCGCCGGCCGGCCCCGTCGATCCCGTACGGCTCGAGCGCGGCACCGAGGTCCTGGCCGGGCTCGGGCTGCGGGTCGTGCACGGGGCGTCGATCCTCGCGAGGGAGGGCTACCTGGCCGGGCCGGACGCCGCACGGGCGGCCGACCTCCAGGACGCGTGGTGCGATCCCGGGGTGGCGGCGGTCGTCTGCGCCAGGGGCGGCTACGGCACCACCCGGCTGCTCGGGCTGCTCGACTGGGACGCCATGGCGGCGGCCGGTCCGAAGATCCTGCTCGGGTCGAGCGACATCACCGCGCTGCACCGGGCCTTCGCCGACCGGCTGGGCCTGGCGACGCTGTTCGGGCCGATGCCGGCCTGCGCGACGATCAGCGACCCGGAGGGGCCCGAGCCGGTCACCTTCGCCCACCTGCGCGAGGCCCTGTTCGAGGGCGGCACGCCGGCGCCGGTCACGGGCGACCGGGTGATCGTGCCGGGCCGGGCCGAGGGCCGGCTCACCGGGGGCAACCTCGCCCTGCTGGCCGCCCTGTGCGGCACGCCGTACGCGCTGCGCGCGCGGGGCCGTATCGTGCTGCTGGAGGACGTCACCGAGGAGCCGTACCGGATCGACCGCATGGTGACGCAACTGCTGCAGGCCGGGTGTCTCGACGGCGCGGCGGGCATCGTGCTGGGATCGTGGGTGGACTGCGGTGACCCGCTGCCCGTGCTGACGGAACTCCTGGCCCCGCTGGGCGTGCCGACCGTCGCGGGCCTGCCAGTCGGCCACGGCACACCACAGATGGCGATGTGGTTGGAGACGAATGTGGCTATTGTGACCGAATCGTGCTCTGTCGCGGGCACCTTCCGCGACTCTTACGCGGCAACCTGAGACGCGCCCGGATGCGTGCCCGGGCCGTGGCGAAGGGATGGTGCGTTGGGACTCTTGCGGCGACTGCTCAGCCGGACGCGGCCGGACCATCCCGCCCCGAGAGCAGTCGAGGACGTCGATCTCGACTCCCTGCTCGCCCTGGTCGCCGAGACCATGGGCTACACCTGCGCGTTCGCGGCCGACGGCACGTCGCTGACGCTGACCTCGCCGGAGCGTGAGCGGGTGGTGAACCTCGTCGGCCTGCGCCGGGAGGCCGGTCGCCGCGCCCGCGAGGACTGGCCGATGCTGGTCTCCGAGCATCTGGCCCACGCGGTGTCGGGCGAGCCGTTCGACGCCTGCAACCTCACGCCCATCAAGCCGCTGCTGCGCACGCGGGTCCACGCCGCCGACGACCCCGCCTTCCCCGACCCCTCCCGGATCATCGGCCGCCACCTCAGCGCCGACCTGATCGAGGTGCTGACCATCGGCGCCCGTCCGGTGCGCCCGGAGGAGGCGTTCTGCTGGCCGATCCCGCCGGCCGAGGCGCTCGACGTGGCCATCGGCAACGCCCTGACCGACGAGCGGCCCACTGTGTCGCGGCTCGACCTCGCCGGGACCGAGGTCTCGCTGCTGACCGCGCCCAGCGCGGCGGCCCACCTGCGCCGCCTGACGGCGTACATGGACGTGCCCGAGGACGGCATGCTCGCCGTGCTGCCGCACCGGGGCATGGTCGCGGTGCACCCGGTGGCCGGCATCGGCGTGGTGCGCGCGATCGAGCGCCTGCGCATCTTCGCCCACCGGGAGCACGCCGGCCGGGCCGACGGGCTCAGCCCCCACGTGTACTGGTGGCGCCGGGGCAAGCTGACCCGCATCCAGGCCGACCTCATCAGCCACGACGGGCAGACCCGGCTGGTCGTCGCGCCGCCGCCGGAGTTCGCCCGGCTCCTCGCCCGCATCGCCGGCCAGTCGTGACCCCGCCCCGCGCCCGGGGTGACGAGTGCGGGAGGGACGGCGCCGGGGGAGGCCGCGGTCAGGCCGTCTCCGGGCTGGTGCCCTTCGGGAGGTCCGGCCGGGCCGGGGGCCAGGCGAAGGCGGCGGCGGCCGCGTGCGCCTGACAGGCCGTCTCCTCGTCGGCCGTCCAGCCGAACGTCTCCCGCAGCGCGTCGAACTCCCGCCGCAGCGTCGTCCCCGAGGTGGTTCGCGTGTCGGTGCTGATGGTGACGCCCAGGCCCGCCGCCAGGAGCGCGTGGGCCGGGTGGTCGGCCAGCCGGGGGACCGCGGCCGTCTGGACGTTGCTGGTGGGGCACATCTCCAGGGCGATCCGCTCGCGTCCGAGCCGGTCGAGCAGGGCCCGGTCGGAGGCGGACCGCACGCCGTGGCCGATGCGGCACGCGCCCAGGACGTCGATCGCCTCCCAGACGCTCTCCGGCCCCGAGGCCTCACCCGCGTGCACGGTGCAGGGCAGTCCCGCCGCCTGCGCGACGGCGAAGGCGGGCCGGTGCGGCGCGCCGGGGAACAGGCGCTCGTCGCCCGCCAGGTCGAGCCCCGCCACCTTGTCGCGGTGCCGCACCGCGGTCTCCGCGACGGCGACGCTCTCGTCCGGCGTCTGATGCCGCAGGCAGCACAGCACCAGCCCAGTGCGCACGCCCGTGGCCGCCGCGCCGGAGGCGAGACCGCCGGCGACCGCTTCGACCGCCTCGTCCAGGGTCAGGCCCCGCCGGCCGTGAAGTTGCGGGGCGAAGCGCGCCTCCCCGTACACCACGCCGTCCGCGTGCCAGTCCTCGACGAGTTCGCGCGCCGCGCGTCGCAGCGCGTCCGGCGTCTGCAGGACGCGCAACGGGAGGTCGATGAAGGTGAGGAACCGGGTCAGGCTCCCGCACCGGGCGGGCGCGGTCACGAGCGTGTGCGCGGGCCGCGTCAGCGTGATCCCCTGGGCCCTGGCGAGATCCGCGACCGTGGCGGGCCGGACCGAGCCGTCGAGATGGCAGTGCAGCTCGAAGCGCCCGTCCGGCCGCGGGGTGGACGATGCGAGGGTCATGCGGCCCGGCCCGTTCCGGCGCACGTGGAGAACAGCAGGTCCTTGAAGCCGGCCTCGTCGACGCGGCGCACCAGGGTCAGATTGGGCTCAGGGGCCGCACGGCGGCGATCGACGATCATCTGCCCCCGGGTCTCGTCGCCGAGTGCGACCGTCACGTGCGCCCGCTCCTCTTCGAGGACCAGATCGGGCCGCAGCGCCACGGCCATGGCGATCGGGTCGGGCAGGTCGTAGCCGGCCAGGCCGGTGACCTCGCGCGCCCATTCCGCGACCGTCCGGTTGATCCGATGGGCGAAGACGGCGATGGGAGTGCCGAGCCGTTCGAGACGCCGCTGGTCCTCCGGCGTCATGACGGCGTACTTGCGGGAGACGTCCCAGCCGACCCAGGTGACCGTGTCCGGGCGCGCCGCCCGCAGCACGACGCCGGCCGCCTCGGGATCCGCCCACACGTTGAACTCCGCGGTGGCGGTGATGTTGCCGTGGGCGTCCGCGGCGCCCGCCATGCAGTACACGTGCCGGAAGCGGCCGAGCAGGCCGGGCTCCCGCAGGAGGGCGGCGGCGAGGTTGGTCAGCGGGCCCAGGGTGACCAGGGTCAGCTCGCCGGGGAACCGCCGGGCGTAGGACAGCAGGACGTCGGCCGCGTGCCCCGGTTCCGGACCGCGCCGCGGGCCGGGCAGGCCGATGTCGCCCATGCCGTCCTGCCCGTGCACGTGCTGCGCGGTGGACAAGGGTCTCAACAACGGGCGGTCGCACCCTTGGTGGACGGGGACGTCGGCCGCTCCCGCGACCTCCAGGGAGATCAGCGCGTTGCGGGTGGCCGTCGGCAGCGGGACGTTGCCGGCCACGGTGGTGACGGCCCGCACGTCGCCCAGGCCGCTGGCGGCGGCCAGCAGCAGGGCCACGGCGTCGTCGGATCCGGTGTCGGTGTCGACCAGGAGAGGTGTCGGGGTCATGCGGGGGCTTTCTTCGCAGGGGCGGGACGGCGGATGAGGACGAGGCGGGGCCGGCCGTCCACGGACGGCTCACGTGGCAGTTCTAATCGTTTAGATGAGAGGATGCAAGCCGCACGAGGAAAGGAGCCTCCCATGGCCGTCACGCTCGCGGACGTGGCCCGCCGGTCCGGCACGTCCACGGCGGTGGTCAGCTACGTGATGAACAACGGCCCGCGCCCGGTGGCGCCCGGGACCAGGGAGCGGGTCCTCGCCGCGGCCGCCGAGCTGGGCTACCGCCCCAACCGGATCGCGCGGGCGCTGCGGGCCGGCACCACCGGGGTCGCCGGCCTGGTCCTGGCCGACGCGTCCAACCCCTACTTCGCCGCCCTCGCGCGGAGCGTCGAGCGTGCGCTGGACAGGCGCGACACGCTGATGATGACGGGCAACGCGGGCTACCTCCCGGACAGGCAGCAGCACCTCGTCGAACGTTTCCTCGCGGCGCAGGTCGACGGTCTGATCGTCGTCTCCGCCGACGGCGGCGCCGACGTCGCGGCCCAGGCGGTGGCGGCGGGCGTGCCCTCGGTCTACGTCCACCACCGGCCGGTTCCGGGCCAGGCCCCGCTCGTGTCCGCCGACAACGACGCCGCGGTCCGCGCGGCCGTCGAGCACCTGCGGGGCCACGGGCAGCGGCGCATCGCCTTCCTGTCCGGTCCCCACGACGCCGGCCCGGTCGCCGAGCGGCGGGACGCCTGGCAGCGCGCCGTCTCCTCCTCCGGCTCCGAACCCCTGCTGCTGCGCTGCGACTACTCGCGGGAGGCGGCGGCGCGGCTGACGGCGGAGCTGATCGCCGGGGGGACGATGCCGCGCGCCCTCATCGCGGCGACCGACGAACAGGCCATCGGAGTCCTCGCGGCCGCGTCGTCCGCCGGTCTGCCCGTCCCCGGCCGCCTCGCCCTGATGAGCTGCGACGGGACTCCGGACAGCGCCTACACGGCCCCCGCGCTCAGCGTCATGGAGCAGCCGCTGGACGCCATGGCCGAGCAGGCGGTCGCGCTGCTCCTCGACCGCGCGCCCGCGTCCGCGCCGCTTCCCGCCGCCCACCTGGTCCCGCGGCGCAGTTGCGGCTGCGACGCATGACCGCCGCGCGGAAAATCCCGTGCGGGGGACGCCGGCCGGGGGGAGACCGGCCGGCATGACGACCGCGCGCTTCGCCCGCAGACCGTACGCCGGGGTGGATGATCTGCGGGCGATGCAGGAGCTGACCGCCCGGTTGTGGTCGCCGGGGGCGACCTGGCACGTCGGGGATCTGGCGTGGGAACGCTTCCAGCACACGGGCAGGGAGCACGAGTGGGCGACCATGCTCTGGGACGCCGGCGACGCGACCACGGCCTGGGGATGGGCCGATTCCGGCCACCTCGGCCTGGTGGCCGATCCGCGGCACCCCTCGCCGGCCGGCGAGATCCTGGACTGGTTCGCCGCGACGGCGCCGGGGCCCGGGCAGGTCAGGACGGTCACGGTCTCCAGCACAGAGACACACCTGTTCGCGGCGCTCGACCGGCGCGGCTACCGGCGTACGGGCGAGGGGCCCTTCTTCCTGCACATGGTCATGGACCTGGACGACGGCCTGCCCGAGCCGAGCCGGCCCGCCGGATACCGCCTGCGCGCGGTTGCCGACGCCGACGTCCCCGAACGCGTCGCCGCGCACCGGGCGGCGTTCCATCCGTCGAGGGTGACCGAGGAGAGCTACCACGCGGTCCGGCGGGCCTGGCCGTACCGGTCCGACCTGGACTGGATCGCCGAGGCGCCGGACGGAAGCGCCGCGGCGTTCTGCCTGGTCTGGCTGGACGAGGCCAACCGGGCCGCCCGGATCGAACCGGCGGGCACCGCGCCGGGCCACCGCCGGCGCGGTCTCGCACGGGCCGTCTGCCTGGCCGCGCTGCATGCGGCGCGGCGGGCGGGAGCACGTCGGGCGGTGGTGAGCCCGCGCGGCGACGACGCCTATCCGGTGCCCGCCCGGCTGTACCGGTCGCTCGGATTCCGCGAGTGCGCCAGGAGCCTCGGCTACCGCCGCTCGGCGTAGCGGGCCAGCGCCTGGGCCGTGCGGATCAGGTGGATGTGGGTGAACGCCTGGGGGAAGTTGCCGAGTTGGCGGCCTGTTCTGGGGTCGTATTCCTCGGCGAGGAGGCCGACGTCGTTGGACAGGGCGATGAGGCGTTCGAACAGTTCGACGGCGTCGTCGTGGCGGCCGATCATCGCTCTGGCTTCGGCGAGCCAGAAGCTGCAGGCGAGGAAGGCGCCTTCGCCGCCGGGGAGGCCGTCGACGGGGTTGTCCTCCGCGAGGGGGTAGCGCAGGACGAAGCCGTCGGTCATGAGTTCGCGTTCGATGGCTTCGACGGTGCCGATGACGCGGGGGTCGTCGGGGGGCAGGAAGCCGACGATGGGGATCTGCAGCAGGGCCGCGTCCAGCTCACGCGAGCCGTAGGACTGGGTGAAGGTGTTGCGTCCGGGGTCGTAGCCCTTGTCGCAGACCTCCGTGTGGATGCGGTCGCGCAGGGCCCGCCAGCGCTCCACGTCGCCGCGCCGGCCCAGCTCCTCGATGACGCGGACCATGCGGTCGGCCGCGACCCAGGCCATGACCTTGGAGTGGACGAAGTGGCGGCGGGGGCCGCGCACCTCCCACAGTCCCTCGTCGGGCTGGTCCCAGTTGTGCTCGAAGAACTCCATGACCTTCGTGACCAGGGCCCAGGCGTGGTCGTCCGGCGCCATGCCCTGCTTGCGCGCCTGATAGAGCGCGTCGACGAACTCCCCGTAGATGTCGAGCTGGAGCTGGGTCGCCGCGCCGTTGCCGATCCGCACGGGCGTCGAGTTCTCGTAGCCCGGCAGCCAGTCGAGGGTCATCTCCGGCAGGCGGCGTTCACCGGCCACGCCGTACAGGACCTGGACGTCCTCGGGGCGGCCGGCGATGGCCCGCAGCAGCCAGGAACGCCAGGCGGCGGCCTCCTCGACGTATCCGGCCCCGGTCAGCGCGTCGAGCGTCATGGAGGCGTCGCGCAGCCAGCAGTAGCGGTAGTCCCAGTTGCGCACCCCGCCCAGATGCTCGGGCAGCGAGGTGGTCGGCGCGGCCACGATGCCACCGGTCGGGCTGTAGGTGAGCGCCTTGAGCGTGATCAGCGAGCGGACGACGGCGTCCCGCCAGGGACCCCGGTGACCGCACCGCGAGACCCACTCCTCCCACAGGAGCCTGGTCTCGGCCAGCTGCTCCAGCGGGTCGATCCGCTCCGGCTCCGGCTGATGTGACGGGTGCCAGGTGAACACGAACGGCACCCGCTGCCCGGCGGCGACCGTGAACGTCGCCTCGTGCCGGTAGTCGCCGCCGCGCAGCGGGACGCCGGAGTGGATCCAGACCGAGTCGGGGCCGCCGATGGCGTGCAGGTGCCCGTTCCTGCGGCGCACCCAGGGGACGATGCGGCCGTAGTCGAAGCGGATGCGGATCTCCGTCGTCATCTCCACGGTGCCGGACAGGCCCTCGACGATCCGTACGAGATCGGGGTTGGCGTGCCGGGGCGGCATGAAGTCGATGACCTTGACCGCGCCCGTGGGCGTCTCCCAGACGGTCTCGAGGATGAGCGTGTCCTCGACGTACGCGCGGCGCGTGGCCTGCTCGTGTCCCGCCGGGGCCAGGCGCCAGAAGCCGTTGGACTCGTCGCCGAGCAGCCGGGTGAAACAGGAGGGGGAGTCGAACCGCGGCAGGCACAGCCAGTCGATCGAGCCGTCCCGGCCGACGAGGGCGGCCGACTGCATGTCGCCCACCAGGGCGTAGTCCTCGATCCGCATGCCCGTCACGCTACCGGGCGCAGGCCGTCCTCTCACCCGCGAGCGTGGCTGTCACAGGCTCATCACCGTCGCCGTGCCCGCGCCGCGTACCTCCCGGCTCAGCGCCTGGGCGGTGTGGATCAGGTGGATGTGGCTGAAGGCCTGGGGGAAGTTGCCGAGTTGGCGGCCTGTTCTGGGGTCGTATTCCTCGGCGAGGAGGCCGACGTCGTTGGACAGGGCGACGAGGCGTTCGAACAGTTCGACGGCGTCGTCGTGGCGGCCGATCACCGCTCTGGCTTCGGCGAGCCAGAAGCTGCAGGCGAGGAAGGCGCCTTCGCCGCCGGGGAGGCCGTCGACGGGGTTGTCCTCCGCGAGGGGGTAGCGCAGGACGAAGCCGTCGGTCATGAGTTCGCGTTCGATGGCTTCGACGGTGCCGATGACGCGGGGGTCGTCGGGGGGCAGGAAGCCGACGATGGGGATCTGCAGCAGGGCCGCGTCGAGCTCGCGGGAGCCGTAGGACTGGGTGAAGGTGTTTCGCTCGGGGTCGTAGCCCTTGTCGCAGACCTCGGCGTGGATGCGGTCGCGCAGGGCGCACCACCGGTCGAACGGCCCGGTGCGGCCCAGCTCCGCGGCCCCTCGGGTCATGCGGTCCATCGCGAGCCACGACATGATCTTGGAGTGGACGAAGTGGCGGCGGGGGCCGCGCACCTCCCACAGTCCTTCGTCGGGCTGGTCCCAGTTGTGTTCGAGGAACTCGGCCCCTTTCACCAGCAGCGACCAGGTGTAGTCGTCGGGCGGCATGCCCTTCTTGCGTGCCTTGTAGAGGGCGTTGACCACCTGACCGTAGACGTCGAGCTGGAACTGGCCGGCGGCGTCGTTGCCGATGCGGACGGGGCGTGAGCCCTCGTACCCGGACAGCCAGTCGAGGGTCATCTCCGGCAGGCGGCGTTCGCCGGCCACGCCGTACATGATCTGGTGGTCCTCGGGGCGGCCCGCGATGGCGCGCAGCAGCCACACGCGCCAGGCGTCCGCCTCCTCGAGGTACCCCGCCCGCAGGAGCGCGTCGAGCGTCATGGAGGCGTCGCGCAGCCAGCAGTAGCGGTAGTCCCAGTTGCGCACCCCGCCCAGGCGCTCGGGCAGCGAGGTGGTCGGCGCCGCGACGATCCCGCCGGTCGGGCTGTAGGTCAGCGCCTTGAGCGTGATCAGCGAGCGGACGACGGCGTCCCGCCAGGGTCCCCGGTAGCCGCAACGGGCGGCCCAGTCCCGCCACGCCTGGACGGTCAGGCCGAGCTCGGCGAGGGGGTCGATGGCCTGGGGCTGCGGCTGGTGGGAGGGGTGCCAGGTGAACACGAACGGCACCCGCTGCCCGGCGGCGACCGTGAACGTCGCCTCGTGCCGGTAGTCGCCGCCGCGCAGCGCGACGGGCGAGTGGATCCAGACCGAGTCGGGGCCGCCGATGGCGTGCAGATGGCCGCCCGCCCGGCGTGCCCACGGCACGATCCGGCCGTAGTCGAAGCGGATGCGGATCTCCGTCGTCATCTTCACGGTGCCGGACAGGCCCTCCACCACCCGGACCAGGTCGGGGTTGCCGGAGCGAACCGGCATGAAGTCGACCACCCTGGCCGTCCCGGTGGAGGTCTCCCAGTCGGTCGCGAGCACCAGCGAGTCCTCGACGTACGCCCGCCGGGCGGCCGTGTCGCGTTCCGCGGCGGCCAGCCGCCAGAAGCCGTTGGACTCGTCGCCGAGCAGCCGGGCGAAGCAGGAGGGGGAGTCGAACCGCGGCAGGCACAGCCAGTCGATCGAGCCGTCCCGGCCGACGAGGGCGGCCGACTGCGTGTCCCCGATCAGGGCGTAGTCCTCGATCCGCATGCTGCTCACCTACCCGCGCCGGACGGCGTGTCCCGCCGGGCGGAGACCGCGTTCCCGCGCCCCGGAGGCCGCGGACATCCGGCAAGCCCGACCAGGCCTTACTGGAGCGCTCGCCTCATCATGACGGCTCCGCACCCGGCGGCCGGGCGGTGTCCCCGGCGGGAGCCCACAGCTTCATGAAGACCTGCGTCACGGGGCCGATCGTCAGGGCGAACACCACCGTGCCGATCCCGACCGTGCCGCCGAGCAGCCAGCCCACGGCGAGCACGGTGATCTCGACGACCGTGCGGGCGAGCCGGATGGACAGCCCGAGCCGGTTGAGGCCCGTCATCAGGCCGTCGCGCGGCCCCGGACCGAAGCCCGCGTGGATGTAGAGCCCCGAGGCGGCGGCGATGGCGACGATGCCGCCCAGGAGGAAGGCCCACTGGACCGGCCAGGCCGCGGGCGCGGGGACCAGCGCCATCACCCCGTCGGCGCTGGTGCCGACCACCAGGACGTTGCTGATCGTGCCGAGGCCGGGCCGTTGCCGCAGGGGGATCCACAGCAGCAGCACCAGCGCGCCCACCAGGTTGATGCACAGGCCGATCGACCACCCGGTGCGCACCGACATCCCCTGGTGGAAGACCTCCCAGGGGTCGAGGCCCAGCCCGGACCTGACGAGCAGGGCGATCCCGGCGCCGTACAGCGCCAGGCCGGTGTAGAGGCGGATGAGCCGCAACGGGAGCGAACGAGGGCGGGGGAGGGAGAGTTCGGTCATAGTCGGCCCATCGTGCAGGCATGCGGGGTTGCGAGAAAAGGGCCAATCAGAGAAATTGGCCTTTATGGACCGATATCTCAGCGCTCCCCAGCTCGCCAGGCTCGTCGGGAACGGCGCGGAAGATACGGCGGACGTGCGGCCCTACTACCGGGCGCTCGCGGAGGCCGTACGCGGCCTGGTCCTCGACGGGAGGCTCGCGGTCGGGGTGCGCCTGCCGGCCGAGCGGCACCTGGCAGAGGCCCTCGGCGTGAGCCGCACCACCGTGACCGCGGCGTACGACCGGCTGCGCGAGCAGGGCTACCTGGAGAGCAGGCAGGGATCCGGCAGCCGCGCGGCCCTGCCCGACCCCGGGGCGCTCGGGACCGACAACCCGTGGCTGGTGTCCGACGACGACGGGCTGCTGCCGCTGCACTCGGCCGCGCCCCCGGCGACCGCCCTGCTCGGCGAGGCCATCGAGGAGGCGGGCCGGGCCTACCACCGGTACGCGCTGGGCATGGGCTACCACCCGGCCGGACTCGCGCCGCTGCGCGAGGCGATCGCCCGCAGGTACGGCGAGCGTGGGCTGCCCACCCGGCCCGAGCAGATCCTCGTCACGGCCGGAGCCCAGCAGGCCATCCACCTGCTGATGTCGGCGTTCGCCGGGCCGGGCGACCCGGTGCTGGTCGAGTCGCCGACCTACCCGCACGCGATCGACGCGGCGCGGATGCGGGGAGCCCGCCTGGTGCCGGTCGGCGTGCAGGAGGACGGCTGGCATCTCGACCTGGTGAGCTGTGCGATGCGCCAGTCGGCGGCCCGTCTGGCCTACGTCATCCCCGACTTCCAGAACCCGACCGGCCATCTGATGGCCGACGCCGCCCGCGCCGAACTGGTGGAGGCGGCCCGCCGGTACGGCGTCACGCTGATCGCCGACGAGAGCTGGGCGGAAATCGTGCTGGACGAGACGGCACGTGCGGCGCCGCTGGCCGCGTTCGACACCGACGGCCGGGTGATCAGCGTGGGCTCGGCCTCGAAGCTGTGGTGGGGCGGCCTGCGGGTCGGCTGGATCCGGGCGAGCGCCGCGACCGTCCGCCGCCTGGCCGCGCTGCGGGCCGCCGTGGACATCGCGGGCGCGGTCTTCGAGCAGCTCGTGGTCGCGCGCCTGTTCGAGCGGATCGAGGAGGCGCGCGCCGAGCGCCGCCGTGCGCTCGGCGCCTCCTGCGCGGCGCTCGCCGCGGTCCTGCGCGAGGAGCTGCCCGGCTGGGCGTTCACGGCGCCACGCGGCGGCGGCTCGCTGTGGGTGCGGCTCGACGGGCCGGTGTCGCGCTCGGTCGCCGAGGCCGCCGCCGCCCGTGGCGTACGGCTGGCTCCGGGGCCGTGGTTCGGCGTGGACGGCACGCTGGAGCGCTACCTGCGGCTGCCGTTCACCCAGCCGCCTGCCGTGATGGAGGAGGCGGTGCGCCGCATCGCCCGCGACCCCGCCGGATATCGCCCGTGCGAGCCGCTCACGCCGACCCTGTGAGCGTCAGCTCGGTGTGGGCACGGACGGCATGTGGTGCTCGGCCATCAGCGTGCGGAGCCTGCGGACGAACAGCAGCATGACGAGCCCCGCCGCGATCGCGGCGAGCGCGAGGGTGAGGAAGTACACGGGCATCGGCACGACCTTGGTCAGCCGGTAGGCCTGGCCGCCGACGGAGTCGCCGAGGGCCATGGAGAGGAACCACAGGCCCATGAGCTGGTTCTCGAACGCCCGGGGGGCGAGCTTGTTGGTGACCGACAGCCCGGCCGGGCTGAGGAACAGCTCGCCGACGGTCTGGATGAGGTAGACCGACAGCAGCCACATGATCGAGACCTTCACCCCGCCGGAGGCGACGCCGGCCGCGACCGACATGACGACGAAGCTCAGCCCGACGATCACCAGGCCGACCGCGAACTTGAGCGGTGTGCTGATCCGGGTGCCCGCCCTGAGGAACATCTCCGCGAAGAGAGGGGCGACGATGATGATCGCGAGCGAGTTGACGTTGCCCACCCAGCCCGGGGGGATCGTGAAGCCGAGCACGTTCAGATCGGTGTCGTTCTTCGCGAACAGCAGCAGGGCGCTGCCGGCCTGGTCGTAGACGAGCCAGAAGATCGCGGCGGCCAGGAACAGCCACACGTACGCGAACAGCCCGGTCCGCTCCTCCTCGGTGACCTCGCGCGAGGAGAACAGGAAGGCGAAGTAGGCGACCGGCACGGCCGCCGTCACGACCGTGAGCACGAGGGCGAAGCGGTCCACGGTGAGCGTGCCGCTCAGCGCCCACAAGGCCAGCGCGCCCGCGCCGGCGGTCAGCGAGACGCCCGCGACGACCTTGAAGCGCCGCTCCTCGTCGGGGGTCAGGCGGTGGTCCGGCTCCTCGCCGGCGCCGCACAGGGTGGCCCGGCCCCGGATGTACTGCGTCAGGCCGACGGCCATGCCGAGCGCCGCCGCACCGAAGGCGAGGTGCCAGCGGCCGCCCGTCTGGAGCCAGGGCACGACCATGATGCCGAGGAAGGCGCCCAGGTTGATGCCCATGTAGAAGATCGTGTAGCCGGAGTCGCGCCGGGCGTCGTCCTCATGCCGGTACAGCTCGCCCACCAGCGCCGACATGTTCGGCTTGAGCAGCCCGCTGCCGAGCGCGATCAGCACGAGGCCGAGCCAGACGAACCCGCCGCTCATGGGCATCGCCATGCTGACATGGCCGCCCATGATGACCAGGGCGCCGAACAGCACGGTCCTGCGCGCCCCGAGCAGCCGGTCGGCGAGCCAGCCGCCCGCTAGGGCGAGCAGGTAGACCGAGGCGATGTAGACGCCGTAGATGCCGACCGCGGTCGTCTCGGGCAGGCCCATGCCGCCGCGCGTGACGGGCGCGGTCAGGAACAGCACGAGGACGGCGCGCATGCCGTAGTAGCTGAAGCGCTCCCACATCTCCGTGCCGAACAGCGTGGCCAGCCCCCGTGGATGGCCGAAGAACGTCCGCTCGCCCATCGGCGGACCCGATCTTCCGGATGCCATGCGATCCCCCCGATCACGCATCATCCCGTGTACCTTACCTGCCTTTATGTCTTGTTTGTCCGATTGTGATGGCCGCCCATAACACATCCCGCCGTGCTTCCCGCCATCGGGGTCTTGTCCGTGGCGATCTCGTGTGGTGCGATGCATGCCACGCGTGCGAGATGCCCGTTGGGAGGCGCGATGACCGGCGTGCTTGAGGAACGGGCCGCGATAGAGCGGGAGATCGCGGGCAGGACGGTATGCGAGCAGCTCAGGTGGGCCGGGCAGGAGCATCCGGACTCGCCGGCCTACTCCGACCCGGCGGGGGACGGCTGGACGACCCTGACCTACGCCGGGGCGCGGAGCAGGGTGCTGCAGATCGCCGCGGGCTACGCCGCGCTCGGCGTGCGGCCGGGCGACGCCGTCGCGCTGATGCTGGTCAACCGCAGCGAGCACGTGCTGGCCGACCTCGGGGCCGTTCACGCGGGCGCCGTCCCCTGCTCGATCTACGCGACCTTCGCCCCCGAGCAGGTCGCGTACGTCGCCCGCGACGTCGGGGCGCGGATCGCGGTGCTCGGCGGCCCGGCCGACCTGGCCCGCTGGGAGCCGGTCCTCGGCGAGCTGCCTGCGCTGACGAGGATCGTCATGCTGGAGGGCGCCCCCGAAGACGACGAGCGCTTCCTGAGCTGGGAGGCGTTCCTGAAGCTCGGCGCCGGCGCGCTGGCCGCCGACCCCGCCGCCGTGGACGCGCGCTGGCGCGCGGTGGCCCCGGAGGACACGCTGGCCGTCCTCTACACCTCGGGCACGACGGGCAACCCCAAGGGCGTCCCGCTGACGCACGCCAACGTGCTGTTCGAGATCGCCACGACCCAGCGGATGATCCGTCTGCCCATGCACGGCACGCAGATCTCCTACCTCACCTACGCCCACATCGCCGAGCGGGTGCTCAGCCTGTACCTGCCGCTGGTCAAGGTCAACCACGTCTACTTCTGCACGGACATGGCGAACCTGGGCGCCACGCTCGGCCGGGTGCGTCCCGTGCTGTTCTTCGGCGTCCCCCGCGTCTGGGAGAAGATGACGGCCCGGCTGCAGGCGCTGCTGGCCGGCCAGCCGCCCGAGCAGCAGGAGAACGTGCGCGCCGCGATGGCCGCCGGGCTCGCGTACGTCGAGGGGCTGCAACACGGCCACACGGTCACGCCCGAGGTGCGCGAGGCGTACGAGCGGGCCGACGCCGCGCTGCTGTCCGTCGTCCGCGGCCTGATCGGGCTCGACCAGGCCCGCTGGTGCGCGACCGCCGCCGCGCCGATGCCGGTCGAGGTGCAGCGGTTCTTCGCCGGCCTCGGCCTGAAGGTCATCGACGTCTACGGCATGACCGAGACGACCGGCGCCTTCACCGTCAACTCGCCGGACGTCTTCAAGCTCGGCACGGTGGGCAGAGCCGAGCCGGGCGTCGAGGTGCGGATCGCCGAGGACGGCGAGATCCTCACGCGCAGCCCGCTCAACACCCGGGGCTACCTCGGCCTGCCCGAGGCGACCGCCGAGCTCCTCGACGACGACGGCTGGCTGCACACCGGCGACGTGGGGTCGATCGACGAGGACGGCTTCGTCCGCATCGTCGACCGCAAGAAGGAGCTGTTCATCACCTCGGGCGGGGAGAACGTCTCCCCGGCCGGGATCGAGGGCCATCTGAAGGAGCACCCGCTCATCGGGCAGGCCCTCGCGTACGGGGACCGCCGGCCCTACCCGGTGGCGATCCTCACCCTGGACGGCGAGGTGGCGCCCGAGTGGGCGCGGGCGCGCGGCATCGCCTTCGGCTCCCTGGCCGACCTGGCCGCGCATCCGGACGTGCTCAAGGAGGTCGAGGCGGCGGTCGAGTCCGCCAACCGCAAGCTCGCCCGGGTGCAGCAGGTCAAACGCTGGCGGCTGCTGCCCGTCGAGTGGACGGCAGAGACCGCCGAGCTCACTCCCAGCCTGAAGCTCAAGCGCCGGGTCGTCCACGCCAGGTACGCCGAGGTGATCGAGGAGCTCTACACGACCGGCTGATCACGAGGCGGGTTCTCGGGCCGAATTCCTACCGGGCCGAATTCCTGCCGGGCCGAATTTTTACCGGGCCGGGAGTGTGTCGGGGGCGGGGCGGCCCACGGGCGTGCGTACGGTCACGGGGCATGATGAGACCTCTGCTCGCGACGCTGGTGCTCGCGGCCGCGACGGCCGCGACGACGGCGGCGGCCGCGCCTGCCCCCGCCTCCGGCGACCTGGCCATCCGCTCGGTCGAGGTGCGCCCGTCCGACCCCGTGGTCGGCCCGAGCGGATCGGTGCGGCTGGTCGTCGACGTGGTGGCGCGCGGCGCGGACCGCGTCTCCGTCGTCCTGGAACCCGGCCGCGCCCCCTCGGGAGGCGACGAGCCCGGAGGGGAGCCCGGCAAGGAGCCCGAGCCGGACGCGACCCCCTCGCCGCCGTCCGGCGACGCCGTGCCGGTGCCGCCCGGCTCCCCGGACCCGATGGTCCCCCCGGACGCCGCCGTACCCGCGGCCGTGCCCCTGCCGGGCCTGGGCGGGCTGGCGTCCGCCGCGA
Source organism: Microbispora sp. KK1-11 (assembly GCF_006874435.1). Taxonomy (NCBI): domain Bacteria; kingdom Bacillati; phylum Actinomycetota; class Actinomycetes; order Streptosporangiales; family Streptosporangiaceae; genus Microbispora; species Microbispora sp. KK1-11. Next base: position 211,918 of record NZ_VIRJ01000004.1, on the reverse strand, counting down.
TGCCCCGCATGGTGGGCGCGTCGCGGAACGGCCGCCCGGTCCGCCGGATCTCGTCGGGGGAGTGGGAGACCTGGCGGTTCCTCCCGGACAAGCCGCTGTCGCGGTGGTATCCGAGCGGCCCGTGGACGGTCACCGCGACCGCGGTGAACGCGCGGGGCGAGCGGGCCGTCGCCCGGGTGGGGTTCAACCTGCGCAGGGCGACCGAGATCGAGGGCCTCAAAGTGGTGCGCGACGGGGACGGCGTGCGCGTCACCGGGACGCTGCTGCGGGTGGACCCGGTCGGGAAGGTCGACTACCGGCCGTTCGCCGGGCAGCGGGTCAGGATCTGCTTCCGCCCCGCGGGGTCGTCCCGCTGGAAGACCGTCGGGGAGGCGGTCACCCGCAGGGACGGCTGGTTCACCGCCCGGGTCCGTGCGGACGGCGAGGGCGCGTGGCGTGCCGAATATGCAGGTACATCCCGGTATGCCGCCGATGCCAGCCCGCAACGAGAAGCATGAACAAGCCGCTAATACCCCAAAATTCATAAAGCAGACATAGGGGACAGTTATCGTTTTGTAATCTCTTTTCTGTAGGTGTGAGGCAACTTTCCTTCCCCTTGTGACGTCTATGACGTAGGCGCGCCCCAAACCGGGGGTGCGTTCCTGAACGGGGAGAGGAATTACCCTCATGGTGAAACGAGCTGCTACCACCCTGGTAGCGGTCGCCATGGGCGCCACGGCGCTCGCGACTGCGCCCGCGTACGCGGACACTGTCGCGCCTACGTCGTCGCCCACGCCGAGCCCCACTGGGGACAACTTCCACAAGCCGTACACGCCCGACCCGAGCATCGTGTCCGTCGCCGTCGACCCGAGCGTGGTCGTGGTGAGCAAGGGCCGTTCCGCCCAGGTCACCGCCCGGGTGACGACCAAGGACGTCCAGAGCGTGGACATCGACCTGTGGAGCCCGAGGGGCCACGGCGACCACGGCGGCGACCACTGGTTCGGCAAGCGGAAGGGCGGCCACAACGACGGTCCGAAGTTCGACCACGCCTCGCGCTCGTGGAGCTTCGACTGGAACGACCGGGCGGGCACCTATCGGGTGCACGTCGAGGCGATCGGGCTCGACGGCAAGAAGTACACGGCGGACCGCTCCTTCACGGTGAAGCGCAAGGAGTGGCACGCGCCGCGTCCGACGGGCGCCAAGGCGACCCGCATCGCCGGCTTCGACGCCACGCCCAACCCGGTCCGCAAGGGCCGCGCGCTGACCCTCAAGGGCAAGCTGCAGGTCGCGCAGTGCTGGGGTGACTGGTACTACGACGACTGGGACAACTTCTCCGGCCGTCGCGGCGGTGACCGCTACTGCTCCGACAGCCGCAACTACTGGAACGACTGGCGCTGGCTGGGCTCGCAGGACGTGAAGGTCTACTTCCAGTCCTCGGGCTCCCACAAGTGGCAGTACGTCGACACGATCGAGACCGACGGCGACGGCGACTTCGCCACCAAGGTGCGGGCCTACCGGTCCGGCACCTGGGCGGTGCGGTTCGACGGCAGCCGCGGGCTCAAGGGCTCCCAGGCGACCGACTACGTGAGGGTCTGGCGCCACTAGAAGACCCGACCGCGACGCCCGGCTCCCGCACAGGGGCCGGGCGTCCGGCTTTTCTCTGACGCGCTTCCTGATTAAAGGTGACAGTTCGGGTAGACAGGTCACGGAATACGCGCGGAACCTTCATAGTGAGTGAAGCGCGGCGGTCACCAACGGCGAGCATCCGCTCGCACCGCGTGTAGGGGGGTCTGGTTTGATCCGACTGATGCTCGCCGAGGACATGCACCTCATCCGCAAGGCGCTGGTCGCTCTGTTGTCGAGCGAGGACGACCTCGAGGTGGTGGCCGAGGCGGACAAGGGCGAGGACATCGTGCGGCTCGGCTGCCTGCGGCGCCCCGACGTCGCGGTGCTCGACATCGGGATGCCCGGTGTCGACGGCCTCACCGCGGCGGCCGAGCTGCACCGCCGATTACCCTCCTGCAGGACCGTCGTCCTCACCGGGCTCGGGACGCCCATGGCGCTGCGCAAGGCGCTGGACGCCAACGTGCGCGGCTTCGTCGTGAAGGACGCGTCCCCAGGCCACCTCGTCGACTGCATCCGCCGCGTGGCGAAAGGGGAGCGGGTCATCGACCCCGAGCTCGCCGTGGCCGCGCTCGACGCCGACAGCAACCCGCTGACCGCCCGCGAGCTCGACGTCCTGGAGACCGCGGCCGGCGGCGCCACCGTCGGCGAGATCGCCGACCGCCTGTCGCTGTCGCGGGGCACGGTCCGCAACTACCTGTCCCGCATCCTCACCAAGGTCGGCGCCCGCTCACGCGTCGAGGCGATCCAGATCGCCTCCGAGTGCGGCTGGCTGTGGCCGGCGGCCGGCCGCGACATCGGCATCCTCCGCTACCGCTCCCGCCGGTAGCCTCCCCGGGCCCTCCCAGTGACCCACCAGGTCGGCGTACAGCGGTGAGGAGGCCACCATCTCCTCGTGCGTGCCCAGCAGGACGCGGGTGCCGTCCATGACCAGCCCCCGCCGGGCCCGCAGGGCCGAGGAGATCCGGTGCGCCACGACGATCACCGTGCCCCCGCGCGCCGCGAAGGCCGCCTCCGCCCGCGCCTCCGCCGCGGGGTCGAGATGGCAGGTCGCCTCGTCGAGCACGACCAGCCGGGCGGGGGACAGGTAGGTCCTGGCCAGCGCGACGAGCTGCCGCTCGCCCGCGGACAGCTCGGCCGGGTCGAGCGGGCCGCCCGCGGCGCGCTGCGCGAGCTCCGTCAGCCCGAACGCCGCCACCGCCTCGTCCACCCGCTGGGGAGGCGTCCCCGGCGCGAGGTACGTCAGGTTCTCCGCCAGGGTGCCGGGGAAGACGTACGCCTCCTGGGGGATCAGCGCGCGGGCGGCCGGGTGGACCCGCGCGGCCGGGACGCCGCCGACGAGGACCTCGCCGTCGTCCGGGGTCAGCAGGCCGGCGACGAGCGCGGCCAGCGTGGACTTGCCGATCCCGCTCGGGCCGACGACGACCAGGTGGTCGCCCTCGGGCACGTCGAGGTCCAGGCCGTCGATCACCGGCTCGGGGGCCTTCTGCCCGGACGTGCCGTAGGCGAAGCGCACCCCGCGCAGCTCCAGACGCACCCCGCCGGGCTCCCGGTCACCGTGCGGCACGGGCGGGCCGGGCGCGTGCAGGATGCGCTCCAGCGTGACGGCCAGACGGACGCCGCTGACGCCGAGGCCCTGGACCAGGCCGCCGAGCGCGGGGGAGAGCGACTGCATCACGTAGGTCAGCGAGCCGAGGATCACCCCGCCGGTGATTCCCTGGCGCACCAGCCAGGGCGCGCCCGCGAGCAGGAGCACCACCGGCAGCCACGCCCCCACCGCCAGCGACAGCGTCCGCGACGCCGTCACCCGGGCCAGCGCCCGCGCGGCCCTCGCCTGCCGGGAGACCTCCCGCCCGACGCTCGCCGCGACGCGCGCCTCGCCGCCGCAGGCGGTCACGTCCCGCAGGCCGCCCGCCATCGCGGCCACCGCGGTGGCCGTGCGCTCGTCGGCGACGATGAACTCGCGCTGACGCCGGGCCAGGGCGGGCAGGGAGACGAGGAACAGGCCGAGCCCCAGGGCCACCGGCGCCAGCACGAGCGGGACGACCTCCGGGGCCAGGGTCGTCAGCCCCACCGCCACGCCGGCCAGCGTGAACACGAAGGTCCTGACCACCGTGATGATCGCGCCGAAGGCGTCCCTGGCCAGCTCGACCTGGTGGTTCATCCGGGCGACCGCCGCGCTGTCGCCGCCCCGCCCGGCCCGCAGCGCCCCGGTCACCACGCGCTCCAGCAGGTCGTCGCGGAACGGCTCGACGATCCCGGCGATGAGCAGCAGCACCTGCCGGGCGGCCACCGCGGCCACCCCCCACGCGGCGGCGAGCACGCCCAGCCACATCAGGCCGGTGCCGGGCCGCCCCGCGGCGAAGCCGTCGTCCACGGCCCGCGCGATCGCGTACCCGCCGGTCAGCGCGGGCAGGGCCTCCGCCACCGACCAGCAGGCCAGCCACAGCAGCCGGGAGGGCTCGCGCCGCAGGGCACTCACGACCACCTGTCTCGCGGCCGCTCCCGGCCGCCCTCCGGCAAGGGCGCGGCGCTTCACGAGGCCTCCTCGGCGCGGAAGACCGCGCGGTAGCCGGGGTCGTCCCACAGCCGCTCGTGCGTGCCGGTCGCGCGGACCCGCCCGTTCTCCAGCCACACGACCTGGTCGGCCTGCGCCGCCGTCGTCACCCGATGGGCCACCACCAGGCGGGTGCGGTCGGACAGGCTCCCGGTGAGCGCCCGCCCGACCTGCCGCTCGGTCACCGTGTCCAGGCTCGACATGGCGTCGTCCAGGATCAGCAGCCGGCCGGCCTGGGCGAACGCGCGGGCCAGGCCGACCCGCTGGATCTCGCCCCCGGACATCGGCGCCTCGCCGACCGGGGTGGCGTACCCGAGCGGCAGCCGCCGGATGAAGGCGTCGGCGCGGGCGGCGGTCGCGGCCGCCCGCACCGCGTCTCCGCTCCGCTCACCGGCGTCGTCCCCTGCGTCGTCCCCTGCGTCGTTCACTGCCCCGAGGCCGAAGGCGACGGCCTCGCCCAGCGTCTCGCCGAACAGCGCGGGCCGCTCGAACGCGTACCCGACCGCGCGGCGCAGCGGCTCCCTGCCGATCTCGCGCAGGGGCACGCCGTCCAGCAGGACCGCGCCGCGTTCGGGATCGACGAGCCGGCCGGCGACGGCGGCCAGCGACGACTTGCCCGAGCCCGAGCGGCCCACCACGGCCGTGCACGTGCCGCCGGGCACGACCAGGCTGACACCGCTCAGCAGCCGCACGCCGTCGGCCCGCACGGTCACGTCGCGCAGTTCCAGGGTGCCGGAGCCCGGTGGCAGCGGCCGGTCCCCGTACGCCGGGGGCGGCACGGCGAACAGCTGCTCCAGGCGCTGGGCGGCCGACCGGGCGCGGGCGATGCGGGCCGCGTAGCCGAGCGCCGACCCCAGGCCCGCCCCGAGCACGACGTAGCGCGCGGCGGCGAGCAGTTCCCCGACGGTGAGGCCGCCGGCCGCCAGGCGCAGCCCGCCGACGGCGAGCACGGCGATCTCCAGAAGCGGGACGACGACAGCGGCCTGGACACCGGCCCGGGCCTGCAGGCGCCACAGCGCCAGGCCGTGGGCGCGCAGGCGGGGGAGCGGGGCGAGCACGCGTGCGGCCTCGCGGTCCTCGGTTCCGGCCGCGGTGATGGTGCGGGCCCCGGCGAGCGCGCCCACCAGCATGGCCGCGATCTCCCCCTGCGCCTGCTGGTAGCCGCCGGAGGCCGCCGTGGTCCTGCGCATGAACGCGCGCAGCACGGCGACGATCAGGAGCAGACCGGCCACGAGCGTGACCGCGAGCCACGGGTCGATCAGCGCGAGGGCGACGACGCTTCCGGCCGCCGGAACGATCAGTGTGGCGGCGGTGACCACCGCCTCGGGGGTCCGTCCGGCCTCCTCGACGTTCACCCCGGCGCGGGTGACGATCTCACCCGGCGTGAAGTGGCGGGTCATGCCGGCGCCGACGGACAGGGTGTGGGTCACCACCCGGGAGCGCAGCCACCGCGCGGCCCGCGCCCCGCTCACCCCGGCCGCGAGCACGCCCAGCGCGTCGCACGCGACGACCAGCGCGACCAGCAGCGCGGCGGTCGCGAGCGGGCCGGTGATCCCGGAAGCGCCCCCCGCTTCGGCCCCCGCCTTGGTCCGCGCCACGGCGTCGACGGCGTGGCCGAGCGCCGCCGGGAGCAGCAGGTCGGCCGCGGCGCCCAGCAGCGCCGTCGCCGTCAGCGCCGCGAGCCACGGGCCGCCGCGACGCACGGCCCGCGCGATCAGCAGGTCCGCCGGACGAGAGCTCACCGGGTCCTCCAGAGGGGAAAGGCCGGACGGGAGACGGGAACGGCACCCGCGGCCGGCCGGGGCCGGAAACGCGGAAGCCTGGGCGGCCGCGACGGCCGCCCAGGACTCCGGTGCACGTGCTATCAGCCGCAGATCAGGCTCAGGCTGCTGTTCTCGTGCGGGGTGCAGCCCAGCAGCGACAGGTTGCTGCCGCCGCCACCGCCGCCGCCGTGGCCGCCGGGAACCTCGAGGGTCTGCAGGTCGAGAAGCGCCATGTTGAACATCTCCCTTGTATGAGTTCTGTCAGCCGTTGGCTGAAGTTCGTGTTCACCGGAGGATCCGTCAGCCGCAGATGATGCTGAGGCTGCTGTTCTCGTGCGGGGTGCACCCGAGCAGGCTCAGGTTGCTGCCGGCGTCACCACCGCCGTGGCCGCCGGGGGCCTCGAGGGTCTGCAGGTCGAGGAGCGCCATTGTGCGTTCACCTCCTCTCGGGGCTGGTCGGGACATGTGACCCGGCGGCGGTGCGCAGGGGCCCCTGCGCCTGGGACCGTCCGGGGGGCTCGAGGAACGGGAGGTGAACCGGCTCGTCGTGCAGCGCGGTGCCGAGCGCGAGCAGCACGCCGGCGCTCCCGGTGGAGAGGTCCATGGACAGGCGGAGCAACTGGGCTCCGGGGAAGGCCAGCCCGCCCCGGTAGGGAAGCTCGTGCCAGGCCAGCCGGGCGATCTGCGCCGCGGCGGCCTCCGGGTCGGGGCGGGAGCCGGACGACAGGCAGGCGATCATGCCGGCCCGTCCGGCGAACAGCCCCGACTGGACGTAGTAGTGCAGGGTCGTGACCGGCCGGATGGCGGCCAGCGACTCGGCGAAGGTCTCGTCGTGCCGGTGGGTCAGGTAGCGGTCCAGCACCAGGCCGATGCCGGCCGACCCCTCGTCGAGGTAGGGGTTGGTCCGCCAGCCCTGCTGCACCTGGAGCTGACCGTCCTCGCGGCCGACGCACCGGCGCAGGTCCTGCCGCAGCGCGGTGGCCGCGAGGTCGAACAGCCCGGGGTCGCCGGTGCGCTCGTAGGCGTGCAGGAACATCAGGGCGGGTCCCGACGAGCCGTACATCAGCCCCGCGTGCGGATACTTCCCGCCGCTGATCTCGGGCACGTCGTCCGGGCCGCCGAGCCGGTCGGCCACCACCTCCACGACACGCGCGGCCCGCTCGCGGAACTCCGGCTCGCCGGTCGCGTCGTGCAGGTGCATCAGGGCGAGGGCGATGCCGGACAGGCCGCGATAGAGGCTCAGGTCCAGCCCCTCACGGAGCTCCCGCGCGCATCGCCGCGCCACGTCGAGCGCCTCATCGCGGCGGCCGAGGGCCTCCAGGGCGTACGCCACCCCGTGCAGGCCGTTGTAGAAGCCGGGCCCGATGCCGGGCCTGGCGGCCTGCCTGAGCAGCCACTCCTCGTGCTCCGGGAAGCGCCCCGCCCCGGTCGCCTTCAGCGCGTACAGGACGCCGGCCGCGCCGTTGGCGAGGCTCACCCCGCCGCCGGGCTCGAACTGGACGATGTCGCCGGGGAACAGCCGGTCGTCGCGGTCCGGCGTCGCCGAGGCGAGGATCGCCTTCGCCAGCGCCTCCCGGACGGCGGGCCACCCCTCGATGAGCCGGTCCGGCCGGGGGAGCCTGCTCGGCTCCGGCGCGGGCGGATCCTGGCCGAGGATCGTCCGTACGGCTCCCTCGATCAGCGCGGGGGGCACGGGGAACATCTCGACGATCAGCCGGCCGAGCTGGGCGGCCTTGGGCCGGTGGAGCTGCAGCAGCATGGTGGTCATCGGGGCGAACACGCCCAGGTGCAGGCAGGCCAGCGCGTACTCGTCGGCCTCGACGCCGGCCAGCTCGCGCGGCGGCACGAAGCCGGGATTGGCGAGCGTGGGCCGTCTGCGCTCCTCGACGGGCGAGGAGACCTCGAAGTCGATCAGGACCACGCGGTCGCCGTCCACCAGGATGTTGAAGGGGTGCAGGTCGCCGAACACCACGCCGCGCCCGTGCAGCGCCGAGACCGCGGCCCGCACCTTGGCGAGCATCCCGATGGCCCACTCGGCGTAGTCCGCGTCCAGCTCGGGAGTGCGGTCGGCCCGAGTGAGGGGGTGCTTCTGGGCGATGAGCTGGCTGAGCGAGGTGCCGTCGACGTACTCCTGCACCAGGAAGTGGTGCTCGCCGACCGTGAAGTAGTCGCGCAGCGCCGGCACGACGTCGAGACCGGCCAGGCGCTCCATGATCGTGGCCTCGTGCCGCAGGCGGGTGACGGCGTCGCGTCCCTCGACGTCGAGCCCGGCGTGCGGGCGGGCCTCCTTGAGCACCACCTTCTCCCCGGTGCGCGTGTCGCGCCCCAGGTAGACGCCGCCGCCGTTGGAGAAGTGCAGGACGCCGTCCACCGCGTACGGCACGCCTTCGAGCGTCACCGCGTTGCGGGCGGCCAGGTGGGGTTCGAGGAACGCCGGCAGGGTCACCCAGGAGGGCAGGGCGAACGCCGGGCCGCGCACATCGGGGACGAGGGTGCCGTCGGCGTCCTCGATCGCCAGCACCCGCTCGCCGTTGTCGTCGAGGCAATGGCGCTCGGCGAACCCGCCGTACCGGACGAACAGGGGTCCTTCGCCGTAACGCAGGTCGCTGAGGATGTACGGGCCCTCGACGCCGTCGAGGATCCCGGCGAGCTCCTTGAGCGTCAGCTCCAGCTGAGCCTCGTCCACGGGATAGATGGTGACCAGCTTGCCGCTCGACCCGCGGAAGGCGTACTTGGAGTTCTGCATCGTCATCACGCGCCGGCCGCGCAGGAACTTGAAGGCCAGCCCGCGGGGCACGCAGTAGTCCCAGGCCGCCGCGATCACCCGCTCCGCCTCCGGCACGGAGGAGGAGATGTGGATCTTCCAGCCCTGTGTGGGCAGGGTCGCGCCGGCCGGCGCGTAGTGCAGCCAGGTGTCGCTCTCGGCGTGCGCCCACCCCTCGGGCGTGGGCCGGGCGGCGATGGCGAAGTCGGGATGCTCCGCGCGCTTCGTGTCGAGGGTGTCGTAGAACAAGGGATCTGCGAGGCAGTAAATCTCGTACTTACTAATCACCAGATGTCCCCTTAGGCCGGTCACATCAAAGAATTCCGGAAATAAAGAGAAGGGCCAAGTTACGCCCGTCAACTGCGCTATGTGAAATCTGCACATAACAAACCATGACGCAGTCATGGGTCGACGGTGATGCTTTTCACGGCCGTCTTCGGGATACCGAACGGACTATTCGGTCAAGGCGCTGGTCAAACGAGCCACGCCGCTGCGCGGGGCCTTGTGCAGGGACTTGTGCAGGGACTCGTGCAGGGCCTTGTGCAGGGGCTTGTGCGGGGCGGTGAGCGGGTGGGTCCGGGGCCCGGGTAGTGCGCGAGGCGCACGCGCGTGGCCGGCGGGCGCTCGGAGATGTGCGGCGGCCCGCGCATCGCGCCGCGGGGGCCGGGCCGCCCGGCGGGCGGGCGCGGCCGGCGTCAGCGGCGGTCCCCGCCCCTGCGGGGGATCTCGGCGATGAGGCGGAACCAGCCGTCCGGGTCGAGGACCGTTCCCACGACGCCGTCCAGCGCCGCCGCCCGGTTGCGGAGGTTGTCCAGCCCCGTGCCGTCGCCGGGCGGCGTGGAGGGGTCGACGCCGTCGTTGGCGACGGTGAGCGTCGCCACGCCGCCACGCACGACGATCTCGATCGCGCACAGGGTCGCCCTGCTGTGGCGCAGGACGTTGGTCACCGCCTCCCGCACCATGATCGCGAGCACCGCGCTCACCTCGTCGCCCAGCTCCGCCTCGGTCGCCTCGACCTTGCAGTCGGTTCCGTACGCCCGGAGCACGGCCCGCGCGTTGGCCAGTTCGGAGGCGAGCGAGACGTCGCGGAAGGAGCGGGTCACGTTGCGGATGTCGGCGGAGGCCTGGCGGATCGACTGCACCACGTCGGCCAGCGCCGGTCGCAGGGGGCTGTCGTCGTCCGCGAGCCGGTAGGCGAGTTCGCTGCGCAGGGTGGCCAGCCACAGGCGGCTGCTCACGAGGTCGTGCACGTCGCGGCCGAACTGCTCGCGGGCTTCGGCCGCCGCCTGCCGTACGGCCTCGGCCTGCATGACGCGCAGCCTGCGCAGGCGCATCCCGAGGACGACCAGCGCGGCGATCAGGAGCGTACCGAGCAGGGCTAGCAGTGCGAGCAGAGCGATGTGCGGCAAGTGGGGCAAGTGACGACCCTCCAGTCATCCTTGCCGTAACATCGGCCTCGCCATTCGGTACACACGCTAGATCTTTGCATACCGGTCACGAAATATGGCTACTTCATTCATGTCGAAGTAGGTTCTATTACTACCGCGTATAGAGACCTCCGGGGGCGACCTAAAAACGGGCGTTCATGAACTGTGAATCCGGCTGTAACAATTCACCGGCGCCGTGCCTGTTTCGCGCGGAAGGCGCGGGATCGCGGGAAGTGCGGGGGGCGCGGGAGGTGCGGGGGGCGGGGAAGGCGCGGCGCTCAGGCGAGCGACCGCACCGCCGCCCCGAACACCGCGGGCAGGCGCCGCGCGGCGGGCACGATCATCCGGGCCACGGGAGGATGCCGCCGGGCCTGCACCAGCGCGGCCGTCAGCAGGCGGGATCGCCACGACAGGCGCCGCCAGGCGGTCTCGTACTCCTCGGGACGGCCCGCCCGCAGGCACCCGACCAGGGCACGGGCCGACAGCAGCGCGAGCGAGATCCCCTCGCCGGTGAGCGCGTCCACGTAGCCCGCGGCGTCACCGACGAGCAGGACCGGCCCGGCCACCCGCCGCCGCACCCGCTGGCGCAGCGGCCCTGCCCCGCGCACGGGGGTGGCGGGCGGGCCGTCCAACCGGGCGAGCAGGCCGGGGAACCGCGCCAGGTGCTCGTCGTAGGTCCGCCGCTCGCTGCTCAGCACGGCCACGCCGACCAGGTCGTCGCCCACCGGCGTGACGTACGCCTCGCCGCCGGGCGCCCAGTGCACCTCCACGAAGTCGGTCCACGGCGCGATCCGGTAGTGGCGGCGCAGGCCGTACCTGCGGGGGCCGCCGCAAGGCAGGTCGAGCCCGAGCCGCGCCCTGATCGGCGAGTGCAGCCCGTCGGCCGCCACGAGCCACCGCGCGCCCAATTCCGGACCATACGGCTCCGGCCGGCACAGTTCAGGCCCGCCCGTCACGTGGGCGCGTACGCCCTCGCCGGTGGCGCGCACCGCGTCCACCCGGCCGGGCACCACGCGGACGCCGAGGTCCCGGGCGCGGTGGGCGAGCGCGGTGTGCAGGGCCGTTCTGCGCACGCCCAGCCCGGGGCCGTCCCGGAACTCCGCCTGCACCCGATGTGGCCCGTCCACGTAACGGATGCCGCGGAACGGCCTGCCGTCCGGCACCGCCACCCCCAGGTCCGCCAGGGCGGCGGCGCCGGTGGGCATCAGGCCCTCCCCGCACGCCTTGTCGACCGGGCCGGGCCGCGGCTCGACCACGACCGCCTCCATGCCGGCCAGCGCCGCGTGGATGGCCGTGGCCAGCCCGGCGGGCCCGCCGCCGGCCACCAGCACGTCGATCACGCCGCGGTCCCCGCCCCGGCCTCGGGCGCGGCGGATCCGGGGGCCGCGGTGGCGAGCGCGGCGTTCTCGCAGCGCAGGCGCACGACCATGAGCGGCACGTTGAGCAGGGTGAAGGCCAGCGCGGTCAGCCAGGCGGAGTGCACGAGCGGCAGCGCCGCGCCCTCCACCGCCACCGCGATGTAGTTGGGGTGGCGCAGCCACCCGAACCGGTACGGCCCGCGCGTCACGAGCGGCAGGCCGGGCACGACGATGACCTGGGTGTTCCACTGGGGGCCGAGCGTGGTGACGCACCACCACCGCAGCGCCTGCGCGGCCAGGACCAGCCCGAGCATCGGCCAGCCGAGGCCGGGGACGAACGGCCGGTCCGCCAGCCACACCTCAAGCAGGCATCCGGCCAGCAGCCCGGTGTGCAGGGCGACCATCCAGGGATAGTGGCCCCTGCCGTACATCACGCCGCCCCGGCCGAGGCTCCAGCGGGCGTTGCGGCGGGCGACGACCAGTTCGGCGAGGCGCTCGACCGCGACGAGCGCGACGAGCAGCACGTACCAAGGCGACACGGGCCAAGGCGACACGGGCCAAGGCGACACGGCTCCCCCCTACCAGCGCAGCAGGACGAGTTCGGAGCAGAACCCCGGGCCCATCGCCAGCAGCAGGCCCGGCGTGCCCGGCGGCGGGGGCCGCAGTGTGAGGGTGTCGCGCAGCACGTGCAGCACCGAGGCCGACGACAGGTTTCCGTTGGCGGCCAGCGAACGCCAGGTGAGGTCGAGCGCGCCGTCCGGGAGCGCGAGCGTCTCCGCGACGGCCTCCAGCACCTTGGGGCCGCCGGGGTGGCAGACCCAGGCGGTGACGTCGCCCGCGGTCAGGCCGTGGTCGGCGAGGAACCCGTGCACGTCGTCGCCCAGATAGGCGCGGACCACGCCCGGCACCCCGGCGTCCAGCACGACCCGGAAGCCGCTGTCGCGGACGTCCCAGCCCATCACGCGTTCCGAGCCGGGATACAGGCGGCTGCGCGTCGCCACCACAACGGGCCGCGCCGCGTCCGCGGGAGGCGGCTCGCGCTCGTCCCCGTACGCGACCACCGCGGCGGCGCCGTCCCCGAACAGGGCGCCCGCCACGAGGTTGGCCGTGGAGGTGTCGTCGCGTTGCAACGTGAGGGAGCACAGCTCGACCGAGAGCAGCACCGCCACGTGGCCGGGCCAGCCGCGCAGGTAGTCGTGCAGCCGGGCGATTCCCGCCGCGCCCGCCACGCACCCGAGGCCGAACACCGGCACCCGCTTCACGTCCGGGCGCAGCCCGATCCGGTTGGCCAACCGGGCGTCCAGCGACGGCGCGGCGACGCCGGTGACCGACGTGCACATGATCATGTCGACGTCCGCGGGGGTGAGGCCGGCCGCCTCCAGCGCCCCCGTGACGGCCTGCGCGCCCAGGTCGAGCGCGGCCTCGATGAACAGGTCGTTGGCCGCGCCGAAGCCGTCGAGCTTGCCGTACTGGTCGAGCGGCAGCACCAGGTTGCGGTGCTCCACCCGGGCACTGGCGTGCAGCCGGTCGAGAAGCCGGCGATCGGCGCCCGGCGGAAGGCAGACCCTCGCCAGCGCGTCCGCGACCTCCGCCTGTGAGTGGCGATGCGGGGGAACGACACCATGGACGGCCGCGATCCGCGTCATCTCACATCCCCGTGCAGGCGAAAACCTCGACAAGTCTGTCTTGCCCGTTGGTGGCCGCCGCATACCTTCCAGGGCCCGATCGTGATCTGTACCCGGGTTGCCCGGTTACGCTCGGGATCGTGACCGGTTCAGGGGAGCCGCCCGACGACGCGGCGGACGGGCGCCGCCGGGCCGCCGGGGCGGCGCGGACGGTGGCCGGACTGGCCCGGGCATGCCACCCGGGTCCGGCCGCGGCGGTGACGGCCCTGGTCACGGCGCTCGTGGCGGTCGCCGGGTGGGGTCCGGCGGGGACGGCGCTGACGGCGCTCGCCGTGCTGACCGGTCAGCTGTCCGTGGGCTGGTGCAACGACGCCGTGGACGCCGCCAGGGACGCCGCGGCAGGGAGGACCGCCAAGCCGATCGTCGCGGGCCTGGTGTCCGCGCGCACGGTGCGCGTCGCGGCGTTCGCCGCGCTGGCGGCCTGCGTGCCGCTCTCGCTGGCCTGCGGCGTGGTGGCCGGGGCGACGCACCTGCTGGCCGTCGCCGCGGCCTGGGTCTACAACGTGTGGCTCAAGGGCACGGCGGCCTCGTGGGCGCCGTACGCGGCCGGGTTCGGCGCGGTGCCGGTGTTCGTGACGGCCGGAACGCCGGGCGACGCCCTGCCGGCGTGGTGGGCCGTGCTCGCCGCGGCGCTACTCGGTTGCGCGGCGCACCTCGCCAACGTGCTGCCCGACATCGAGACGGACGTGGCGACGGGGGTGCGGGGCTGGCCGCAGCGTCTCGGCCCCGCCCGGGTGCGGGTTCTCCTGCCGCTGCCGTTGCTGGGCGCGTCCGCGCTGCTGGTGGCCGCGCCTCCGGGACCGGCCGGCCCGGTCCGATGGCTCGCGCTCGCCGGGGTGGCCGCGTGCGCCGCGGCCGGCCTGCTGCTCGGCCGGCGTGTGCCCGTGGCGCCCTTCGCCGCCGCGATCGCCGCCGCCGGGATCGACGTCCTGCTGCTCGCGGCCACGCCGGGCGTCGTCACCGCCGGCTGACTCCCCGCCGTGGCCAGGCTCCGTCCGCGGCAAGTCACCTGCGGGGGAGGAAGAGCCCCAGTCCCACGGCGGCGATCGGCACCAGGCAGAGGATCGTGAAGACGCCTTGCGGGCCGTACGCCTCCGCCGCGACGCCGAGCACGGGCGCGGCGAGCCCTCCGACGCTCACGGCGAGCCCGAGCGTGACACCGGCCGCGGTGCCCGGCCGGTTCGGCAGGTAGTCCTGGCCCAGCTTCACCAGGACGGCGAACGGGATGTTGATGGCGATGCCCGCCAGCACGGCGAACACCAGCGGCAGGTAGGGCCCCGGCAGCAGCCGCAGCCCGGCGAGCGCGGGGATGGCCAGCAGGCCGCCGATCTGCACGGTGCGCACGAGCCCGATCCGGTCGGCGAGGCGCCCCCCGATCAGCGTGCCCGCGACCCCGCCGACCAGGAAGCAGGCCAGGGCCGTGCCCGCGAGGCCGCGCCCGGCGTCCAGGTGCCTGATCCAGAACAGTTCGACGAAGGTGAGCACGCCGAAGAACGTCACCGACCTGACGATCTCGATGCCGGTGAGGACCATGAACGGCGCCCACCTGTCGGTGCCCGCGCGCGTGCCCGCGGTGGCCGCCCGGGCCGGGGGCCGCTTCCTGAGCAGCGCGAACGCGACGATCAGGGCCGGGGGGATGAACAGCGCCGTGGCGCCGACGCCCATCGCGATGAGGGCGGGCGTGGCCAGCACCGGCGCGAGGAAGAAGCCGACGCTCCCGCCCGCCGCGAAGACGCTCATGGCCGTGGCGCTGTCTCCCGCCGTCTCCCTGGCCCCCTTGCCCGCCGCGGGGTGGAACATGGCCACGCCGAGCCCGGACAGCAGGACGAGGGCCCAGACCGCGGGGTACGGCTCCATCAGCCCGGACAGGCCGAGGCCGAGCCCGGCCAGCGCGATGCCGGCGGCGGCCAGCCAGCCCAGGCGGAAACGGTCGACCGCCAGGCCGATGAACGGCTGCGGGATCGAACTGCCCAGGGCCGCGGCCAGCGTCAGCCCGGATGCCGCCACGTAGCCGTAGTGCCGGTCGAGCACGAAATAGGGCACGCAGGCCGGGACCAGTCCCTGGTAGAGGTCGTCGACGGCGTGCGCGGCCGCCCACAGCCACATGCGCCGCCACGCGGACGCCGCCCGCGCCGCCGGCGCCGAAACGGATGTCTGTGTCACTGATCGTCTCCTTGGGAGGCTCCGTCGAGCATCCCGGACGACCGAGTCGGCGAACTAGCGATACTCTGCCGAGTCATGTCGGCAACCCGCCATCCCGCGAGCGGCGGCCCGTCCCGCGTGCCGCTGGCCCACCGGCAGCGCATCGACTGGCACGACCACGCCGCGCACCAGCTCATCCATCCGCACCGCGGGGTGCTGCGGATCTCCACCCCGATCGGCGACTGGGTGGTGCCGCCGCATCGGGGCGTGTGGATACCGGCAGGGGTGGCGCACGCGCACGAGGCGTACGGGCCGACCGAGATGCGGGCGCTGGTCTTCGACCCCCCGGTCAACCCGCTGCGGCTGGACCGGCCCACAGTGCTGGCGATCACGCCGCTGCTGAGGGAGGTGGTGGTCGCCCTGACCGGCGACGACGAGCCGACCGCGACGCAGCGGGCCAACCTGGAACGCGTGCTGCTCGACCAGCTCCGCGAGGTCGAGGCGCTCCCGCTGTGCCTGCCGGCGCCGTCCGACCCCCGGCTGCGCGACGTGGCCGCGATCCTGGAGGCGGACCCGGCGGACGGCCGGACGCTCGCCGAGCTGGGCGCGGCGGTGGGCGCCTCGGAACGCACGCTCAGCAGGCTGTTCCGCGCGGAGACCGGCATGAGCTTCCCGCAGTGGCGCACCCAGCTGCGGCTGCATCGCGCGCTCATCCTGCTGGCCGGCGGCCGGTCGGTGACCTCGACGGCCGCCGCCTGCGGCTACAGCGGCCCCAGCGCGTTCATCCAGGCGTTCAAGCACGCCTTCGGCACGACCCCGCACGCGTACGTCCGCCCGTGAGGCGGCCGGCTACGGCCGGGTGAGCACCACGTAGCCGGCCTCCCGGAACACCACCCGGTAGCCCTGCCGAACCAGCGTCTCGACCCTGGCGATCTGCCGGCGGACCGAGTCGAACGGGAAGTCCCTGGCCCCCACGTCGGCGGCGACCCACGGCGCCCCGCGCGGCGTGCGGTCCCACAGCAGGGTCCGCGTACGCGGCGACAGGGCCGGGGCGAGGGAGCCGGCCGCCTCGACCAGCACGCCGTCGGGCACGGCCGCGACGGCGCGCCCGGCCGCGCGCGTCCGCGCCGTCTCCGCGTGGAAGGAGGGCGTGAACAGCGCCCCGAACGAGAAGAACGGCACGAGTGCGAGCGCGGCGGCGAGCACGAGCAGCGCCCATCCGTGCACGAGCCTCCCGGACCGTCGTGGAAAGCGGGCGGCCGCCCGCAGCGCCCCGTCGATCCCGGCGGCGAAGACGACCGCGACGACGAAGGCCGTGTAGTGGTATCTCGGGGTCCACCAGTTGGGATAGGTGCTGGCGAGCATCCGTTCCAGCAGCGGCGGCAGCAGGGCGAGGCCCAGCGGGGACAGCACGGCGGTGAACAGCACGGGGGCGAGCGTCAGCACGAGCGTGCGCGGCTTCAGAGGCGGATCGGCGAGCAGCGCGACGACGTCGCCGGGCCGTGTGACGGCGTGCACCGCGGCCCGGCGCAGGTCCGGGCCCAGCGTCCAGTACGCCCAGTAGTAGCCGGCCCTGCCGCCGAAGTGCGGGATGAGGATCCGCGTGGCGACCAGGGTCGCGGCGACGCCGCCGACGACGAGCAGCGCGCCCAGCATCCGGTCGCGGCGCCGGGTGAGGAGGAACAGCCCGAACCCGGCCAGCAGCAGGCCCATGTCCTCCTTGACCAGCAGAAGTGCCAGCCCCGCGAGGACCGCCGCCCGCCTGCGCCCGGCCTGGTGCCGTTCCAGCATGGCCGCCGTGAGCAGCGGCGCGAACGCCACCTCGTGGAAGTCGAAGGCCACGGCCTCGGTGATCGGCCACGACAGGGCGTAGGCGACCGCGACGGGATAGGCGACGCGCCGCCCGGCCGTGACCGCCGAGGAGGCGCGGAAGGCGTACGCCCACACGAACGGGATCGACAGCGCGAGCAGGACGGCCTGCGCGACGAGCAGGGTCGCGGGCCCGTCGTGGATCCAGTACAGCGGCGCCAGCAGCGCGAGCGCAGGGGACCAGTGGTCGCCGAGCACGCAGAAGCCCGGCCCGAACCCGTTGTGCACGCCCTTCAGCATCGACACCGGCGGCTGGAAGCGCGCGTACGAGCGGATCGCCTGGTCGAATATCACCAGGTCGTACGCGCCCGCCCGGAACCGCGCCAGCGTCACGCACGAGTAGAACGCGTAGAGCGCCGCCGCCGCGACGGTGAGAACCGAGACACAGGCGAGGTCCCCGCCGGCCACATTTCCGCCGGCCACATTTCGGGTCGCCACATTTGGGGTGGCGAGGTTTCCGGTGGTGCGGTTCCCGTGGATGCGGTCGCCGTGCCGCGCCCGCCCCCGTTTTGCGACCATCCGTGCGACTGCGCGCGCGATCCCCGCCATCCGTCCCGTTCGCTTCCGCCTGCCCCCCTACGGCAGCCTATCGACGCCGCCACGCCGCGCACCGGAACCGCCGCCTCGTTTCGCGGCAGGGAGACGCCCGGGTCGGACGAGTGGATCATCCCGCTCCTGTGTGCGGCACACTATGAGGCATGCTCCACGGCCGCGAAGCGGAACAGGCGGCGATCGATCGTCTGCTGGCCGACCGCACCGGTGTGATGATCCTCCGCGGCGAGGCGGGGATCGGGAAGACCGCGCTACTGGAGTACGCCGCCTCCGCCGCCAAGGGCCGCGTCCTGCGGGTGAGCGGGGTCGAGTCGGAGGCGGAACTGCCGTTCGCCGCCCTGCACCTGCTGCTGCGCCCGATGCTCGGCCGCATCGCGGCGCTGCCGGACCAGCAGGCGGACGCCCTGTTGAGCGCCCTGGGGCTGGGCCGGGCGGCGCCCGGTGACCGCTTCCTCGTCCGGCTCGCCACCCTGAGCCTGCTGACCGAGCTGGCGGCCGGCCAGCCGTTGGTCTGCCTGGTGGACGACGCCCAGTGGCTGGACCAGGAGTCGGCGGACGCGTTGCTGTTCGCCGCCCGCCGCCTGGACGCCGAGCCGATCGCTCTGGTCTTCGCCGCGCGGGACGACGGGACGTCCTTTCCCGCGCCCGGGCAGCCGGAGCTGTGGCTGACCGGGCTGGCCCGGCGGCCGGCCGCGAGCCTGCTCGCCGAGCGGGCCGGCGGGCTTCCGCTCGCCGTACGCGAGCTGATCGTGGACGAGGCGCAGGGCAATCCCCTGGCGCTGCTGGAGCTGCCGCGTACGCTCACCGCCGAGCAACGGGCCGGAGCCATCGGGCCGCCGGCCTTCTCCCTCGGCGGCGCCGAGCCGGTCTCCGGCCGGGTGCTGGCGGGCTTCCGCGCCGCGATCCTGGCGCTTCCCGCCGAGGCCCGGTCATGTCTGCTGGTGGCGGCGCTGGACGACAGCGGTGACGCCGACACGCTCAACCGCGCCCTGCGCGGCATGGGCGTCTCGCTCACCGACTTCGCGCCCGCCGAGCGCGCGGGGCTGGTCAGGGTCACCGCCACGGGCGTGGCCTTCCGCCACCCCCTCGTGCGCACGGCGGCGCGGCTGGCGACGGACGTGGCGCAGCGCGTCGCCGCGCACCACGCCCTGGCCGGGGCCACGGACGAGGACCGCCGCGCCTGGCATCTGGCGGCGGTGGCCACCGGGCCCGACGAGCGGGTGGCGGGGGAGCTGGAGGGGGCCGCGATCCGGGCCGCGAGGCGCAGCGGCCAGGCGGCGGCGTCGGCGGGGTACGAGCGGGCGGCCCGGCTCTCCGTCGATCCGCCGGCCGCGGCCCGCCGCTGGGCCGCCGCGGCGGCGGCCGCCCTGGACGCCGGCCTGCGGCGGCGCGCCGAGGAGCTCACCCGCCGGGCCTCTCCGGCGGCGCCGGACCCCGCGATGGCGGCCGAGCTGGCGAGGGTGCGGGCCACGCTGGCCTTCGAGGCGGGCAGGCCGCTGGAGGCGACCCGGCTGATCCTCGACGGCGTCGAGGCTCTGGTCCCGGTCGACCCCGAGGCGGCGCTGCCGATGCTGGGCCTGGCCGCCGTCTCCATCTGGAGCAGCGCTCCCCATCCCGACCAGATCGGCCTGGCCCGCCGCATCGCGGAACTGACGCCGCTCGTAGAGGGGCCCCTGAGCGTCATCAAGGAGTTCAACCAGAGCATCGTCCACCTGCTGGAGGGCGATGACACGGCCGTCTTCGGCATCCCGTACTCCAGCCTGGGGCGCCAGGCGGCGCTCCCGTTCGAGCTGCGCGCCATGGCGACCTACCTCGGCTTCGTCCACGGCCGGCAGCGCATGATGCTGGAGGATGCCGGCGATCTGGTCGCCGAATGCCGCCAGGCCGGGCGGGTCGGCCGTCTCCCGCAGGCCATGATGCTCCAGGCCGCGGCGCAGATCATCAACGGGCGCCACCGCGCCGCGCGGGCCGGCGTGAGCGAAGGGCTGCAGATCGCGGCGGACATCGAGCAGCCCTACTGGCACAACTACCTCACCGGAGTCTCCGCCTGGCTAGCGGCGGTGGCCGGAGCCGAGGAGGAGTGCCGCCGGCTGGTGGCGCAGGCATGCGCGGCCGAGGCGTGGATGACCGGCGCCACCTGGGGCACGTGCGCGGCCATCATGCTGGACCTGGGGGCGGCCCGCTACACGTCGGTGCTCGAGCGCATGGACGAGCGCATGACCGGACCCGGACGGCACGCGTTCATCTGGCGGTACGCCTACCCCGACTACGTCGAGGCGGCGGTCCGGGTGGGCACCCCCGAGCGGGCACGCGACGCGCTCGAGCGCTTCTCCACGTGGGCGCGTGCCATCGGGCAGCCTTGGGCGCTCGCCGTACTGGAGCGCTGTCATGCGCTGATGACCGGCGATGGCGCGGCGTACGAGCGGGCGCTGGCCCTGCACCGCGAGGCCGACCACCCCTTCGAGCAGGCCCGCACGGAGTTGCTGTACGGCGAATGGCTGCGACGTCACCAGCGCCGTGCCGAGGCCCGCACCCGGCTGAACGCCGCCATGGAGGCGTTCGCCCGCCTCGGCGCGGCTCCGTGGTCCGCCCGCGCGGCGGCGGAGCTGCGTGCCACCGGAGTCTCGCCGTCCCCCCGCGACCACGGCCGCGACCCGCTGGCCACGCTCACCCCGCAGGAGCTCCACGTGGTGCGGCTGGCGGCGGGCGGGGCGTCGAACCGGGAGATCGGCACGCAGCTCTTCCTGAGCCCGCGTACGGTCGCCTACCACCTGTATAAGGCGTTCCCCAAGCTGGGCATCACCTCGCGCGCCGAGCTCGCCAGGTTCGTGATGACCTAAGCGGACCCGGGTGACGTGCTCGCCACTACCGTCACATGACGGAGGCGGTGCGGACGCGTCCGTTCCTAGCCTCGGCGGCATGAGCATTCCCACCTATTCACTGGCGGAGCGGGACCGCCGCTGGGCGCTCGCCCGCGGCATCATGGAAGCCGAGGGCGTGCAGGCGCTCATCGCGTACGGCGAGCACGAGTGCGTGGATCTCGCCCCCTTCGCCCCGGACGCCTACTTCACCAACGACCGGCCCGGCGCGATCGTCGTGTTCTGCCGCGACGCCGATCCCGTCGAGCTGACCTGGTCGACGCTCCCCGTCGCCGACCATATCCAGGCGAGCAGGCGGGGCGAGGAGCTGTGGATCCCCCCGGAGCGCATCCGGGTGGCCAAGCACGCGGCAGGCGTGGCGGAGGTCCTCAGGGAACACCACCTGGAGACGGCGTCCGTCGGGGTGCTGGGGCTGGACCCCTACCCGCCGTTTCACATCAATCCGATCATGCCGTACGGGCTGTGGTCCCAGGTGCTGGCCGAGTTGCCGGAAGTGACCTTCAAACCCGTCGGGTTGAGCTACCTGCTCGCCACCATCCGGCAGTCGGAGGAGGAGCTCGCGGTCATCCGGTATTCGGCCGAGACGGGCGACGCGATGGCCGAGGCCATGGTGGAAGCCGCCCGGCCGGGGGTGAGCGAGGCGGAGATCTATGCGGCCGGCATGGCGGCGGCGTTCCGGCGCGGTCTGGCCGCCCCGGGCATGCTGCTGTCGTCAGGGCCGGGCTTCGTCTCCTGGGGGCCGCCCGCCTGGTCCTACCGCCCCCAGGCGCCGCGCGTCGTCGAGGAGGGCGACGTGGTCATGGCCGAGGTGTTCTGCCGCTTCGGGATGAAGGAGACCCAGCACCAGGTGGCCATCGCCGTGGGCGAGCCGCACCCGGACATCGAGACCGGTGCGAAGGTGGCCCGCGCCGGCTACGAAGCGGGTCTGGCCGCGGCCCGCCCGGGCGGGACCTTCGGCGACCTGGTGGAGGCCATGCAGGGGCCGCTGCGCGACGCCGGCGCGTGGAACGTCCACCCGCTGGTGCACACGCTCAACCCGATGGGCCCCGTCGGCGGCTTCGGCGCCGGCCTGCGCAGGCTGCCCGAGGCGGCGCGGTACGGCCGGCTGTTCGACCTGCCGACCATGGGCGGTCAGCTTCCCCTGATGCCCGGAATGACCTTCGCCTTCGAGCCCAACGCCGTCATCGGCGACCGCCTGACCAATCTCGGCGGCACCGTCGTCATCGGCGAGGACGGCCCCATCGAGCTCAACCCCTTCACCGCCCGTCTGCTGAGGAGCGAGGGATGAACCCGACGACGCACATCCCGGAACGCGAGCTGGCCGAGCGGCCGAGCGGATACTCGGGACCGAACCTCTCGCCCTCGGGCCTGCGGCTGATCCCGCACGCTCTCGCGGACGGCGTCCACGCGCTGATGGCGACCATCCCCCCCAAGGACAACAACGGGCTCGTCGTCGGGAGGGACGCCGCCCTGGTCGTGGACGCGGGAATCACCCCGGAGGTGTCCGGGCGGATCCAGGGGCTGGTCGCCGAGCTGACCGACCGGCCGTTGCGGTTCCTGGTCAACACGACCTACCACGGTGACCACACTTTCGGGAACATGGCGTTCCCCTCCGACACCGTCATCGTGTCGTCGCGGCCGAACAAGGAGAACATGGCCGACCTCGACTACGAGAAGCGGGTCAGGTCGGGCAACATGTACGGCGACGAGGCGCTCTTCGACACCGTGACCCGATGGCGCACTCCCGACGTCGTGTTCGACGGCTTCGCCGAGATCGACCTGGGCGGGCGAGCCGTGCAGCTGTGGCACTTCGGCCCCGGGAACGGGCCCGGCGACACGGTCGTGTACGTGCCCGACGCCCGGGTCGCCTGGACGGGGAACCTCCTGTGTCACGCGGGGACCGCCCACATGCTGCTGCAGGGCGGTCCCGAGCCGTACGCCGGCACCCTCCGCCGGATGAAGGACGCGCTGCCCGATCTGGTGACCATCGTGCCGGGTCACGGGCCCTCCGGGGACGGCCATGCGGCCATCGACGCGCTGCTCGCCTATCTCGAGCGGCTGCACGACGAGGTGCTCGGAGCCGTGGAAGCGGGCCGTACCTTGGAGGAGACCATGGAGGCGTGCACCGACCCGTGGACGGAGGGCCTGGACCCGAAGCTGTCCGCCGCGCTCGCGCGGTATCGCATCCCCCAGGACCCGGCCCGGCGCGGCATGCTCTACCTGTGCCGGAACCTGCACCGGCTCAACATCCTGGCCACCTACCGTCTCTACACCCGTCCCTGAACCGGGTGTCGCAGGGACGGGGGTCTTTCGAGGCGGCGCGATCGGATGACCCGCGGGCGAACGGTCGCCGTACGCGGTTCAGCTCAGGACGGAGAACCAGCGGCCGGCCTCGGTCCACACCTCCTCCGGGCGGAAGCCGGTGCGCCCGGCGAGCGGCCCGATGTCGGACACGCTGACCCGTGCCCAGGCGAACCACCCGGTGACCCTGCCCTCCCGGCGCAGCCGGACCCGTTCCACGCGGGTCGCGGCGCCGGGCGGATCGAGCTCGGCGACGACCTCGCCACCGGGCCGGAGCAGCTCGCGGACCCGCCGCAGCAGGGCGTCGGGGTCGCCGCCGATGCCGATGTTGCCGTCGGCCAGCAGCACGGTGCCCCAGCGGCCGGCACCGGGCACGTGGCCGAACACGTCGCGGCACAGGGCCCGCCCGCCGGCCAGCCGGGTGAGCCGGACGGCCCGGGGGGTGACGTCGATGCCGAGCGCCCGCACCCCGCGCCTCGTCAGCGCCACCGTCAGCCGCCCCGGTCCCGAGCCCACGTCGAGCGTGGGGTCGGCGCAGCGGGCGAGCATGGCCTCGTCCCCCTCGGCGCCGTCGAGCCAGCGCCCCGACTCCAGCGGCCACGTGCCGCCGTCGGCCGACTCGACCTCGACCCGTGCGCCGTCAAGCGACTCGGCGTAGAGGGGGCCGATCACGAGGGGACGTCCGCGCCGAGGGCCGCCAGCGCCGCCGCGAACCGCGAGGAGGGGACCCGCGCGGCCACCGCGCGCGCGTCGGCGGCGGTGTCCACGTCGGTCAGCTCGGGCAGCAGGGCGGCCCGCACGCCCGCGGCGCGGATCCGCTCCATGAGCAGCGCCCCGGTGTCGGGCCGGGACATCGGCAGCCCGGCCAGCAGGCCGGGGTCGGGCCTGCGCTGCCCGAGCAGCCAGAACCCGCCGTCGGCGGCCGGGCCGACGACGACCTCGTGCCCGCCCAGCGACCGCCCGGCCTCGGCCAGCAGCGCGGGGGTGACCTGCGGGGTGTCCATGCCGATGAGCACGACCGGGACGGGTAGGGCCGCCCACGCGTCGGCGAAGGCGGCGGCCAGCCGTGCGGCCAGATCGTCGCCCCGCTGCGCGACCACGTCGTATCCCGCGGGCAGCCAGGGCCCCGGCTCGCCGAGCAGGGCCAGCACCCGGCGCGCGGCCGGGGCGGCGGCGACGGCCGACAGCGTGTCGCGCAGCGCCGCCTCCGCGAGCGCGGCGGCCTCCCGCGCGGTGTAGGGCGGCGTGAGCCGGGTCTTGACCGCTCCGGGCACGGGCGCCTTGGCGATGACGACGATCTGTGTCATGGCCTTGGTCTTCACGCCGCCCGCCACATGTCGCGGACCGTCCGGACGGTGCCGCGTACGGTGCCCGTCACCTTCGAGCGGCCCACCCGCGGCAGGTAGTCGACCTCGACCTCGCGGATGCGCCAGCCCGCCTCGCTCGCCCGCAGCACCATCTCCAGGGGGTAGCCGAACCGCCGGTCCCGCAGGCCCAGGGCCAGCAGCGCCGTACGGCGGGCCGCGCGCATCGGGCCGAGGTCGTGCAGCGGGGCCCCGGTGCGGCGGCGCAGCCGCCAGGCGAGCACCCGGTTGCCCAGCCGGGCGTGCGCGGGCCACGCCGATCCGGTGACGGGCCTGCGGCGGCCCAGCACCAGGTCGGCCGCGCCGCTCACCACCCCCTCCGCTACGTACGGCACCTGCCGCGGGTCGAGGGAGGCGTCGGCGTCCATGAAGCACACGACGGGGGCGGTCGCGGCCGCCAGGCCGGCGTGGCAGGCGGCGCCGAAGCCCGGCCTGGGCTCGGTCACCACGAGCGCGCCGTGCCGGGCGGCGACCTCGGCCGACCCGTCGGTGGACCCGTTGTCCACCACGATGGCGCGGCAGCCGTCCGGCATCCGGCCGAGCACCCAGGGCAGCGCCGCCGCCTCGTCGAGGCAGGGAAGCACCACATCGATCTGCATGCCGCAGAAGCTAGGGCCGCCGGGGCCGCCCAGTTCTTACGAAGTGACTACGGAGCCGTCCCAGGGGCGGGGAGGGCGGCCCCGGCGCGCCTACCGTGTCGGTCGTGACGGCACGGTCGATGGCGGGGCGGCGGGCACTGGCGGCCTGGGCGGCGCTGGTGGCGGGCGCGTTCGCGGTGGGCGGTCTGCTGCACGCCCGCGGGCTGCTGCGCATCGACCACCTCCCGCCGCTGCACGCGCTGGCGCGCCTGCCCACGCTCGCGCTGCTTCCCGCCGCGGCCTTCGCCGCGGTCGCGGTCCCCGCGCTGCCCCGGCTGGCCGCGCACCTGCCGATGCGCGCGGCGCTGGCGGCGGCCTTCGGCGCGTCGCTCGCGTGGACCGTCCTGCTGGCCGTGTCGGGGGAGGGACTGGCGTGGCCGTTCACCCATCCGCAGGAATATCTGGCCGGGCTCGGGGCCGTGGGCGACGACCCCCTCGGCTGGCTCGCCGGGTTCACCCGCGACCTGCCGGCCTATCCCACGCACGTGCGCGGCCATCCGCCGCTGCCGGTGCTGGTGCTGTGGGCGCTGGCGGCCGCCGGGCTGCCGGGACCGTTCTGGGCCGCCGTCCTCGTGGTCGTGACGGGATGCTCGGCCACGGTCGCGATCGGGCTGGCCGTGTGGCGCGTCGCGGGGGAGGAGGCGGCCAGGCGGGCGCTGCCGTACCTCGCCCTGTGCCCGGCGGCGGTGTGGATCGCGACGACCATGGACGCGTTCTTCGCGGGCGTGGGGGCGTGGGGGACGGCGCTGCTGGTACTCGGCGCGCGGAGCCGGGCGGGCCGGGTGGTGCTCGGCCTCGGCGCGGGGCTGGCCCTGGGCGCGCTGCCCTACCTCAGCTACGGCCTGGTGCCCTACCTGCTCGTCCCCCTCGCGGCGGCGATCACGACGGGGGTGCCGCGCACGACCGTGGCCGCCTGCCTGGCCGGGATGGCGGGGGTGAGCGCCCTGTTCGCCGCCGGGGGGTTCTGGTGGCCCGCCGGAGTGCTCGCCACCCACGCCGAGTGGGCGGCCGACCCCGGCGCGGCCCGGCCGTACCTGTACTTCCTGGTCGCCGACCTGGCCGTGCTCGCGCTGGTGACCGGCCCCGCCGCCGCCGTGGGGCTGGTGGCGCCCGGGCGGGCCGGGGAGCGGATCCTGCCCGTGGCGGCGCTGGCCGCGGTGCTCGCCCTCGACGTCAGCGGTATCACCCGGGGCGAGGTGGAGCGGATCTGGCTGCCGTACGCCCTGTGGGTCGTGGCAGCGGCCGGGCGTACGGCAGACCGCCGGCTGCTCGCCGCGCAGGCGGTGGCCGGCCTGCTGCTGCAGGGGTTCGTCCGGTCGCCCTGGTAGGCGAGCCGTTCGTCAGCCGGCCAGCGGCGCGTGGGCGAACGCGCGCATGCCGTCGGCGAAGCGCACCCGGGCCCGGAAGCCGAGGTCGGCGGCGGCGCGGTCCGGGGAGGCCACGATGTGCCGCACGTCGCCGAGCCGGTAGCGGCCGGTCACCTCGGGGGCCGGTCCGCCCCGGGCGGCGCTGAGCGCGTCCGCCAGGTCGCCGATCGTGCGGGGCTCGCCGCTGGCCACGTTGTACGCGCGAAGCCGCCCGGGCGGGGCGGACTCCAGCGCGTCCAGCGCGGCGAGGTTGGCCGCCGCGACGTCCCCGACGTGGACGAAGTCCCTGCGCTGGCCGCCGTCCTCGAACACCAGCGGCGCCCGCCCGGCCTCCAGCGCGGACCGGAAGATCGCGGCCACCCCCGAGTAGGGGGTGTCGCGCGGCATGCCGGGGCCGTACACGTTGTGGTAGCGCAGGGCGACCGCCGCCCCGCCGGTCTCGCGGGCCCAGCTCGCCGTCAGGTGCTCCTGGGCGAGCTTGCTCGTGGCGTACGCGTTGCGCGGATCGGCCGGGACGTCCTCGTCCACGGTCCCCGGCGTCAGCGCCCGCCCGCAGCGCGGGCACGCCGGCTCGAACCGCCCCGCGGCCAGGTCCTGCTCGTCCCGGGGGCCGGGGCGCAGGCGGCCGTGCTCCGCGCAGTCGTAGACGCCCTCGCCGTAGATCACCATCGACGACGCCAGGACCAGCCGGGCGATCCCGCGCCGCGCCATGGCGGCGAGCAGCACCGCGGTCCCGAGCGCGTTGACCGACACGTACTCCGGGAGGTCCCGCACGTCGACGCCGAGGCCGACCTTGGCCGCCTGGTGCACGACGGCGCCGGCGCCGTCGATCGCGCGGCCGACGGCGTCCTCGTCCCGCACGTCACCCGCCGTGACGTCCTCGCCGCCGCGCAGGTCGAAGCCCCGCACCTCGTGCCCGGCGTCGCGCAGCAGCCCGGCGACGCGGCTCCCGATGAAACCGGCCGCGCCGGTGACCACGATCTTCATTTGGTGACGGTAACAACGGCCCACCGCGCTGAAAGTTTCAAGTTCCTTACGGAATGACGGGCACGGATGC
The DNA here is from genome assembly GCF_006874435.1 of Microbispora sp. KK1-11. NCBI lineage: Bacteria > Bacillati > Actinomycetota > Actinomycetes > Streptosporangiales > Streptosporangiaceae > Microbispora > Microbispora sp. KK1-11. Next base: position 184,593 of record NZ_VIRJ01000004.1, on the reverse strand, counting down.
GCGCGCAGTTGACGGGCCCGCCCCGGCGAACCGATGATCCGGGCGATGTCGTCGGCGGATCGTCCCGGAGGGTGGCTCGTGTCCAGACTGTCGTGGCCGGCCGCGTGGACCGCGGCGGGCGCCATCGCCGCCGCGCTGCTGGCGGCCAACATCGCCGCGCCGCCCGTCCTCGCGACGAGTGTGACGACGGCGTACGCCGCTTCCGCGTCCGCGGGCGAACCGTCGCCGCAGCCGTCCGGGACGGGTTCCGCCGGTACGCCCACGACGCCGGGTGAGGTGCGGCCCTGCCCGCCGCCCCTGCCCACGGGCGGCACGCCTCAGGGCGTGGTCGGCCTGTGCTGGACGCCGTCCACCGACGACGTCGGCGTCACCGGCTACGAGGTCTACCGCCTCACGCCCGACGGCTTCGTGAAGGCGACCTCGACCACGTCCACGATCACCGTGATCACCGGCCTGACCATCGGCCGCACCTACACCTTCTTCATCGTGGCCAAGGACGCCGACGGCAACACCAGCCCGCCCACCGCGCCGTTCAGCACCACGGCGGTCACCGGCATGTCCGTCTCGCCGAGCCCCGGCACGGGCGACACGACCCCGCCGACCAAACCGACCGGGATGCAGGCGAACTGCCTGCCCGACTTCCGCGGCACGTCGTTCTGCTGGACGCCGTCCACCGACGACGTCGGCGTCACCGGCTACGACGTCTACCGGCGCACCGACACGGGCTGGACGCGGGCGGGCGCGGCCTCCGGCACCGCCAGGTACTTCACCGAGGGCAACCTCGTCACCGGTCAGTCGTACGTCTACTTCGTGGTGGCCAAGGACGCAGCGGGCAACCTCAGCCTGCCGTCCGACCTGGTGACGACGGTGGCGTCGGGCGGCTTCCCGCCGTACACGCCGCCTCCGGTGAGCTGCAAGATCGAGTACACGGCGTGGTCGTGGAGCGGCGGCTTCTCGGCCACCGTGAAGATCATCAACCTCGGTCAGACGCCGATGAACAACTGGACGCTGCGCTTCGTCCTCCCCGACGCGGGACAGAAGGTCTCCAGTGGCTGGTCGGCCACCTGGTCGCAGTCCGGCAAGGACGTCACCGCCGCGGCCATGCCGTGGAACTCGGTGATCCAGGGCGGCGCGTCGGTGCAGATCGGCTTCAACGGCACCCTCACGGGCGCCAACCCCGATCCCACCGGCTTCACGCTGAACGGCGGCGTCTGCATCCGGGGCTGACGCCGTACCGGCCCGATCGGGCCGTTTCCCCGGGGCGAATCGGGGCAGGCAGGACGATATGCCGCTGCTCGACACCACGCTGCTCCTGCTGCTCGAGGGCTACGCCTGGCTGCCGGCCCGCTGGCGGGAGACCCAGGGAGAGATGGTCCACACCCGGCTGATGGGCCAGCGCGCCGTCGTGCTGCGCGGGCCTGACGCCGTCCGCTTCTTCTACGACGACAACCACGTCCAGCGGGCTCCCGCGCTGCCCGAGCCGATCAAGAGCACGCTGTTCGGCCACGGCGCGGTGCACACGCTCGACCAGGCCGCGCACCGGGCGCGCAAGGGCATGTTCATGTCGCTCATGACGCCCGAAAGCGTCGCCGCTCTGGTGGGCGAGACCGCCGCGGCGTGGGACGTGGCGGTGGCGACGTGGCCGGACAGGGGACACGTCGTGCTCTTCGACGAGGCCGCCCGCGTCATCACCCGGGGGGCGTGCCGGTGGGCGGGCATCCCGCTCACCGAGGAGGAGACCGGGCCCCTCGCCGCCGACCTCGTCGCGATGGTCGACGGCTTCGGGTCACCGGGGCCGCGGCACTGGCGGGCCCGCGCCGCCCGCGAGCGCCGCGAGGCGTGGCTGGCGGGACTGGTCGAGGACGTGCGGCGCGGGGACCTGCGGGTGCCGGACACCTCGGCGCTCGCCGTGGCCGCCCGCCACCGGGAGCCCGACGGGGAGCCGCTCGCGCCCCGGATCGCGGCGGTCGAGCTGCTCAACCTGGTGCGTCCCACCGTCGCCGTGAGCTGGTTCGTCACGTTCGCCGCGCACGCGCTGCACTACTGGCCGGTCACCCGCGTCCGCCTGACCGAGGACGCCGACGGCACGTACGCCGAGGCGTTCGCGCATGAGGTGCGGCGCTTCTACCCCTTCGCGCCGTTCGTGGCGGGAAAGGCCGTCAAGGACCTCACCTGGAAGGGCGAGCAGATCCTGGCCGACTGGCTCGTGCTGCTCGACGTCTGGGGCCAGAACCACGACCCGGCGCTCTGGCCGAACCCCTGCGCCTTCGACCCGCGCCGCTTCATCGGACGCGAGATCGGCCCGTACGACCTGATCCCGCAGGGCGGGGGCGACCCGGCGGCCGGCCACCGGTGCCCGGGCGAGCCGGTCGCCGTGGGCCTGCTGGAGGCCCTCGCGCCGCGGCTGGCCCGGCTGGACTACACCGTGCCGGAGCAGGACCTCACCATCTCGCCGTACCGGATCCCGGCCCGGGTGGCGAGCGGTTTCGTCCTGCGCCCGGCCGGCGCGGCCGTGACCCCCGAGCCCGTGGGGGCCGAACGGCGGCGCCCCTCCGTTCATCCCTTGTAGTTGAAGACCTGGCGCAGCGTGTGCCGGACCTCCACGAGGTCCTTCTGGTCCGCCATCACCTGGTCGATCGGCTTGTACGCCTCGGGGTGCTCGTCGACCAGGGCGGCGGCGCGGTCGGAGTTCCAGGTCCGGCCGCGCATCGCCTCCCTGAGCGAGGCCGGCGACAGCTCGCGCTTGGCCCGGCTCCTGGACATCCTGCGCCCCGCGCCGTGCGAGCAGGAGTTGTACGACAGCGGGTTGCCCCGCCCGCGCACGATGTAGGACCGGGTGCCCATCGAGCCCGGGATCACGCCCTCGTCCCCGGTGTCCGCCTTGATCGCGCCCTTACGGGTGATCCACAGCTCCTTGCCCTGATGGGTCTCCATCTGGGTGAAGTTGTGATGGCAGTTGATCGTCCGGACCCGGGCCCCGGCGCCGACGACGCGGAACAGCGCGTCGCTCAGCACCCTGTCCATCCGCGCCCGCGACGCCATGGCGTAGCGCTGCGCCCACAGCATGTCCTCGATGTACGCGGTGAACTCCGGGGTGCCCTGGGTGAAGTAGGCCAGGTCGTAGTCCTCCATCCCGATCCCCAGGCTCCGCATGAGCCGCTTAGCGCCGTTGATGTGCGCGGTGGCGAGCTGGTTGCCGATCCCGCGCGAGCCCGAGTGCAGCACGGTCCAGACCCGGTCGCGCTCGTCGAGGCAGACCTCCACGAAGTGGTTGCCCGAGCCGAGGGTCCCGAACTGGCAGGCCACGGTGTTCTCCTGCTTGGGCGTCAGGCCGGTGTGCGGCCGGCCCAGCTCGCCGAGCGCGCGGTCCACCGCGCGGTCGTCGTGCCCCTTGCCCACGCCCGCAGGGATGCGCCGCTCCACCAGCCGCATCAGCGGGTCGAGCGAGTCGGGCAGGTCGGCGGCCGTGAGCGTGGTCTCGGTCGCGACCATGCCGCAGCCGATGTCCACGCCGACGGCGGACGGGATGATCGCGCCCTCCGTGGGGATGACGGAGCCGACCGTCGCGCCGATGCCCACGTGCGCGTCCGGCATGAGCGCGACGTGACCGGGCACGAACGGCAGGCGCGCCGCCCGGGCGGCCTGGTCGATCGTTCCGTCGTCGATCTCGCTCGCCCAGGACAGCAACTTCGGGGCGATGTGCTTCGGCATGGTGGAAACTCCTCCTCGGTCGAGATCCACTGTGCCGGGCGCGGGCGGGAATCCCAACCGAATATCGCGGCGGAAAGTCGTTTGCCGCCCTACCCGCCCGCCGCCCATCATGCCGAAATGAGCGACGATTCCCCGGACCCCGGCGGCAGGACCGAGCAGGAGCGGCATCGCCGCCCCGGTGACGACGGCCCGCCCCCGCCCGCCGGCGGCGTACGGCTGCCGTGGACCGCGGTGCCCGCGCACCTGCGGCTGGCCGTCGAGCTGCGTCTGGGGGACCGCGTGACCGAGGCCGTCACCCAGCCCGGCGGATTCTCCCCTGGCGTGGCGGCCCGCCTGCGGCTCGCGGGGGGCGGAAGGGCCTTCGTCAAGGCGGTCGGGCCCGAGCCGAACCCGGTCAGCCCCGGCATCCACCGGTCGGAGGCCCGGGTGGCCGCCGCACTGCCGGCCTCGGCGCCCGCGCCCCGGCTGCTCGCGTCCTTCGACGAGGACGGCTGGGTGGTGCTGCTTTTCGAGGACGTCGAGGGCCGCACGCCGGCCCAGCCCTGGGTTCCGGCCGAGCTGGACCTGGTGCTCGGCGCGATCGCCGAGCTGGCCGAGTCGCTCACCCCCGCGCCCGTGGCCGTGCCGCCTGCCGCCGAGCGGTTCGCGGAGGAATACCGGGGATGGCGGCGCCTGGCGGCCGGCCCGGACGGCCTGGTAATGGACGGATCCGATGCCGCCTGGGCCCGGCGGCACCTGGACCGGCTGGCGGAGCTGGAGGCGGTCTGGGACCGGGCGGTGGAGGGCGACACGCTGGCCCACGCCGACCTCCGGGCCGACAACCTGCTGCTCACCGCGGACGGGCGCGTTCACGTGGTGGACTGGCCCTGGGCGTGCCTGGCGGCCCCGTGGTTCGACCTGCTCGCGATGCTCCCGAGCGTGGCCATGCAGGGTGGGCCGCCCCCGGCCGAGGTCTTCGGCGGCCACCCGGTCGCGGCGAAGGCGGACGGCGACGCCGTCACCGCGGTCCTGGCCGCCGTGACCGGCTACTTTGTGCAGCGGGGAAGCCTTCCCCCGCCGCCGGGCCTGCCCACGCTCCGCGCGTTCCAGCTCGCGCAGGGCCGGGCGGCGCTGGCCTGGCTGCGGCAGCGAACCGGCTGGAGGTGACGCCGGAGCCCGGCCCCCGCCCGCCCCGCCGGTTTCGCGTGTGCGCGAGAGGAGAGCGAGAATGAACCCCGCCTCGGCCGCCGTGGGCGGCGCGGCACAGGCGAGGGCGCACCTCTACTACGTGGCGCTGGAGGCCGTGAAGGTCCTGGCGCTGCTCGCCCTGGGCTGCGTCCTGCTGGGGCGGATCTGACCCGGATGCGGCGGCCGCGTCCGCCTACTGCGCGCTCTGCCAGTGGTTCCAGTGGACGACCTCCGTGACCGGGACGCGGCGGGCGGGTTTGAAATCGGTGCCGATCGTCCAGGCGACGGGGATGAGCGCGCATTGGACGGTCGTCTCGTACGGAAGGCCGAGCAGCGTGGCCGCCTCGCGTTCGTAGTTGAGGTGCGGCGTGGTCCACACGGTGCCGAGCCCGCGGCTGCGTGCGGCCAGCATGAAGCTCCACACGGCGGGCAGCACCGAGCCCCAGGTGCCGGCCTGTGTCGCCGGATCGTCGAGCTCCGCCCGCGATCCCACCCGGATGCAGGGCACCAGCAGGACGGGTACCTGATCCAGGATGTCGACCAGGTGGCGCAGGCTGTCGGCGATCGCGTGCCAGCCCGCCTCGGCGGTGAAGTCGTGGCGGCTGGGGCCCTGGTGGGACTGCGGCGCGGCGGGGCTGGTCAGGCCGCGTCGCCACAGGTCGGCCAGGGCGCGTCGCCGGTCGTGGTCGGTGACGAAGACGAAGTCCCATCGCTGCCGGTTGCGTCCGCTGGGGGCCTGCTGGGCCAGGCGGGTGCACTCGAGGAGCACCTCGCGCGGGACCGGTCTGGTCACATCCAGCCTGCGGCGTACCGCGCGGGTCGTGCCGAGCAGTTCGTCAGTGGTGAGGTTCAGCGGGCTGCGGTTGTGGGGGATTTCAGGCTGGGACATGGTCGCTCCTGGTGTGGCGGTCGCGTTCGGGGTGGACCAGAAGGGCGAACAGGGCTCCGGCGAGGGCGAGCAGGATGCCGCTGAGCAGGAAGGCGGTCGTGTAGCCCGCCTGTGGGGTGGCGGCTCGGTCCAGCAGCCATCCGGTGATGACGGGGCTTGCGATCCCGGCGGTGACGCTGAGCCCGGAGAAGACGCCGAGGATGCCGGCTCGTTGGTGGGGCGGCACGAGCTCGGCCACGGCCGGGTTGGCGAAGGTGTTGACGGTGACGGATATGCCGTAGCCGAGCATCAGGAGGGCGATGGCGGGGATCGGCGCGTGAATCAGCGGCAGGCCGGTCAGCAGGATGCCGGCGCCGGCCAGGCAGGTGCCGCCGAGCAGGCCGCGGGCCCGTCTGGAGGTGATGCCCGCGCGCAGGAGCCGGTCGGTTACCGCTCCGGAGGCGACCAGTGCCACGATGCCGAGCGCGCTGGGCAGGCCGAACAGCGACCCGGCCGCCTCCGGGGAGAATCCGAGGGCGTTCTCGAAGTAGGAGGGCAGCCAGGTGAAGATGATGGCGGCGAGCGCGTTCTGGGCGAAGTAGGCGATGAGGCAGCCGATGAACGTGCGGTTGAGCAGCGCGCGGCGCCAGGGGACGCCGGCGGCCTGACGGTGCTGCGGCCGGCCGCCCCTGCCGGGGGCGGCCCCGTACGGACCGAGCCGTCCGGTGGCCAGCCACAGCAGCGCCCAGCCGAGCGCGAGCGCTCCGACGGTGAGGAATCCGGCTCGCCAGCCGAATCCGATGATGACCAAGGTCAGGAGGGGCGCCATGGCGATCTTCGCGACGGCGGCGCCCGCGGTGTAGAGCGCCTGCGGCAGGCCGCGCCGCTCGTTGGGGAACCACGAGTACAGCACGGTCATGGACAGCGGGTTGGCCGGTCCTTCCGCGGCCCCGACCAGGATCCTGCTGGCGTACAGCATGCCGCCGGTGGCGGCGACGACGGCGGGCACCTGACCGGCTGCCCACAGTAGGCCGCAGGCCAGCAGGACCCACCGCGGGGAGATCCGCTGTGCGGTGAAGCTGACGGCGATGCAGGTCACGCCGAACAGCACGTAGGAGGCGCTGCCCAGGCTGCCGAAACCGGCGGCGGACATGCCGAGCTCAGCGCTCATCGGCTTGGCGACCAGGCCCAGCAGGGCCTTGTCAAGGAACACCACCACCGCGGAGAGGACCAGCACAGCGGTGACGCCCCAGGCGCGGGCTTTGACGGGTGAAGAGGACATCGGAGCGCCGGGCGGTGCCAGGCTTTCGTCGACTGCCACTGCTGCTTTCCTTTCCTGCGGGCTATCGGGGAAGGGCCGACAGCCAGCGCATGAGGGAGTCGTTGACGTCGCCGACCAGTTCCTGGTGGATGAAGTGGCCCGCCTCCGGACGCAGGACCACCTGGCTGTAGTCGTGGGACAGGCACATCCGTTCCATCTGTGCCCGTACCGCGTGGCGGTGGAAGGCCAGCACCGGCTGGCGGCGGCGGCGTAGGACCGGCTCGGCCTGGGGACGGAAGCGCAGGCTGCCGGGACCGAAGGCGCTGTGCCGGAAGGTCTGTGCCCTGAGCCAGGCCGGTCGCGACAGGACCTCCAGCAGATGCCAGGTACGCAGGTGCCCGGGGGTGGCCGGAGTGTGGAAGCGGTCGCTGAACAGGTCCTGGGCGACCTGGTCGGCGTCCGGGCCCTCCAGGTCGTCGGCCAGCCGGGCCATCCACTCCCGATCGCCGGGGTCACCGGCGTAGTCGGGGTCGATCATCACCAGAGCGCGGACGAGATCGGGGTGACGGGCGGCCAGTACGGTGGCCGCCGAGCAGCCCATCGAGTGGGCGAGCACGACGACCGGCGCCAGGCCGGCGTGGCGGATCAGGGCCGCCAGGTCCTCGGCGTGGTCGCCGACGTCGTAGCCCGTCGGCGGGCTGCCGGAACGTCCGTGGCCGCGCAGGTCGATCGCCACTGTGCGGTAGTGGGACCGCAAGGCGGGGATCTGGTAGATCCAGCCTTCGGCCGCGCCCCACATGCCGTGCACGAGGAGCAGATTGAGCGGCGGCCGGGCCGGGGTGGCGGGCGGGTAGTCGGCGTAGAACAGGCGCACGCCGGAGTGTTCGAAGTAGGGCACGGGAACTCCGTCAGGCTGAGGGGGCGAGCTGGGCGCCGCCGCACACGTGCAGCACCTCGCCGGTGATGAAGCCCGCCCGGTCGCCGGCGAGGAAGGCGACGGCGTCGGCCACGTCCTGGGGCCGGGCCAGCCGGCCCAGCGGTGTCATCGCCCGGTGGCGGGCGGCGAATTCCTCGAACTCCCTGCCCGTACGCCCCGCCTTGGTCAAGGGGGTCTCCACCACGCTGGGCGCCACGGCGTTGACGGTGACACCGATGGGGCCCAGTTCGACGGCGAGGGTCCGGGTCAGGCCGACGACGGCCGCCTTGGAGGTGACGTAGCCCGTCGGGCCGCCGCCGAGCCAGGTGCGGGAGCCGACGTTGACCACCCGTCCCCAGCCGTGACGCTGCCACCAGGGCCGGATCGCCTGGCACAGCAGCATCGGCCCGCGAACGTTCACCGCCATCGTCGCGTCCCAGCCGTCGGGGGTCTGCCCGGCCAGGGAGTGGCGGACGTTGACGGCGGCGTTGTTCACCAGGCAGTCCAGTCGTCCGCCCGCGTGCTCTGCGCGCGCGATTCCTTCGCGGACCGCCTCGGGGTCGCTCACGTCCACCCGGAAGGCGCGGACAGTTCGGCCGCTGGGTGCCGACAGGCGGCCCGCCGCATCGGCGACGGCCTCCTCGTCGACGTCGAAGAGCGTCACGTCGAATCCGTCGGCGGCCAGCTGAGCGGCGATGGCCGTGCCGAGGACGCCCGCTCCTCCGGTGACGATCGCCCCTTTCGCACTCACCGCCATCCTCCCTCCGCGGCCTCGAACGAGACGTGGCCGCGCAGATAGGCGGCGTTGAAGGCGAGGGCCTCGCGCGGTGGCCTGTCGGTGCTGAAGTCCTCCACCGACACCCATCCGCGGTAGCCGGCGTCGTGGAGCAGCCGCAGGATCGCGGGCACGTCGAGCACGCCGTCATCCATCGGCGTCCAGCGATGCCGCCATGGGCCTCCGCCCTCGGGACGTTCGAAGGCGGCGTTCTTGATGTGCACGTGCGCCAGATGTTCGCCGAGGATCTGCAGCGCCATCCGGGGATCTTCCGACCCCTCCACCACGGTGTTGCCGGGATCGTAGACGACCCCTACCAGGTGCGGGGGCAGGTGTCCCACGACCTGCTTGGCCAGCGCCGCACTGGGGCAGATCGTCCGCTGGTGCATCTCCAGCAGTGCCTGGACGCCGAAGCGGCCGGCCAGCGCCGCGACCTTGTCGAAGAACTCGATGCCCAGGCCGAGTGCCTGGTGGAATCCGCCGTCCGTCATGCGCGGAGCCCACAGCCGTACCCGCGGCGTTCCCGCCTCGGCCGCCAGCCTCATCAGCCGCTCGACTCCCCGCATGTCGCCGGCCGGGACGTAGCCGCTGAGGCCGATGACGGCCAGGCCCGCGCGGTCGCACAACTCTCGCGCCCGGCGGATGTCGCCTTCTTCCGGACGAAGGGTGCAGCGGTTGTTGGTCAGAAAGTGCGCCGGGCCCGGTGAGCCGGTCTCAGTGGAGACCCGCCATTCGATTCCGGCATACCCGGCCGCGACCGCCGCCTCGGTCGCCTGCCGCGGCGTCAGCTCCGGCAGGCAGGCCGAACACACGCCAAGCCTCATCGTGCTCCTCGAAGAACGCAGCATGGAGAGCTGCTCACCGTTCCGCGTCACCATCGGTGATGGCCGTCGACATCAGTACAGAGCCGGACATCCCTCGCAGTCCAAGTCCTTCTAGGCAGTCCTGGTATGTTCTGCAGGCATATCTGAGCGATCAGACGGGGGAGAGGCCGTGGAACTCCGGCACCTGCGCTATTTCGCCGCGGTGGCCGAGGAGGGCTCGTTCTATCAGGCCGCTCAGCGCTTGCTGGTCTCGCAGCCGTCACTGAGCCGGCAGATCATGGATCTGGAACGGCGACTCGGGCAGCGGCTGTTCGAGCGCACGTCACGGGGGGTGCGGCTGACGCCGAGCGGAGAGGCGCTGCTGCAGCACGCCCGGCAGATCCTCGGTCTTGCCGCAACCACTCAGGAGATCGTCTCGGAAGCGGCGCGGGCCCGCCAGGTGGTCTCCATCGGCGTGCCTCCTGCGACGCCTGGTTCCTGGCTGTCGTCCGTCGTCGAGGCGGTGGACCGGACGCTGCCCCACGCCGAGCTGAACTACGTGGAGGCCACCAGCTTCGACCAGCTCCGCCTGCTGCACGAGGGCAGGCTTGACCTGTGCCTGGTCCACCGGCAGCCACCTGGTCACCACGGCTCGTGGCTGTTGCGGCAGGAAATCCTCGGGCTGGCGGTGCGGCCCGGCCATCCGCTCGCCGACGAGCCGCGCTACCGGATCGGTGATCTCCACGCGCTGCGGGTGCTCGTGCACGCCCGTGAACGGGAACCCTCCCGTGAAAGCGTCACGGCGGCCGTGCTGGCCGCCGGAGTCCGGCCGTACTGGCGATTCGCCCAGTTCACCGAGCACGTTCTGGCCTGCGCGCAGGCGACGCGGTCCGATGCCGCGCTGGTCGCCTCGCACGTCGCCGCGCTGCGGCTGCCCGCTTGGCGCTGGCGGCCCGTAGAGGGGCTGCCCGAGGCCGTGATGACCACGTGGCTGGTGTGCCAGCGTCCCACGCGGGCGGTGGTGGACGAGGTGGCCGACGTGGTGCGAGCCGTGCCGGCCTGACCAGGCCGCCCCGGGAGCGCGGGCGGCCTGGCCTGACGCGTTCACCATCGGTCCCAGTGCAGGACCTCCTCCCGCGGGATGCGGGGGGCGGGCTTGAAGTCGGTGCCGACGGTGAAGGCCAGCGGGATGAACGCAGCCAGCATGACCTCCTCGTACGGCACGCCGAGCACCTCGGCGAGCTCGTGTTCGAGCGGCGCCTGCGCGGTGGTCCAGACCGTGCCCAGGCCGCGCGCCCGGGCGGCCAGCATGAAGCTCCACACGGCGGGCAGGATCGAGCCCCACGCCCCCGCCTGCACGGCCACCGGGGCGTGATCGGTGCGTCCCTCGACGCCGGGGATGACGAACGCCGGCACCCGATGGATGTTGGCCGCCAGATGGCGCAGACCGTCGAAGACGCGATCGGTGGAGCCGCGGTGATAGTTCATGCGCCACAGGTCGCGCTCGGTCAGCGGCTGCCCGGTCGCCAGCGGCAGGGCGCGCAGGAAGACGTCGGCCACGGCCCGCCGCCGCTCCGGCTCGGTGACCACCAGGAAGTGCCAGCGCTGCCGGTTGCGCCCGGTGGGGGCCTGCACGGCCAGGTCCACGCATTCTTCGATGAGCTTGCGGGGCACCGGCCGGTTGAAGTCCAGGCGCTTGCGGACGGCACGGGTGGTGCTCAACAGCTCGTCGGGGGTGAGATCCAGCGTCATGATGTGTCTCCTTCAGGTGGTGGCCACGGGGGCGGGGTGGCGCGAGCGCAGACCGTACGCGGCGATGAGGGCGCCAACCAGGGAGAAGCCGCCTGCCGTCAGGAACGCGATCCGGTAACCGGCCGGTGCGGACTCACCCAGGGGCATGACGGCGGCCAGTGCCGCGACGCCGATCCCCGCGCCGATCTGTACGGAGGAGGTGACCAGACCCGAGGCCAGACCCTGCCGCTCGTCCGGCAGGCCGCCGACCGCGGCGATGTTGAGACTGGGAAACGACAGCCCGTTGCCGACGCCGTGGACGACCAGCGCGGGCAGCAGCACGGTGAGGTAGGCGCCGCCGGCACCGGCTCGCAGGAACAGCAGGATTCCCGCCCCTTGGACCAGCATCCCGGCCGCGGCCACCCGGCCCAGTCCCCATCGGGCGATCAGCCTGCCGGCGAGGTTGGCGGTGATGACGATGGCCAAACCCATCGGGACGATCCCGAGCCCAGTGGACAGCGCGCTGTAGCCGAGTTCCCCCTGCAGGTACAGGACGGCGACGAACTGCCAGCCGATCGTCGCACACGCCCAGGCCAGGGCCGCGAGATTGGCGGCGGCCACCGTGCCGGACCTGAACACCTCCAGCGGGACCAGCGGCGCGTGCCGCCGGCGCTCGATGGCCACGAAGGCGCCCAGCAGCAGCACGGCCACCAGGCCGGCGGGCCGGTTCCTCTCCGTCAGAGCGAACACCAGCAGCAGCACCCCGCCGGTGACCGCGACCGCGCCGGCGGCGTCGAACCCCTCGCGCGTCCCGGGCGGCCGGAGGCCGCGCGGCAGCAGCAGCGGCGCCACCACCAGGACCGGCACCGCGATCGGAACCGGCAGGAAGAACACCAGCCGCCAGCTGATCTCGGTCAGCAGGCCGGAGGCGATCAGCCCCGCGGTGTAGCCGGTCGCCCCGGCCAGCGAGTAGACCCCCAGCGCCCGATTGCGCTGCGGCCCCTCGGCGAAGGTGGTGGTGATGAGCGACAGCGCGGCGGGTGCGGTGAGCGCGGCCGCCACCCCCTTGATCACCCGGGTGACGACCAGCGGCCATCCCGCCGACAGCAGCCCACCGGCCAGGCTCGCCGCCGCGAAGACCGTCAGCGACAGCAGGAACACGCGGCGGCGGCCGAACAGGTCCGCCACCCGGCCGCCGAGCAGCAGGAACCCGCCGTAGGCGACCGCGTATCCGGACATCAGCCACTGCAGGACGCTCTCCGGCAGCGACAGATCGCGCCCGATGGCGGGCAATGCCACGCCCATCAGGGACAAGTCCATCGAATCCAGGAACACCGCTGCGCACAACACCATCAGGGCCGCCTGTCTGCGGCCATCGGTCAGTGGCACGACCACTCTCCATCTGTGGACAAACAATTTGCTGACAGACGATCCGGACCGTATGGCTGCAAATCATCTTCTGTCAAACGATTGGATTGAAGATGGTCTGTTGTAGACTGGTCGCAGAGCGAAGAGGAGAGCGATGGCGACCACGACCAGGACAGCCGAGCGGATGCGCGTGACGTACTTTCCGCGGCTAGCGGCCGAGCGGCTCGACATCGCGCTGTGCCGGGCCTCGGCAGCGGTGGCGCGCGCCGCGGACGACCACGCCACCGAGGAAGGTCTCGGCGTCGGGCAGCATCTCGTGCTCCAGATGCTCGACGCCGTCGGTCCTTGCTCCCAGCAGACGCTCAGCGAGGAACTGCGCATCGACCGCAGCGTCATGGTCGGCGTCTGCGACGACCTGGAGCAGGCGGGTCACGTGCGCCGGGAACGCAACCCCCGCGACCGCCGTTCCTACGCCGTCACCATCACCGACTCGGGCCGGCGACGGCTGGCCGAGGCCCAGACGTCGATCCCGGCCTTCCTCGAGGACGCCTTCCACCCTCTTACACCCGAGGAGCGTGGCCAGTTGAGCGCGCTTCTCGGCAAACTCCTGGGAACCGGCGCCTGACACGAGCCGGCTGGGACCGGCGGTCGCAGGCTTCGTTCGTACGAGCTCGGATCCAGGCGCCCGAGCCGGGGACGGGCGAGAGCACCGAGGGCCAGGCGCGCGTGAACCGGCGCGAGCGCGAGCGCGCGCTGGCCGAGCACCGCCGCGAGGTGGCCCGCCGCAAGCGGATCGAGCGCCGCCGCGACAGGTGACCGAGGGGGCGGAGCCGTTCCGTCCCCGGGTGGGGGAATCACGCCGGGGCGACCGAGGTTGCCGCCATCGTGACGTCAGGGCTTAGGCTTGAGGCTCTCTGGGGTTGGAGGTCCTCTCGTGCTGGTTGACTCGTTCGGCCGGGTCGCGACCGATCTGAGGGTGTCGCTGACCGACCGGTGCAACCTGCGATGCGCGTACTGCATGCCGCCCGAGGGCCTCGACTGGCTGCCCAAGCCCGACCTGCTCACCGGCGAGGAGATCGTCCGCCTGGTGACGATCGGCGTGGAGCGGCTCGGCATCCGGGAGGTCCGCTTCACCGGGGGCGAGCCGTTGCTGCGGCGGGAACTCGCCGAGATCGTGGCCGCGACCGCCGCGCTGCGCCCGCGTCCCCAGGTGTCGCTGACGACCAACGGCATCGGCCTGGCCCGCCTCGCGGAGCCGCTCGCGCGGGCCGGTCTCGACCGCGTCAACGTCTCGCTGGACACGCTCGACCGCGACGTGTTCGTCCGGCTGGCGCACCGCGACCGGCTGCGCGACGTGCTGGACGGGCTCGCCGCGGCGACGGCGGCGGGCCTCACGCCTGTCAAGGTCAACACGGTGCTGATGCGCGGCGTCAACGAGCACGAGGCAGCCCCGCTGCTTCGCTACTGCATCGAGCAGGGGTACGAGCTGCGCTTCATCGAGCAGATGCCGCTCGACGCCCAGCACGGCTGGCGTCGGGAGGACATGATCACGGCCGATGAGATCCTCGGGCTGCTGAAGGACTCCTTCGACCTCACCGAGGACGACCCGCGCGAACGGGGCAGCGCCCCCGCCGAGCTGTTCCTGGTGGACGGCGGCCCGCACCGGGTGGGCGTGATCGGCTCGGTCACCCGGCCGTTCTGCGGCGCCTGTGACCGCGTCCGGATCACCGCCGACGGCCAGGTCCGCAACTGCCTGTTCGCCACCGAGGAGTCCGACCTGCGCACGGCGCTGCGCTCGGGCGCCTCGGACGAGGAACTGGTGGCGCGGTGGGTCGCGGCGGTGCGGGGGAAGAGGGCCGGGCACGGCATCGACGACCCCGCGTTCCTCCAGCCGGCCCGCCCGATGTCGGCCATCGGCGGCTGACGGACCCACACGAGAGCCACGAGAGAGAGTTCAGGGAGCACCCGTGCGTCCCCGTTCCGGAACCGGCGCCGGTGAGGCGGCCTCCCCGCCGCCGTACGACGCCGTGATCCTGGCGGGGGGCCGGGCCGAGCGGCTCGGCGGGGCGGACAAGCCGGGCGCCCTCGTCGGCGGGCTGCCCCTCGTCGAGCGGGTGGCGTCGGCGGTCCGCGACGCCCGCGCGGTGGTCGTGGTGGGCCCGCCCAGGGACATGCCGGGCGTGCTGTTCACCCGTGAGGACCCGCCGGGCGGCGGGCCGGTGCCGGCGCTGCGCGCCGGTCTCGCCGAGGTGACGTCCCCGCTGGTCGTCCTGCTCGCCGCCGACCTGCCGTTCGTCGTCGCCGGCCACGTCAGGGCGCTCCTGGCGGCCGTGCCTGAGGACGGCGCGGGCGCGGTGCTCGTGGACGACGAGGGCCGCGAGCAGTGGCTGACCGGCGCGTGGCGGACGGCCGCGTTGCGGGCCGCGCTCGGCGCGTACGAGGGGCGGTCGCTGCGCGGGCTGCTCGGCCCGCTGGGGCCGGCGCCCGTGCGCCCGCCGGTGGCGCCCGGGGAGACCCCGCCGTGGTTCGATTGCGACACCGTCGACGATCTCCGCGCGGCCCGCGAGCGGGCGCGAGGGCGCGGGTGAAGGGAGTGCGCGTGAACGTGCTGGAGGAATGGACGGCACTGGTCTGCCGAGAGCTGGGCATCGACCCCGCACGGGTGGACCGGACCGCGGTGCTCGACCTGACCAGGGATGTGGCGCACGGAGTGGCGCGGCCCGCCGCCCCGCTGACCGCCTATCTGGTGGGGCTGGCGCAGGGGGCCGGCACCGCGCCGCCGGATGTGGTGGAGCGGCTGTCCCGGATGGCGAAGGACTGGGCGGAGGCGACCGCGCAGGCGGGCGCGACTACGGACACCCCCGACTCCTGACTCCGGCTTCCACGGCCCCGGCGCGCCGCGTAGAGGGGAAGGGCGGGCGCCGGAGGCCGCTCGGCGGAAGGGCCGTCCCTGTCGGGGGACGACCGCGACGGCCGGTCTGTGAGACCTGTGCGAGGTCAAGACCAGTGCAAAGTTGTCGGAAAAGGGCGACGCCGGGTGGTTACGGGGGCAAACCACCCGGCGCCGCTTCATCGGCGTTCCGACGGGGGCCCGGAACGCCGGCACCAGCGCTCCGACGGGGGACCAGAGCGCTTGGCTAAACTGTACACCTCCAACCCATGGGTTGCGTCAAGACTTTGTCACGACCCGATCTCGCGTCGATGGCGTGGTATCTCGTTTTGGTTAGACGAGGTCAAGTCTGGGGGCGGAGGAGGCTCGTGACCTCTCTGATTGGCCCCGATAACGGCAAGGTATGGCAAAAGAACCGCCCCCGCGACGAACAGGGCCTTGACGGGCCAGGGGGCCGGCACCGCCACCGCCAGAATGAGGCACACGAGCCGGATGCCCATCTTGATGAGATAGCTGATCTCCCGCTTGCGCACGTCGTCGGACAGCGACGGCTGGGCGTCCGTCACCTGGTGAACGACCGCGCGGTCTTTTCGCAACCAGCGCCATGGATTCACGATTTCCACGGTAGACCCCGGGGGAGGCGGGGGTGACTCCCGCACGGCGATACGATCACGCGACAGGCACAGGCAGGAGGACGTGATGTCGGACCGCACCTACCGGGTGACCGAGATAGTGGGCACCTCGGCCGAGAGCGTCGACCAGGCCATCCGCAACGGCGTCAGGCGGGCCGCCCAGACGCTGCGGCACCTGGACTGGTTCGAGGTGACCGAGGTGCGCGGCCACATCGTGGACGGCGAGGTGGCCCACTTCCAGGTCGGCATGAAGGTCGGCTTCCGCCTCGAGGACACCGAATAAGACCTGGTGCCGTGACCGGAGCCGGGCACCCGACCGTCAGGCGCTGCGAGACGCTCGCCGAGGCCGGGTTCGCCCGGATCGACCAGGAGCTGCGCGCGGCGCTCGCGGGCGCTCGGCGCGGCCGCAGCCGCGCCGTTCGAGCAGATGAACGACATGATCGCGGGGGGCGGGCCGCCTCACCGCGCTAGCTGGCCTGGCTGACCGTCGACATGTTGAAGTCCGGCACCCGGACCGGCGGCATGACGGCGCGGGTGAACCAGTCGTTCCACTCGCGCGGCAGCGTCTGCTCGCTCGGGCCCACCTCGCTGAGGCGGCCGAGCAGGTCGACCGGCGACTCGTTGAACCGGAAGTTGTTGACCTCGCCCACGACCTCGCCGTTCTCCACCAGGTAGACGCCGTCCCTGGTCAGCCCGGTCAGGAGCAGCGACTGCGGGTCGACCTCGCGGATGTACCACAGGCAGGTCAGCAGCAGTCCCCGCTCGGTCGAGGCGATCATCTCCTCCAGCGAGCGGCCGTCCTCCGGTCCCGTCATGATCAGGTTGTCGATCTGCGGGGTGGTGGCGAGCCCGGTCAGCTCGGCGGAGTGCCGGGTCTGCACGAGATTGGCCAGCGTGCCGTCGCTTATCCACTCGGTGTGGGCCAGGGACAGGCCGTTGTCGAACACCGACTGCTCCCGGCTGGAGGAGTGCGCGACGACGAACGGCGCGCACTCGACGCCGGCCCGCGCCGGATCGCTGTGCAGCGAGATCGGCAGCGTCGAGAGCCGCTCGCCCACACGGGTGCCGCCGCCCGGCCGGGAGAACACCGTGCGGCCGTCGGCGGCGTCCCGCGCGCCGGCCGCCCAGTACAGGTAGATCATCAGGTCGGAGACCGCCGTCGGCGGCAGGAGCGTCTCATAGCGGCCCGGCTCCAGGCTGATCCGCCGCTTGGCCCAGTCGAGCCGCCGGGTGAGCGTCTCGTCCAGGGCGGCCACGTCCACGTCCGAGAAGTCGCGCGTGGCCACGCCCGTCCACGCCGAGCGCGTCATGTCCGCCGACTTGGCGTTCAGTTCGAGCCGCCCGGTCGGCTGGTCGTGACGCAGCCGCAGGCCCGTCGACGACCCGACGAACGTCGAGGTCATGCTGTGCTCGGCGAAGCCGTACAGCCTGCGTCCCGAGGCGTCGGCGGCGGCGAACGCCTCGCCGAGCGCGGGGGTGAAATCCCCGAACACGCCGATGGAGGTCGGCTCCACCGGGCGCTCCCAGCCCGCACCCGCCGTGCCCTCCACCAGAGGCCGGGCGTCCTCGGACGACCGGGCCTCCCGCGCGGCGCGGTCCGCCGCGGCCACCACGTCGGCCAGCTGGTCGGCCCGTACGGCGGAGCGCGAGACGACCCCCACCCCGGCGCCCACGACGGAGATCACGGTGAGCCGGGAGGAGCGCGCGACCCCGTTGGTCGTCAGCGTGTTGCCCGCGAAGCGCAGGTTGGCGGTCGAGCCCTCGTCCACGATCACGACGCAGCCGTCGGCCTCGCTCAGCGCGAGCGCCCGCTCCACCGTCTCCTGCGGTGTGGTCACCCCGTCGCTCACTTGCTGCCACCCTCCTGGACGGTGTTGAGGATCCGTACGCCGCGGAACAGGGCCGCCGGAGCGCCGTGACTGACCGGCGCGACCTGGCCCGGCTGGCCCTTGCCGCAGTTGAAGGCGCCGCCGAGCACGTACGTCTGCGGGCCGCCGACGGCCTCCATGGAGCGCCAGAAGTCCGTCGTCGTCGCCTGGTAGGCCACGTCGCGCAGCTGCCCGGCCAGGCGGCCGTTCTCGATGCGGTAGAACCGCTGGCCGGTGAACTGGAAGTTGTACCGCTGCATGTCGATCGACCAGCTCTTGTCGCCGACGACGTAGAGCCCGCGCTCGACCCGCGAGATCAGCTCGTCGGTGGAGGGGCCGTCCGCCGCCGGCTGGAGCGACACGTTGGCCATCCGCTGGATCGGCACGTGCCCGGGGGAGTCGGCGAACGCGCAGCCGTTCGACCGCCCGAGGCCCTTCAGCAGCGCCATCCGCCGGTCGAGCTGGTAGCCCACCAGCCTGCCCTCGCGGACGATGTCGAACGACTGTCCGGCCACGCCCTCGTCGTCCCAGCCGACGGTGGCCAGCCCGTGCTCGACCGTGCGGTCGCCCGTCACGTTCATCACCGGCGAGCCGTAGTGCAGCGTGCCGAGCTGGTCGAAGGTGGCGAACGAGGTGCCGGCGTAGGCCGCCTCGTAGCCGAGGGCCCGGTCCAGCTCGGTCGCGTGGCCGATCGACTCGTGGATCGTCAGCCACAGGTTCGACGGGTCGATCACCAGGTCGTATGGCCCGGCCTCGACCGAGGGCGCCTTGAGCTTCTCGTCCAGCAGGTCGGGGATCTCGGCCAGCTCGGCGGGGAAGTCCCAGCCGGTGCCGGTCAGGTACTCATACCCCCGGCCGACCGGCGGGGCGAGCGTGCGCATGTCGTCGAACCGGTCGCCGTCGGCCCGCATCGCCGTCAGGACCGGGTGCAGCCGCACGCGCTGCTGCGTGGTGACCGTGCCCGCCGTGTCGGCGTAGAACTTCTGCTCCTTGACCTGCATGAGCGAGGCCGAGACGTGGTCGACCCTGCCGAGCAGGCCGGACGACCACTCCGCGAGCAGCGCCGCCTTGTCCGGCAGCGGCACGTCGAACGGGTCGACCTCGTAGGCCGACACCCAGGTCACGTCGCCGTACACCGGCTCGGGGGCGAGCTCCACCGGCTCGCGGTTGATGGGCGCGCTGACCGCCGCCACCCGCACGGCCTCCTCGGCCGCCCGGGCCGCCGCCTCCGGGGTCAGCTCGATCCCGGACGCGAAGCCCCAGGTGCCGTCCTTGATCACCCGTACGGCGAAGCCGAGGTCGTCGGCGTCCGAGGATCCTTCGAGCCGGGCGTCGAACAGGCGCAGCGTCTCGGCGCGCACGCGTTCGAGCCGGAACGAGGCGTGCTCGGCTCCCAGGTCACGGGCGCGCTGCAGGGCCGCGTCCGCCAGCCGCCGCAGAGGCAGGGCGAGGAAGTCGGGGTCGATCTGGCGCATGTCCACGATCCTAACCCTGTGATCTTGTGCCCTGCGGACAAGTGGACTACCCCCAAGTAGCCGATACGGTCGGTCGCATGGTTCGCTCTGTTCTCGTCACCGGCGGAAATCGCGGCATCGGCCTCGCGATCGCCCGCGAGCTCGCCGCCGCGGGGGACGCCGTCGCCGTCACCTACCGTTCCGGCGAGCCCCCGGAGGGGCTGTTCGGGGTTCGCTGCGACGTGACGAGCTCCGCCGACGTCGACGCCGCCTTCGAGAAGGCCGAGGCCGAGCACGGCCCGGTCGAGGTGGTCGTCGCCAACGCGGGGATCACCAAGGACACGCTGCTGCCGATGATGAAGGAGGAGACCTTCACCGACGTCATCGACACGAACCTGACCGGCGCCTATCGCGTCGCCAAGCGGGCCGTGCGGCCCATGCTGCGCCTGCGGCGCGGGCGCATCATCCTGATCTCCTCCGTCGTCGGCCTGTCCGGCTCCGCCGGTCAGACCAACTACGCCGCCTCCAAGGCCGGTCTGG
Organism: Microbispora sp. KK1-11; assembly: GCF_006874435.1. Classification (NCBI taxonomy): domain Bacteria; kingdom Bacillati; phylum Actinomycetota; class Actinomycetes; order Streptosporangiales; family Streptosporangiaceae; genus Microbispora; species Microbispora sp. KK1-11. The sequence continues at coordinate 164,609 of NZ_VIRJ01000004.1, read as the reverse complement.
TCGGCTTCGGCCGGTCGCTGGCCCGCGAGCTCGGCTCGCGCGGCATCACGGTCAACGTGGTCGCGCCCGGGTTCGTGGAGACCGACATGACCGCGGTGCTCGACGAGGCGCAGCAGGAGCAGATCCGTAAGAGCATCCCGCTCGGGCGGCAGGCGCAGACCGAGGAGATCGCCCGGGTCGTCAGGTTCCTGGCGAGCGACGACGCCTCCTACATCACCGGGGCGGTCATCCCCGTCGACGGCGGCCTCGGCATGGGCCACTGAGCCGGACACCCGACTGACTGGAGCTGGACATGGGTTTGCTGGACGGGAAGCGACTGCTGGTCACCGGCGTCCTCACCGACGCGTCGATCGCCTTCAACGTGGCGAAGCTGGCCCAGGAGGAGGGCGCCCAGGTCGTGCTGACCGGTTTCGGCCGCCTCAGCCTGGTCGAGCGCATCGCCAAGCGGCTGCCCGAGCCGCCACCGGTGATCGAGCTGGACGTCCAGAACAACGATCACCTCGACACGCTCGCCGACCGCGTCGGCGCGCACATCGACGGGCTGGACGGGGTCGTCCACTCGATCGGGTTCGCCCCGCAGTCCTGCCTGGGCGGCAACTTCCTCAACACCTCGTGGGAGGACGTCGCCACCGCGGTCCACGTCTCGACGTTCTCGTTCAAGTCGCTCGCCGTCGCCTGCCTGCCGCTGATGAAGGAGGGCGGCGCGGTCGTCGGCCTGGACTTCGACGCGACCAAGGCGTGGCCGGTCTACGACTGGATGGGCGTGGCCAAGGCCGGGCTGGAGTCGTGCTCGCGCTACCTCGCGCGCGACCTGGGCAAGCACGGCATCCGGGTCAACCTCGTCGCCGCCGGTCCGCTGCGCACGATGGCGGCCAAGAGCATCCCCGGGTTCAAGGAGTTCGAGGACTCCTGGCCGGAGCGCGCGCCGCTCGGCTGGGACCTGGCGGACACCGCCCCCGCCGCCAAGGCGTGCGTCGCGCTGCTGTCCGACTGGTTCCCCGCCACCACCGGCGAGATCGTCCACGTCGACGGCGGCGTGCACGCGATGGGCGCCTGACGGCACCCCGTTCGCGACGTCCCGCCTCTCGCATCGGACGGGCTCACGGGCCGCGGCGGCTTGCGAATCTTGCCGCGGCCCGTCCCTGCGCTTAGCATCTGGGCGTGTCTGACGCCCGCCCGTTCCCCTGAGTGGGCATGGACGGTCAGACGCGAGCGTGGTGCCCGGGCCGCCCCGTCCCCGTACGCCCCCGGACGGCGTCGCCCGCGGCGACGTGGCCGCCGAACTCGTGTGGGGACCATGGGACGACCAGAGCGCGACCTCAGCCCCGAGGAAGGGCCCGTACAGGCGTTCGCCGTCTCCTTGCGGCGGCTGCGCGAGGAGGCCGGGTCGCCCACCTACCGGGCCCTCTCGGAAAGGGCGCACTACTCGCCCACGGTGCTGTCGCGGGCCGCGGGCGGCCGTGTCTTCCCGAGCCTGGAGGTCACCCTCGCCTTCGTGCGGGCCTGCGGGGGCGACGAGGACGCGTGGGCGCGGCGCTGGCATCGGGTCAGCGAGGAGGTCTCGGAGCGGACGGCGGAACCGCAGGAACAGGCCGGGGGAGGACCCTCGTCTCCGGCTCCCGGCGCCGCCGAGGTCGTCCCACCGGCCGGAGACGGCAGCGGGCGCGGTGGCCGGCAGGGCAGCGTGCAGGGCGGCGCGCACGACGGCGGCCCTGACGCCGGGGCGGACACAGGGGTAGACGCAGGGGCAGACGCAGGGCGCGGTGGCCTCGCGGGCTGGGCGCGGCGGCGCGGGCGTCTGCTCGCGCTCGCCGCCGTCCTCGTGGTCGTCGGAGTGGTGGCGCTGGGCGCCGCGTTGCGCGGCGTGGGGTTCGCGCCCGGCTGGACCTCGCGCAACCAGCACGTCACCGACAGGGCGGGGGACGCGAGCCGGGCCGAGGACATGGACGGCGACGACCCCCGCGCCCGCGGGTGCGGAGACGACCTGGAGACGATCGAGACGCTCGACGCCGTCCCTTTGAACCTGCCCGACGGCACCCGCTTCGGGACGTTACGGCTGCGGCGCAGTCCCGAGTGCGACACGGCCTGGGCCTCGGCGCACTTCGACAATCCCCATCTCTACACGGTGTGGCTCGCCGCGCATCGTCCGGCGGACAACGCCCAGGTGCGCTCCCAATGGTCGAACAACACGCCGCCGGGCAGCTACGGGGACATGCTCTCCCTCGCACGCGGATGCGTCTGGGTGGAGGGATGGGTGGTCATCGGGCGGAAGGAAGGCCCCCACGCGAGAACCCGCTGCGCGCGCTGACCCCGCACGCCCGCACGCACTCCCTCGCGCCTGCCCTCGTCTCGCTCCGCCCTCGGCGGTGCCGCGGTGCGCACGGCGCCCCCGGGAGTCCCGCGTCGTCGGGAGGTCACCGCGACGCGGCGCCGGCGAACGGGATGGCGGCGGGGATCGGGTCGTCGGGCGCGTCCACCGGGTGCCGCCACAACCCCCTGCGGCGCAGCAGGGGCAGGACGCCCTCGCCGAACCAGTAGGCCTCCTCCAGGTGCGGGTGACCGGACAGCACGAACTCGTCGATGCCGAGAGCGTGGTACTCCTCGATCCGTTCGGCCACCTCGACGTGGCTGCCCACGAGGGCCGTGCCCGCGCCGCCGCGGACGAGCCCCACACCGGCCCACAGGTTCGGCGAGACCTCCAGCGCGTCCGTGCGGCCCCCGTGCAGGGCCAGCATCCGCCGCTGCCCCTCCGACCCGCTGCGCGCGAGACCGGCCTGCACCGACGCGATGACGGCCGGGTCCAGGGCCGACAGCAGCCGCTCGGCCTCCGCCCACGCCTGCGCCGAGGTGTCCCGGCTGATCACGTGGAGCCGGATGCCGAAGCGCACCTCGCGGCCGGCCGCGGCGGCCTCCCCGCGGATCCAGGCGAGCTTCTCGGCGACCTGCGCGGGCGGCTCGCCCCAGGTCAGGTAGACGTCGCTGTGGCGCGCCGCCACCCTGCCCGCGGCCGGGGACGACCCGCCGAAGTACACGGCCGGCACCGGGGAAGGCACCCGGCTCAGCGCGGCGTCCTCGACCCTGACGTGCCTGCCCTCCAGGGTGACCCGTTCCCCGCGCCACAGGGCGCGTACGACCGTGAGGAACTCGTCGGTGCGCTCGTAGCGCTCGTCCTTGGCGAGGTGGTCGCCGTAGGCGCGCTGCTCGTGGTCCTCGCCGCCGGTGACGACGTTGACCAGCAGACGCCCGGCCGAGTGGCGCTGGAACGTGGCGGCCATCTGCGCGGCGAGCGTGGGCGACAGCAGCCCCGGCCGGAAGGCGACCAGGAACTTCAGCCGCTCGGAGCCCGCGACCAGCATGGCGGTGGTCAGCCAGGCGTCCTCGCACCAGGCGCCGGCCGGGGTGAGAGCCCCCTCGAAGCCGAGTTGCTCGGCGGCGCGCACGATCTGGCCCAGGTACGCCAGGGTGGCGGGCCGGTCTCCGCCGGCCGTGGTGATGTCCGTGCCGTGCCCGCCGCCGACGAGGTGGCGGCTGTCGCCGTACGTGGGCAGGAACCAGTGGAACGTCAGTGTCATCGGGGTCCCCTCAGGACGCGGCCAGCAGCGGGCGGCGCGCGGCCACGGCCGACGCGAAGGCGTCGACCACGCGGTAGAGCGGGGCGGAGTGGTCCGGGTCGAGGCCGGCCTCGTCGCCGCGGACCGCGATGTGCCGGTCCAGGACGAACCATCCCGGCACGACATGGTCGGCCCCGAGCGAGGTCAGGACCGGGCGCAGCGCGTAGTCGATGGCCAGCACGTGGGCGGGGCTGCCGCCGGTGACGATCGGCAGCACGACCTTGCCCGCGAACGCGAACTGCGGCAGCAGGTCGAGCAACGTCTTCAGCAGTCCGCTGTAGGCGGCCTTGTACACGGGCGAGGCGACCAGGACGCCGTCCGCCTCGCCGATGAGGCCGACGACCTCGGCGATCCGCGGGTGCCCCGTGTCGGCCGACAGCAGCGCCTCCGCCGGCAGGTCGCGCACGTGTACGGTGCGGACCTCGTGGCCGAGGAGGCGCAGCCGGCCGGCGAGGTGCGTGCACAGGGCCGCGGTACGCGAGACCGCGGAGGGACTGCCCGACAGGACGACGATGGTGGACATGGCGGAACCTCCGTCAGATGGGACCGGATTCGGAGTGGGGCCGGGTTCGCGGATCAGATCAGGCCGTGCCGTGGGGGCGGGGTCCGGTTCAGCGCGTACCGGCCGATGTGCTGGATCTTCCAGCGCACCGGATCGTGCAGGGTGTGGGTGCGGGCGTTGCGCCAGTGCCGGTGCAGGTTCAGCGAGTCGAGCGCCGACCTGGTGCCCGACACCTCGAACAGGGCATCGGTCACCTCGACGGCCGCCGGGTCGGCGAACGCCTTCGCCGTGGCGACCGCGATGGAGGCCGCCGCCGCGGTCTCGTCGTCGAGCCGTTCCCGCGCCCGGTCGACCGCCCGCCCGGCCTCACCCAGCAGCGCCTCCGCGGCCCGCACGGAGACCTCCAGCTCTCCGAAGCGCTGGATGGTCAGGGGGTCGTCGGCGGCGTGGTCGAGGCCGCTCTCGAACCAGGGCCTGCTGCGGGTCCGGACGAACTCGGCGGCCTCGGTGAGCGCGGCGCGGGCGATGCCGACGTCGATGGCGGCGTGCAGCAGTTGCGCGTGGGCGCCGTGCAGCTGCGGCCCGGTGAAGGTCAGGTGATGGGGGACCACGCGGTCGGCCGGCACCCGCACGCCCTCCAGCCGGACCGTGCCGCTGGCCGTGGTGCGCTGGCCCATGCCCTCCCAGTCGTCCACGACCGTGAGGCCGGGCGCGCCGGCCGGCACGTACGCGACGACGAGCCGGTCGGCGGGGTCCTTGGCCAGCACGGTGATCCAGTCGGCGAACAGGGCCCCGGTCGAGTAGTGCTTGACGCCGTCGAGGACGAAGCCGCCGTCCTCCGCGGAGCGCAGCCGGGTGCGGTAGTCCTGCACGTGCCGGGTGCCCGCCTCCGACTGGGCGTTGCCGAACCGCCTGCCCGCCAGGACCTCGGCGAAGAAGAACTCCCGCTGCGCCGCGGACCCCTGCTGCCGCAGCACGTTGACGTACACGAAGTGGCTCTGCGGGATCTGGGCGATGTTGGGGTCGGCGGTGGCGAGCAGGCGGATGACCTCCGCCAGCGTCGCGGTCCGCACGTCGGCGCCGCCGTGCTCGCGGGGGACGGTGATGCCGAGCAGGCCGCTCGCCGACAGCTCGGCCAGCTCGGCGTGCGGGAGCTCGCGGCGGGCGTCGCGTCCGGCGGCGCCGTTGGCGAACCGGCCGGCGAGCCCGGCGGCGACGGCGAGGGCCTCCTCGTCACCGGTGACGACGTGCGCGGTCCCCAAGGGGTGAACGGGTGCGTGGGTGAGATCGGTCATGGGATCAGGCCCGGGCAGGTTCCGCCGGGAACGCGCCCTTCGCCGCGAGTTCGCCCTCCAGCTCGCGGATGATGGGCAGCACGTGGCGGCCGAAGTACTCGACCTCCTCGTGGTAGTGCAGGAAGCCGAGCAGGAGCAGGTCGACGCCGCGCTTCTTGTACTCGATCGCCCGGTGCGCGATCTGCTCCGGAGTGCCGATGAGGCGGGGGCGGAAGCCGTCGTTGTACTGCACCAGGTCCTCGAACGAGGAGTCTGCCCACATTCCCCGTCCGTCCTGGGTGGACCGGCCGGCCTGGCGGACCGCGTCGCGGAACCCGTGGACGGCCTCGACGTCGGCCTTGGCCACGATCTCGCGCAGCGTCTCGCGCGCCTCCGCCTCGGTGTCCCTGGCGATGAGGAAGCCGTTCAGGCCGAACCGCACCCGGCGGCCGTGGGCCCGCGCCGCCGCGCCGACCTCCTCGATCTGCTCGGTGACGCCGTCGAAGTCCTTGCCGTTGCTGAAGTACCAGTCGGAGACCCGGCCCGCCATGGCGCGCGCCGCCGTGGAGTTGCCGCCCTGGAAGACCTCGGGGTGCGGGCGGTCCGGCCCGGAGAGCGGCTTGGGCTGCAGGTCGTACCCGTGCAGCCGGTAGAAGTCGCCCTGGAACTGCGCCTTGTCCTCGGTCCAGCTCGTCCGCAGGACGCGGATGAACTCCTCGGCCCGCCGGTAGCGCTCGTCGTGCTCCAGCCACGGCTCGCCCAGGGCGGTGAACTCGCCCTTGAACCAGCCGCTCACGACGTTGACGGCGGCCCGGCCGCCCGAGAGGTGGTCGGCGGTGCTGAGCAGCTTGGCCAGCACCGCCGGGTGCCACAGGCCGGGGTGCACGGCGGCGATCACCTTCAGCCGCTGGGTGGCGAGCAGCAGCGCCAGGCTGAAGCTCGTCGACTCCTGCTGGTACGCGGCGCCGTAGCTGGCCATGTAGCGCACCTGGGACAGGGCGTACTCGAAGCCGTTGTTCTCCGCGAGCACCGCCAGCTTCCGGTTGTAGTCGTAGCTCCAGTCGGTGCGCTGCTCGATCGTGCTGGTGACGAGCCCGCCGCTGACGTTGGGCACCCAGTAGGCGAACCGCAGCGGCTCGGGACTGACGTTCGCGGACACGAAGGACCCCTTTCAGGCATTCCCTACTTGAACAATTGGGATCGTATGTCCGCCGCGCCCCGGAGTTCCACATGCGATCGGCGGGGGAGTGATAGGGCCGCCCTGTAACTCCACCACTGGCACCCCGCCCTGTCACTTCCGCCCTGTCACTCCTGCGCTTTCACCCCGCGGCGCGCGCCCGGGCGTCGGCGCGGCACTCTCGTGCCCGGTCGAGGAGGAACCGGTGCAGGTCGCGGGCCACCCGGGGGCCGGAGGCGGACCGCTGTGCCTGGATCACCAGGAGGACCTCCGCCACGTGCCGCGCCAGCGGCCGGTAGGTGATCGCGCCGCTGCGCAGGAGGGGGTCGCCGGCCACGCTGAACTCGGGCAGCACCGTGGCGCCGAGCCCCTCGGCGACCATGAGCTTGCCCATCTCGGCGCCGTCGGTCGAATACGAGAACGACGGCGCCCGCCCGCCGAGCAGGCGGTGCACCAGGCGGTGCATGACATAGCCGGAGCGCATCACGATCAGGGGCTCGCGGAGCAGGTCGGCGACCTCGACCGCGGGCAGCGAGGCCAGCGGGCTGTCGGGCCGTACGCACACGACCGGGCGGCCGCGCAGCAGCTCGGTCGTGGCGAGGTCGGGCGGCAGGTCGTCGCCGCTCAGGTAGTTCACCAGTCCGAGGTCGAAGCTCCCCTCCCGGATGCGCCGGTGGATCTCGGCCTGCTGCGCGCCGACGACCTCGACCTGGGTCGCCGGATGGGCCTCCCGGAACGCCCGTACGGCGGGGATCAGCAGCGGGACGGTGGCCGCGTTGACCGTGCCCAGCCTGACCAGGCGGGCCGTGCGATGCTGCTCGTCGGCCGCGCCGCGCAGGCGGTCCACCGCCTCCAGCACGCCGTTGATGTACGGCAGCAGCTCCCGGCCCTTGTCGCTGATCGTGGCGCCGGACCGGCGCCGCTCCAGGAGGTCGACGCCGAGCTCCCGCTCCAGGTTGCGCACGGTCTCGCTGAGCGCCGGCTGGGACAGGTGCAGGTGGTCGGCCGCCCGGCGCAGCGAGCCGAGGCGGGTCACCGCGCGGATGTACTCGAGCTGCTCGATGCGCATCGTCGTCCACCTCGTCCAAGGGGGTTTCGCCGGTGGTGTTCAAGGGCGACCCTACCGGCCGTTCGGCAATTTTCCTACTTAACAAGTAGAGAATGTTGCCTAACCTGGTGAGCGACAGCCGGCGCGACGCGCCGCACACGAGAGGAGACGACACGTGACCATCGCTCACGCCAGCCGTACGGACTGGACGGACGGCCCGGCGCCGCGCACTCCGGACGAGTGGATCGCGCGCGCCGGCGAGGTGGCCGCCGTCCTCGCGGTGGACGCCGCCGAGCGTGACAAGGCCGCGAAGACCCCGTACGCGGAGATCGGGCTGCTCAAGGACTCCGGCCTGGTCACGCTGCTCGGACCGGCCGGGCACGGCGGCGCGGCGCAGGACTGGCCCACCGCCTACCGCGTCGTCCGCGAGGTGGCCGCGGCCGACGGCTCCATCGGCCAGCTGCTCGGCTACCACTACCTCTGGAACTGGGCGGCGCGCCTGGTGGGCACCCGCGAGCAGTGGGAGCGCGTCGAGGCCGACGCCGCCCGGCACCGCTGGTTCTTCGGCGGGGCCGTCAACCCCCGCGACCGCGACATCGTCGTGCGCGACGAGGGCGACACCCTCGTCTTCGACGGGCGCAAGACCTTCTCCACCGGCAGCAAGGTCTCCGACGTCACCGTCCTCGAGGGCGTGCTGGAAGGCACGGACAAGCACGTCTTCGCCATCGTCCCCTCGGACTCCGAGGGGCTGACCTTCCATGACGACTGGGACAACATCGGCCAGCGGCTGACCGAGAGCGGCAGCGTCACCGTCTCCGGCGTGCGCGCGCCGTGGCGCGACGCCCTCGGCTACGTGGACAAGGAGTTCCGGCCGCGCGTCTACGCCACCCTCAACGTGCCGACCATCCAGCTCGTGTTCGTGAACTTCTACCTCGGCATCGCCAGGGGAGCGCTGGAGACCGCGCTGGCGTACACGAGGGAGCACACCCGCCCGTGGCTGCACGGCGGGCACGAGCGCGCGGTCGACGAGCCGTACGTCATCGACCTCTACGGGGACCTCACCGCCAAGCTGTGGGCGGCCGAGGCGCTGGCCGACGAGGTCGCCCGCGAGGGCCTGTGGTTCCACCTCAACCCGGACGAGGTCACCCCCCGGCTGCGCGGGGAGCACGAGGTGCGGGTGGCCGCGGTCAAGGCGCACGCCACCGACGTGGCCCTGGAGGTCACCTCGCGCGTCTTCGAGGCCACCGGGGCCCGCTCGACCGCGTCCCGATACGGGCTCGACCGGTTCTGGCGCAACGTGCGCACCCACACCCTGCACGACCCCGTGGCGTACAAGCGCCGCGAGGTGGGCGTCCACCGCCTGCGCGACGAGATCCCCGAGCCCACCTGGTACTCCTGACGGAGGCCCCGTCCGGCCTCCTCGCGGGCGCGTGACGAGGCCGGACGGCCGCGGGACCGGCCCCCGTTCCCGCGCCCGCCTCCCGCACGAGGCGGCGTACGGGCGCGGGACCGTCGGTTCCGCGGCGGGCTCAGCCCCGGGCCCAGGCGGAGGCGACGTCCGGCCAGGTGCCGCAGCACAGCGCGTACGCCGTCGCCTCCACGTCCTTCGCGTAGAGCTGGTCGGAGTACGCGGTGCCGCCGCGGGTCGCGTACGTCTCGGTGCAGTCGCCGAAGTCCTCGCCCCGGCACACGAGAACGCCCACAGGCGCGGTGCGCCCCTCGTCGAGCGTGACCCTCGACCAGTTGGTCCCGCATCGGGGGGAGTACCGCAACTCGACGGTGGCGCCGGCGGGCCGCGTGGCCCGTCCGCGGCCGTCGTGATACCAGAGCCGCGAACTCGCCACGGTGTACGCCCTGTCGTCGCAGTGGCTCCTGATCGGGTCGGTCCCGTCACAGGTCTGCGCGCTCTTGCGCCCCTGGTCGCACAGCGTGTCGGAGACGCGGCGCGGGAGGTGGGCGGTCCCGCCGCGCGCAATGCCGTCGAGCCTCACCGTGCCGGTCCGGCCCGACCCCGACCCCGATCCCGGCCCGTCTCCCGTTCCGGCGCCCGCACCGGTCGCCGTCGTCGTCAGCACGACGGCCGCCGCCGGGACGGCCAGCGCCTTGAGTGCGATGCTCCATCTCATCCCGAGCTGCTCCTTCCGTGGCCCCGGGCACCTCGCGGTGCCGTCACGGCATGGACAACCCGGTCCGCGGTTGATGCGCGATCATCCGGCGCGGGTTCGCATCAACCCATCAACCGGCGAGGAGCAGCGCGGGCCTGGCCCACGCGTTGTGTCGCCGTCAGGCGAGCCGGTGGCGCCCCGCCTTTCCCGGCAGCCGCAGGCCGCCCTCGAAGGGGATCGACTCGTGCGGCTCCTGCTGCCCGGCACGCGCCCGCCGGGCCGAGACCACGCGGGTGGCGAGCAGCGCCGAGAGCAGCAGAACCGCGGTGAGGGCCGTTCCCGCCGCGTCGTAGGACCGGTGGGCCCGAGCGCGCGCGCCCGCCGGGGCGCCCTGCAGTTCGGGCAGTTCGGGCATCTTCTGCCCGGGCCACAGGAGGGGGATCACGCCGTCCTCGTCGGGGTCCACCTTCGCCGCGCGGCCCGTCTCCGGCGTGTCGTCGAGCGCCGCGACGAGACGCGGCCGGTACGGCTCGGGCGAAAGGGTGCCCTCGGGCGTCATGGACGCCTTGGGCCGGGTGGCCTTCTTTCCGGCCGGCCGTGTCTTCCCGGCGCTCCGCCCGTCCTCGCCGCTCTCGCGGTTCTCGTCGGACGCGCAGCCCTCGCCGGCGACCAGGGGCAGGCAGGTGTCCTGGACGGCGCGGGTCAGCCCGTCGGTGAGCTTCTGGATGCTGGGGGCGGGGCTGTGCGCGGCTCCGGATTCGCCGCCCGTCAGCGCTCCGGTCGCCCCGCTCACCACTCCCGTGGCTCCGCCTACCGCTCCGGTCGCTCCGCTCACCGCTCCGCCGGCGTCTCCCGCCGATCCGCTCGCCGCGCCGGCCGCGGTGTCCGCCGCCCCGGTGAGCGTCCGTCCGGCCTTGTCGACCGCCTTGCCGACGTCGTTCACCGCCGTGCCCGCGGCTCCGGTGGTCGTCTTCAGCGTGTCGTCCACGGCCTTCGTGACCGGTTCCGTCGCCCCGCCGGTGGCCTTGTCCGCGACGTCGGTGACGCCGTCCGCCAGGCGGCCCACGCCGTCCACCAGGGAGCAGACGCCGCCGGTGATGCCCGAGACCAGGCCGCCGCCGCTCGTGCAATCGAGGGCCTGTGCCGGGGATGCGGCGAGAGGGAGTCCTCCGGCCAGGGTGATCGCGAGAGCCCCGGCGGAGATCGCGGAGGCCTTGCCTACGATCCCCATGTGTCCCCTTCCGCAGTGCTCTGGTCCATCCCCGACATACCCGCCACTCTTCGCCGGAGCGCGGGGTTATGCAGTAGAAAGTTGCAGTTCGGTATCGATGTGTGATACGTGAGGACGATTCTCGTTCGCCTCCCACGTCCGGCGCGGCCATCAGGGGTCGGAGACGTCGTCCAGAGCCTCGCGGATCTCCCACGGCAGCGTCAGCTTCTCGGCCTGCAACACGCCGAGGAGCTGCGCGTGGGTGCGCGCGCCGACGATCGCCGACGACACGCCCGGGCGGTCGCGCACCCAGGCGAGCGCCACGGCGAGCGGCGACACGCCGAGCCCCTCGGCCGCCGTGGTCACCGACTCCACGATGCTGCGGCACCGTTCGTCCAGGTATGGCCGGACGAACTCGGCGAAGTGCGGGGTGGCGGCGCGGGAGTCCGCGGGGATGCCGGTGCGGTACTTGCCGGTCAGCACGCCGCGTCCCAGCGGCGACCAGGCGAGGACACCGGCGCCCACGTGCCCGGCGGCCGGCAGCAGCTCCTCCTCGGCGTCCCTGGCCAGCAGGGAGTACTCCACCTGCGCCGCGACGACCGGGGCCCGTGAGTCGCCGCACCGCTGCCACGTGGCGGCGGCCGCGAGCTGCCAGCCCGTGTAGTTGCACACGCCCGCGTAGGCCGTACGCCCGGTGGAGACGGCGAAGTCGACGGCGGCGAGCGTCTCCTCCAGAGGAACCCGGGGGTCGAACGCGTGGAGCTGCCACAGATCGACCTCCTCCAGCCCGAGCCGGGCCAGGGAGGCGTCGAGCGCGCGGATGAGGTGACGGCGGGAGGCGTCGCGCTCGCCGCCGGGGGTGAGCACGGCCTTGGTGGCGATGACCAGCTCCGAGCGCGGCACCACGTCGCGGATGAGCCGGCCGATCAGGCGCTCCGCGTCGCCGCCGCCGTACACGTCGGCGGTGTCGATCAGCGTGCCGCCGGCCTCGGCGAAGGCGGTGAGCTGCGCCGTCGCCTCCTCGGCGGAGGTGTCGCGGGCCCAGGTCATCGTGCCGAGCCCGATCCTGGACACCGACAGACCGCTGCGCCCGACTAGTCGCTGGTCCATGGTGCGGACAGACTAGCCGATAGGCTGTCCGCACCATGGACGTACTACAGGCGATCGTGCTCGGGCTCGTGCAGGGTCTCACCGAGTTCCTGCCCATCTCCAGCTCGGCCCACCTGCTGATCGTGCCCAAGCTGGCCGGATGGGGCGACCCAGGCGCCGCGTTCACCGCGGTGATCCAGCTCGGCACCATGCTCGCGGTGCTCATCTACTTCTGGCGGGACATCGTCCGGATCACCTGGACCTGGCTGCGCAGCCTGTGGACGCCGGAGCTGCGCGGCGACCTCGACGCGCGCATGGGGTGGTACATCGGCCTGGGCACGATCCCGATCGGCGTCGCCGGCCTGCTGTTCAAGGACGCGATCGAGGGCCCGGCCCGCAACCTGTGGCTGAACGCGGCCATGCTCATCGTCTTCGGCCTGCTGCTGCTCGTGGCCGACCAGATGGGGCGCAAGAAGAAGGAGGTCGCCGACCTCAACATGCGCGACGGCCTCATCATCGGCGCCTGGCAGATGCTGCCGCTGATCCCCGGCGCCTCCCGCTCGGGCTCCACGATGACCGGCGCGCTGTTCCTCGGATACACGCGCGAGGCGGCCGCCCGCTACTCCTTCCTGCTGTCGATCCCGGCGGTGATCCTGTCGGGGCTGTTCGAGCTGCGGCACGTCGGCGACGGCGGCGGCCCGCCTGTCGCGCCGACCCTGATCGCGACCGTCGTGTCGTTCGTCGTCGGATACGCCTCGATCGCCTGGCTGCTGCGTTACGTGGCGCGCCACTCGACCATCGTCTTCGTCGTCTACCGCGTCTTCGCCGGAACGTTCCTCCTCACGCTGCTGGCCCTCGGGGTGGTGCAGTCATGACGACCGTCCTCCTCGTACGGCACGGCCTCACCGCGATGACCGGCCCCGTGCTGGCCGGCTGGACCCCCGGCGTCCACCTCGACGAGCGCGGCCGGGAGCAGGCGCGCGCGGTGGCCGAACGGCTCGCGCCCCTGGAGCTGGACGCCATCGTGTCCAGCCCGCTGGAGCGGTGCCAGGAGACCGCCGCCGCCATCGCGCACGGCCGCCCCGTCTCCGTGCAGACCGACGACAGGTTCGGCGAGTGCGGATACGGCGACTGGACCGGCAGGCCGCTGAAGGAGCTCGCCGAGGAGCCGCTGTGGCGGGTGGTGCAGGCCCATCCCAGCGCGGCGGTGTTCCCCGGCGGGGAGGCGCTGGCGGAGGTGCAGAACCGGGCCGTGCGGGCCGTACGCGACTGGAACGAGCGGCTCGGCGAGAAGGCCACCTATCTGGTGTGCAGCCACGGGGACGTGATCAAGGCGATCGTGGCCGACGCGCTGGGCCTGCACCTGGACCAGTTCCAGCGGGTCACGGCCGATCCCGCGTCCGTCACGGTGATCCGCTACACCCCCCTGCGTCCCTTCCTGCTCAGGGCCAACGACGTGGGCGGGGGAGTGGCCAACCTGGTGCCCCCGCCGGAGGTGTCGGAGGACCAAGACGGGGGAGAAACCATCACCGGAAGCGATGCCGCCGTCGGCGGTGGACCCGGGACCACATAAGGTCGGGCTATGCCGGTCTTCGACTACGATCCGCCTGACAGGTTCGTGGCCGGTGCCGTGGGGCAACCGGGCGCGCGAGCCTTCTTCCTGCAGGCCCGAGGCCAGGGCAGGATCACCACGGTGGCGCTCGAGAAGTTCCAGGTCGCCGTGCTCGCCGACCGCCTCGACGAATTGCTCGACGAGGTGCTGCGGCGCAGCGGCGGGCGCGCACCGGTCCCGGCCATGGCCCCCGCGGAGCTGGCCGACGAGGGCCCGCTCGACCTGCCGATCGACGAGGACTTCCGGGTGGGCACGATGGCGCTCGCCTGGGATCCCGAGACCGCCCAGGTGATCATCGAGGCGCAGGAGGCCACCGAGGACGACGAGGCGGACGAGGAGGACGAGCCGCCGCTGGACGACCGTCCCGAGCCCGCCGTCCTCAGGGTGCGGATCAGCGCCGCCGCCGCCCGCGCGTTCAGCCGCCGTGCGCTGGAGGTGGTCGCCGCGGGCCGTCCGCCGTGCCCGCTGTGCGGCCGGCCCCTCGACTCCGAGGGCCACATATGCGTCCGCCTCAACGGTCACCACCCCGGAGGATTGTCGGCATGAGGCGCGGCGGGAACGGGTGGAAGGGCGGCCTCGCGCCGCGCGGGCGAGGAACCGGATGACGGCCGAGGGCGAGGCGAGCATCAGCGACGTGGACGGGCCGGGGCTGGACGACGCGGCGGCCATGCGCCTGCTGCGGGAGGGCACCTTAGAAGTGGCAGGACGACTCGTCGAGGCCACGAACATGACGCTCTACTGCTCCATCAGGAACGGCGAGCACGCGGCGGCGTGCGTGTACAAGCCGGTGCGCGGGGAGCGCCCCCTGTGGGACTTCCCCGACGGCACGCTCGCGGCCAGGGAGGTGGCCGCCTACGAGGTGGCGGCCGCCACCGGATGGCGCATCGTGCCGCCGACGGTCTACCGGGACGGCCCCTTCGGCCCGGGGATGGTGCAGCTGTGGATCGACGCCGATCCCGAGACCGATCTCATGGCCCTGATGCGCAGCCGCAACCCCGCTCTGCGCCGCATGGCCGTGTTCGACGCAGTGGTGAACAACGCCGACCGCAAGGGGGGCCACCTGCTGCCGCTGCCCGACGGGCACGTGTACGGGGTCGACCACGGGGTCTGCTTCGCGGTGGAGGACAAGCTGCGCACCGTGCTGTGGCAGTGGCGCGGCAAGACGCTCCCGCGCGAGGCGGTCAACGTGCTGGTGCGGCTGGAGCGCGAGATCGAGCGGGGGCGCCTCGGCCGGCGCCTGCGCGAGCTGCTGACCCAGGCCGAGGTGGAGGCCACGTGGGAGCGGGTCAAGAGGCTGCTGGCCACCGGGGTCCACCCGCATCCCTCCGAGGACTGGCCGGCGATCCCGTGGCCCCCGATTTGATCGCCACTTTGATCGCCGCAGACAGGCTTGCGCAAAACGTGCGAATTGTGCACTCTGCAGGGGTCTCTACCGATATAGGAGGGAACACGCATTGTGTACGGTCATCGTGAGCGTCGAGCCGGAGGCCGGCGCGCCGGTGCTCCTGGCGGGAGTGCGTGACGAGTTCGTCACGCGGCCGTGGATGTCGCCGGACCGGCACTGGCCCGCGTACCCCGGCCTGATCGGAGGCCGCGACCTGGAGGCGGGCGGCACCTGGCTGGCCGCCGACCCCGCCGGGCGGCGCGTGGCCGCGCTGCTCAACGGCGATGGCGTCGCGGCCCCGGCGGGCAGGCGCCACTCGCGCGGCGAGGTGCCGCTCCTCGCCGCCGCCGCGGGAGAGCTCCCCCCGCTCGACCTGTCCTGGTATGACCCTTTTCATCTCGTCCTCGGCGGGCTCGACGGTGTACGGCTGTGGAGCTGGGACGGCGAGAGCCTGGCCGAGGAGAAGCTGCCCGAGGGCGTGCACGTGATCGTGAACTCGGGCTGGGACCGCGGCGAGAGCCGGCCGCGCACCGCCTGGTTCCGGCCCCGCTTCGCCCGGGCGGCCCGGCCCGGGTGGACCACGGGCGGCTCGTCCGAGCGGTTCTGGGGGGAGTGGCTCGACCCCGCGTCGGGCGCCGGGGTGCCCTGGGACGACCCCCGAGCGCTGGTCATGCGGCAGCGGCTGCCGGACGGGCGGGTCTTCGCCAGCCTCTCGATCACGCTGGTCGCCCTCGCGGAGGAGGGGCTGCGCTACGACTTCTGCCCCCAGCCGGACGACCCCGCCACCTGGCACGAGATCGACACCTCGTGGAGCGCACCGGCTGAACCGGTCCGTCGGCCGCGCGGATAGGCTTCACACCATGCGATCGTGGTCTGCTCCGAATGTCCCCAGATTGCCAGGTCCGGGCCTTCCGCTCCGTCTGTACGACACCGCTGCCCGTGAGGTGCGGGAGACGGCGCCCTCCGGCGAGGCCCGGCTCTACGTCTGCGGCATCACGCCGTACGACGCCACGCATCTCGGGCACGCCAACACCTACCTCGCCTTCGACCTGGTCAACCGGGTGTGGCGGGACGCCGGCCACGACGTGCACTACACCCAGAACGCCACCGACGTGGACGACCCGCTGCTCGAGCGGGCCGAGGCGACCGGGACCGACTGGCGCTCCCTCGGAGAGCGCGAGATCGAGCTGTTCCGCTCCGACATGGAGGCGCTGCGCATCCTGCCGCCCCGCGAGTACGTCGGGGTCACCGAGACCGTCGGGGAGATCGCCGAACTGATCGCCCGGCTGGCAGAGCGGGGCGCCACGTACGAGGTCGACGGGGACGTCTACTTCTCGGTCGCGTCCGCGCCCAAGTTCGGCGCGGTCTCCGGCTACTCCGAGGAGACCATGCTGGAGCTGTTCGGCGAGCGCGGGGGCGACCCCGGCAGGGAGGGCAAGCGCCATCCGCTCGATTGGCTCCTGTGGCGGGCGGAACGGCCGGGAGAGCCGTCCTGGGAGTCGCCGTTCGGCCGCGGCAGGCCCGGCTGGCACATCGAGTGCACGGCCATCGCCCTGCGCAACCTGGGCAGCGGCTTCGACGTCGCCGGCGGCGGCTCTGACCTGATCTTCCCCCACCACGAGATGGGCGCCTGCGAGGGCCACGTGGCCACCGGCGAGTGGCCGTTCGCGCGGGCGTACGTCCACGCGGGCATGGTCGGCCTGGACGGCGAGAAGATGTCGAAGTCCCGGGGCAACCTCGTGTTCGTCTCCAGGCTGCGGCAGACCGCCGACCCCATGGCCATACGGCTGGCCTTGCTGGCGCACCACTACCGCGCGGACTGGGAGTGGACACAGGACCAGCTCGCCGCGGCCGAGGACAGGCTGGCGCGGTGGCGGGCGGCGGTGGCCCGCCCGGCGGGCCCCGCGGGCGCCCCGGTGACGGCGGCGGTGCGCGAGCGCCTCGCCGACGACCTCGACGCTCCGGGCGCGCTCGCGGCGATCGACGCCTGGGCGGCGGAGGAGGGCGACGACGCCTCCTCTCCGGCGCTGGTGCGCGACATCGCCGACGCGCTCCTCGGCATCGCCCTTTGACACTCGCCCCCCGATCGCGGCTGCGACGAGGCCGGATCTCGGGGGGCGGTGACCGCGCCGGAAGCGCCCTACGGGGCGGAGACCAGGTCGCCGGCGGCGTCAGCGCGGTCGACGAAGAGCCCGGTGGTCACTTCGCCGGCGCGGAGGGCGGAGCCGGCGAAGTTCGCGTCGACCGCGCGGCGCTCCGCGATGCTGGGGGTGGCGTTGGTGCAGCTCACCGGGGCGCTGTGACCGGACATCAGGTCGGTGCACAGGCCGGTGCGCCGGTCGGGCAGGCCGAGGATGTGGCCGATCTCATGGGTCGCGATGCGCAGGGGGTAGTAGCCCTCGGCGGTCGCCTCCCTGCCCATCCAGATGGTGCCCCGGCCCAGCCTGGTGGCGCTCGTGCGGGGCCAGCCGTCGTCGGCGAGCACCACGAAGTCGGCGGGCGTGCCCGCCACGAGCCGGACGTTGGCGACGCTGGCGTTCCAGACCTGTGCGGCCTGGTCCATCACCGTGCGGAACTCGGCGGCCCGGCTCACGTCATACCTCAGCACGCGCACCGCCGCCGTGGCGGTCAGCGGCTCGGCGGCGCGCGCCGGTGACACCGTGAACAGCACGGCCAGTCCCAGGAGCAGGGCCGAGACGGCCCGGAGGAACCTTGACGAGATGTGCATCGGAGTCTCCTCGGTCGGGGGATGGCCACCACGAGGCGCACCGGAAGGATCGACGACGCGGGCACGCCGATGATCGGTGGAGTCTCGGGTGGGGCACCCGCAAACGTACGTTCGGCGGGTTCGGCGGGGGACAGGTCAGTTTGCCCCTACTGCGGTGTTATGGAGCCTGGACGGCTCGGCTAACCGAGCGGCACCCGCGGCGCCAGCCAGGGGAACACGACGTACCACAGGGCGGCCACGGCGACGCCGGTCAGCAGCAGCACGACGGCCAGCCGGAGCGCGGTGCCGCCGGGCAGCCGCCGCCAGAGGAACCTGTACACGCCGGATCTCCCTCGGTCAGTCTCGGCGTTCCTCGCGGCGGACGAGCATGCTCTGGACGACCAGGCGCTGCGCCGCGGAGAACTTGGGGTGGCAGGTGGTCATGGTCATGAACGCGGTCGTGGGCCGCTGCCCGGGGTGGCCGGGGACGGGATCGACGACGTCGACCTCGCCGGGGTCCACGACCTCCTTGCGCGTCACCTCGTAGGTGTAGCGGGCGTCCCGCGCGTCCACCACGATGTCGTCGCCGGGCCGCAGCTGGTCGATCCGGTTGAACGGCGCGGCGTAGGTGGTCCGGTGGCCGGAGAGCACGAAGTTGCCCACCTGGCCGGGCAGCGCCGTGCCGGGGAAGTGGCCGGGGCCCTTGCGCAGCTCCGCCGGGCCGACGCCCTCGACGACGGCGAACCGGTAATGAGCGCCCAGCCGCGGGATGCGCAGCAGCGCCAGGGCGTCGCCGAGGCGCACCGGGCCCAGGTCCGCGTGGCCGTCGTGCCTGCCGAAGACCTCGCCGAGCCGTCGTTGCAGGACGCGCTGCTCCCGCTCGGTCTCCGCGCCGGTGCCCCACAGCAGGTACGCGTAGAACAGCAGCAGGACCAGCCCCGTGGGCAGGCACAGCTCGCCGATGGCCCGCGTGACCGCTCTCACGGCTCCGTCGTCTGCTCCGCGCACGGACCGAGTATGGCCTTCGGGCATCCGCCGGCGACGGTCTCGCCGAGGGTGTTGGCGAACTCTTTGGCACGCCTATTCGGCTGTGGTCAACGAAGCGAAAACCTGGCCGATCCTTCGGTAAGCACCGTGCGCCGTGACGGAGCTGCTCTTCGCCGGGCGCATATAACAGTCGAGCAGCGAGATTTCGCTGGCAATCCGGGCAAATGCTCAATTAATCGAGCGGCCGTTATCGGGAGTCCAAGTGGCGCGAACTAAAATACCTATTTTCCTGGCGGCGGCGGTCGCCGGCGGCCTGGCCCTCGGGATACCCGGGGCCGCGGCGGCGCAGTCCGTCGGTTTCACCGTGCTGCCGTCGGACGACGGCGTCTATCCGCCGAGGCCCATCAAGGTGGAGAACGTTGTGGATCCGGGTGTGCGGCCGGTCATCCAGAACAACGAGCAGGCGGAGCCGCAGACCGTCTGCGAGGGCAACAACTGCAACAACAACGGCTGGAACTGGCCGCAGCAGAACTGGCAAGGCTGGAACTGGCCGCAGACCTACACGAACAACGACACCACCAACGGCAACGCGCAGCCCGTGGTCGCACCCGTCGGCGCGGGCGGCAACGGCGGGGTCGTGCCGGTGCAGAACGCGGCGCAGAGCGCCCAGGGAGCGCCGGAGGGGGTCGCCGAGGAGTCGGAGCCCACCGAGGAGGAGTCGGAGGAGGCCCCTGAGGAGACCTCCGAGGAGGAGGCTCCGGAGGAGGAGAGCTTCGAGGAGGGGCCGGGCGGCATGGGCCCGGAGGAGACCATGGGCGGGGACGGTCCCGCACCGGTCGCGGCCGGTCCGGCGGGCGGCGGTCAGCTGCCGTTCACGGGCGCGCCGGTGGGCGTGGCCGCCGCGGGCGCCGGCCTGCTGGCCGTCGCTCTGGGCTGCACCCTCGTCTCCGCGCGACGCCGCCGGTCGAGCGGTGCCGAGTAAGAGGAACCGTCGGCTGGTCGTCGTCGGCCTGCCGTCGCTGGCCCTCGGCCTCGTGCTGGCCGGGGGCTGGGCGGCCCACCTCGGGCTGAGCGTGCGCGACCATCTGGAGGCCACGCGGGCCGCCCTGCTCCGGCTGCGGCCGGGCGCCATCGGGCCGGCCCGCTCCTTCGCCGCGACGCTCGCCGAGGCACGCGCCCACGCGGCGGAGGCGCGGCGGCTGACCGGCGGTCTCTACTGGGCGCTGCTCACCCACCTTCCGGTGGTGGGCGACGGCGCGGCGACGACCCGGGGGCTCGCCGCGTCCGTCGCGGACATCACCGACGTGCTGTCCCGGGTGGAGCGCACGGCCACGCCGTTGCTGTCCGCGGGCGCGCGGGCGCCGGGGGACCTGCGGCGCGCGCTCGCCGCCCTCGACGCGATGGCGCCGGTGCTGCGCGACGGAGCCCTCCGTGTGGAGGCCGCGCGGTCACGCGTGGCGGGCACCCCGGCGTCGACGGGGCTGGCCGCCCTGGACGGGGCGCGCGAGACCGTGCTCCGCGAGGCGGGACGGCTGCACGGCATGCTGAGCCAGGGGGCCGACGCCGCCGCGCTCCTGCCGCCCATGCTGGGCCGCGACGGTCCCCGCCGCTACTTCCTCGCGTTCGAGACCAACGCCGAGGCCCGCGGGACCGGAGGCCTCGTCGGCGCGTTCGGCGTCCTGAAGGCCGACGGCGGCAGGGTGTCCGTCGCCCGGCTGTCCGCCAACACCGGCATGGCGGCCAGCACCGAGCCGGTCGCCGACCTCGGCTCCGCGTTCGCCTCCCGGTACGGGCGGGGCGCGACCACGACCCTGTCGGTGTCCAACCTGTCCCCGCACTTCCCCTACGCCGCGGCCACCTGGACCGGGCTGTGGCGCCGTCAGACCGGCCAGGAGCTCGACGGGGCCGTCGCGACCGACCCGGTCGGCCTGTCCTACATCCTTGGCGCGATCGGGCCGGTGAAGCTCCCCGGCGGTGAGACGGTGACGGCCGGCAACGTCGTCGACCTGACCGAGCGGGAGGCCTACGCCCGCTATACGGACCCGGCGGAGCGCAAGAAGTACCTCATCAGGATCGCCGGCGCGGTCAGCGAGGCGCTGACCGACCGGCTGGGGGAGCCCACGCGGTTGCTGCCCGCCTTCGCGCGCATGGTGAGCGAGCGCCGGCTCACCGTCTGGAGCCGGGCCGAGGACGAGCAGCGCCGTCTCGCGGCGACCCCGATCGGCGGGGTGCTGCCCGAGCGGCGCGAGCCGTACGCCGGGCTCGTGGTGAACAACTCGGCCGGCACCAAGCTCGACTACTACCTGGACCGCTCGCTCACCTACGAGCTCGGCCCGTGCCGCCCGGACGGGCTGCGCACCTCGCGGGTGCGGGTGCGGCTGACCAACGACGTGCCGCGCGGGCCGCTGCCCGCCTACGTCACCGGCCGGCTCGACGACCCGCGGCGTCCCCATGCCGCCGGCTCCAACATGCTGTGGGTGTCGCTGTACGCCGGCATCGGGGCGAAGGCGACGGCCGTCCGGCTCGACGGCCGGCCGATCTCGTACTACTCGGAGACCGAGCGGTCGCATCCCGTCTACTCCAAGGTGCTGGAGTTCGCGCCCGGCCAGTCGAGGACGCTGGAGTTCGACCTGCTCGAACCGTACTCGGCGGCGGCCCCCGCGGTCCCGGTGCAGCCGCTCGTCCGCCCGCAGCGGACGCTGGTGACGGCCGACGGCAGGGGCTGCGGGTCCTCCTGACACCGCCGCGAGGGAAACCGACAGGAACCGTAAAAGCCCGGCGTGCCGCGAGCGGCGGCGCGCCGGGCTCGGCCTAGCGTCCCGCCCATGGAGCGTACGCATACCCCGGAGGGCTCGGGGGCCTTCCGCATCCTGTTCGTGTGCACGGGGAACATCTGCAGGTCGGCCATGGCCGAGCGGCTCACCCTGGCCGCGCTCGGTCCCGGGTCGCCGATCCTCGTGGGCAGCGCGGGCACCCACGCCCGCGCGGGACTTCCGATGGCCGAGCGGGCGAGCGGGGTGCTGCTGCGGCTCGGCGGCGATCCCGGGGGCTTCGCCTCGCGGCCTCTCACCGGCGAGGCGGTGGCCGGGGCCGATCTCGTGCTGGCGGCCTCGTCCGAGCACCGCGCCGCGGCGGTGGCCCTGCATCCCGTCGCGGCCCCACGCGCGTTCACCATCGTCGAGTTCGGCGCGCTGGCCCGCGCGGTCCCCGCCGGGCGGGTGCTGGCCCACGAGGATCCCGTACGCCGGGCGCGGGCCCTGCTGGAGGAGGCCGGCGCGCTGCGCGGGCTGGTCCGGGTGGAGCGGCCCGACATCGCCGACCCCTACGGAGGCCCCCGAAGGGCCTATCGGGAGGCGGCCCGCCGCATCGCGGACGCGCTCGCCGCCCCGATCCGCCTGCTGACGCACGCGCCGGCCTGACGCCGCCGGGCGCCGGGCCTCCGAATCGCCGCACACGAACGCGTGGGGCCGCGTCACACGACGCGGCCCCACGCACCGGGTTCGTCCGCTACACCGGCATGGGCGCCTGGGGCTGCGGCGTCTCCGACACGGTCTCCTGGGCCGCCGAGTCGTACCCGTACCCGTACCCGTATCCGTAGCCGTAGTAGGAGCCGTGCTTGGCGGGCACGAAGTTCAACACCGTGCCGACGAGGCGGGCGTTGATCGACGACAGCAGCTCACCGGCCCGGAGCACCTGCTCGCGCCGGGTCTTGCCGTGCCGCACGACGAGCAGCGCGCCGTCGCAGATCGCTCCGAGGGCGGCGGCGTCGGTGACGGGCAGCAGCGGCGGCGCGTCGATGATCACCATGTCGTACTCCTCGGTGAGCTGGGCCAGCACCGAGCGCATGCCCCGCGAGCCGAGCAGCTCGCTGGGGTTCGGCGGGATCCGGCCGCTGGGCAGCACGGAAAGGCCCGGCTGCCCCCACGTCTGGATGACGTCGTGCAGCCGCGCCCGCTCGATGAGCACGTCGGTGAGCCCGGTGCCGCCCTCGATGCCGAGGTAGCGGGGGACGCTGGGACGCCGCAGGTCGGCGTCGACCAGGACCACCCGCCAGCCCGCCTGGGCCATGGTGATCGCGAGATTGGCGGACGTGGACGACTTGCCCTCGCCCGGCAGGCAGCTGGTCACGACGAGCGACTTGGGCTGCCTGTCCACGCCGATGAACTGGAGGTTCGTCCGCAACGACCGGAACGCCTCCGCGCGCGACGACCGGCCCTGGTCGCGCAGGATCAGCGGATGCCGCTTGGCGTCCCGTTCGTAGCCGATGACCCCGAGGATCGAACTCCTGGCGACCTGCTGCAGCGCCTCGGCGGTCTTGACGGTGGTGTCGAGGCGGTCGCGCAGGACGAGGACGGTGACGGCGGCCAACAGCGCGATGAGCGCGCCGAGCGCCATGTTGGTCAAGGGCTGCGGCGCGACCGGCTCCTTGGGGACCTCGGCTTCGTCGACCACCGTGACCCGGATCGTGGGCGGACTCTTCGGCGTGGGCCGCTCGATCTTGTCGATCAGCTGGGCGAACGCGGCGCCCAGCGCGTTCGCCCGGGCGGCCGCCCGCGCCGGGACGCTGTCGGCGACCGTGGCCCGCAGCAGCGTGGTGTCGGGGACGGCGCCGGCCGTGATCCTGGCCTGCAGGTCGTCGACGGCCTCCCCGCGGGCGATCCGGCCGATCACCTGGCGGCTGGTCAGCAGGGTGGCGTAAGACTGGACCCGCTGCTGGGACAGCGCCCCCGCCTGGAGCGCGGTCGAAAGACCGCCCTCCCTGGTGTCGGCGGACACCAGCATCGTGATCGACGCGAGGTACCTCGGCGGGGTGTTGACGGTCACGACGTGGGCGGTCCCCACTCCCGCCAGCACGGACAGCAGCAGGAGCGGCCAGTATCTGCGCATCAGCCGCGCGTAATAGAGCAGTTCCATCGGTGTCAGCCCCTTACAGGGATAGAGGTCTGGGGACGGGCCGGCGGGTAGACCGGCACGCGCTGCGGCAGCACGACGGCGACGCAGACGGCGGCGACGCCGCCGATCGCCGCGCCGACCGGCGCGATCCAGCCCAGCGTCATCGCCAGGTCGACCAGACCGGCGGCGGCCGCCAGCACGGCGAGCGCGAGGGCCGTGAGCCGCTTGCCGAGACCGAGCCGGTGCAGTCGATGTGAGAGGTGGTCGCAGCCGCCCTGCAGCAGCGGCCGGCCCGCCCTGCGCCTGGACACCAGCACGATCCCGGTGTCGACGGTCGCGACGAAGGTCGGCAGGAGCAGGCCCGCGACCGCCGTCCCGGTCCCGGTGCCGGTGATCACCAGCGCCGCCGAGGACGCCAGCACGAACCCGATGAACAGCGAACCCGCGTCCCCCATGAAGATCCGCGCCGGCGCCCAGTTGTACAGCAGGAACCCCAGGGCGGCGGGGGACAGGGCGGCCAGGAGCAGGCCGATCTCCGGACGCCCGGACACGAAGGCGGCGGCGGCCAGCAGCGCGGCGCTGACGACGGTGACCGCGCCCAGCGCGCCGTCCATGTTGTCGAGCAGGTTGAACGAGTTGGTCACCACGACGATCCACAGCAGGGTGATCGGCACGTCCGGCCAGGCTCCGGTCACCGGTGCCACGACCCCGCTCGTCACGGCCACGCCGGCCGCCAGCGCCTGTACGGCCAGCCGGGTCGGCGGGGGGAGCGGCGCGACGTCGTCGATCAGCCCGAGCAGGGCCATGGCCACGGCGCCGACGAGGATGCCGGCGATCCGCTGGCCGGCGGCGCCGGCGAGCGCCACCGGAGGGACGACGGTGCCCAGCATGATGGCGATCCCGCCCAGATAGGGCGTCGGCCGCCGGTGCGACTTGTGCCCGCCGGGCCTGTCGGTGAGTTCCCAGCGCAGCGCCAGGCGCCGCATCACGGGGGTCGCCGCCGCGCAGCCGGCGAAGGCGCCGATCGCGGTGACCAGGGCGGTGGTGCCGTTCACCGGCCCGGGGCCGCGAGTTCGGCGCGGGCGTCGGCGATGGTCTCCAGCAGGATGTCGTCCAGTGACAGGGCCGGCGTCCACCCGGTCAGCGCGCGCAGCCTGCCGGTGTCGGGAACGCGGCGCGTCATGTCCTCGAAGCCCGTGCCGTACGCCTCGGCGTACGGCACGAGGTCGACGCCGGAGGTGCTTTCCGTGAGCTCGACGATCAGCTTGGCCAGCTCCAGGATGCTCACCTCGTCGCTGGAGCCGACGTTGAACGTCCCGCCGACCGCGCGGTCGTCGTTGAGCAGCAGGAGGAGGGCCCGCACGACGTCGCGTACGTGCGCGAAGCAGCGGGTCTGTGTGCCGTCGCCGTGCACGGTGAGCGGCACGCCCGTCAGCGCCTGCCGGACGAGCCGCGGGATGACCATGCCGTACGCCGGGCTCTGCCGCGGCCCCACCGTGTTGAACAGCCGGACGACGACCGTCGGCAGGCCGCGCTCGCCGTGGTAGGCGTTGGCCAGGATCTCCTCCACCGCCTTGGCCGTGCTGTAGGCCCAGCGGACGACGTCCGGGCTGCCGAGGATCCGGTCGGACCACTCGGGGAGCGGGCCGGCCGAGTTCTTCCCGTAGATCTCGCTCGTGCTGGTCACCAGGATCTTCCGCCGGTAGCGGTGCGCCGCCTCGACGACGATCTCCGAGCCGCGGATGTTGGTGGTGAGCGAGCGCAACGGTTGCTCGACGATCAGCTTCACCCCCACGGCGGCGGCAAGGTGGACCACCACGTCGCACTCGTGCACGAGCTCGTCCACCACGAGTTCGTCCAGGACCGAGCCCTGGACCACGCGCAGCCGCGGGTCACCCGCGTGGTGTGCGAGGTTGGCCGGGCGGCCCGTCGACATGTTGTCCAGGACGACGACCGAGTCGCCGCGAGCGAGCAGGGCATCGGTCAGGTGGGATCCGACGAAGCCGCTCCCGCCCGTGATCAGATAGGTGTTCCCGCTTGACGTGGTCAAGGCCTTCTCCCAGCAAGTGGAGGTTGACAGGATCGCAATAGGACTTCGTGCGCAAAGGTGGTGTGTCAGGCGTCCCGGACGCCGGACGTCTTCTCGAACCAGGTCACGGTGAGGTGGAGGCCTTCCTCCAGCGGCACGGGCCGGACGCCGGGGAACCGGTCGAGCAGCAGGCGGGCCGACGCCTGCGACTCGCGGATGTCGCCCGCGCGGGGCGGCAGGAACTCCGCCTCGACCGGCCGGCCGAGCACGGCGGCCAGGGCGTCCTTGAGGTCGAGCAGGGACACGCGGGTGCCGAAGGCCAGGTTGACCGGCGTGTCGCCGGTGACCCTGCGGACGGCGGCGTCGGTGACGACGTCCACCACCGAGCCCACGTAGGTGAAGTCGCGCGCCTGCCGCCCGTCGCCGTGGATCGGGACCGGCCGGCCCGCCATCGCGGCGCTGACGAACGCCGGGATCACCGCGGCGTACGCGTGCCCGGCCGGCTGCAGCGGGCCGTAGACGTTGAAGAAGCGGAACGGCAGCACCGGCAGGCCGTAGCTGGCGGCGTACGCCAGCGCGTACGCCTCGGTGGCGAGCTTGCTCGCGCCGTACGGGCTCAGCGGCCGGGTCGGCAGGTCCTCGTGCTTGCACGCCTCGGCGCGGTCGCCGTACACGGAGGAGGACGACGCGAGGATCACGTGCGGGCGGGTGGCCCGGCACGCCTCCAGGACGTGCAGTGTCCCCGTCGCGTTGACGGCGTGCGAGGCGAGCGGGTCCTTCACCGACCGGGGCACCGAGGGCCGCGCGGCGAGGTGGATCACGTGCGTCGCTCCGGGCACGAGCTCGGCCAGCAGGTCCCGGTCGAGGATGCTGCCCGTCACGAGGTCGGCCCCGACGTCGGCGAGGTTGGCCGCGTCCCCGCTGCTCAGGTCGTCCAGCACGGTGACGCTCTCGACCTCGGGCCGGGTGGTCAGCGCACGGCAGAGGTTGGCGCCGATGAACCCGGCGCCTCCGGTGACGAGGACTCTCATGCGATGCTCCTTGGGAACGACGGGCTGGACGCGGCGTACAGCGACCGGTAGAGCGCCTCGGTGTCGGCCACCAGGCGCTCGACCGCGAAGGAGTCCGTCGTCCAGCGGCGGGCGGACTCGCCCATGCGGCAGGCGAGCACCGGGTCGGTCAGCAGCCGGAAGACGTGCTCGGCCAGTTCGCCCGCGTCCGGGGCGGCCAGCAGGCCGGTGACCCCGTGCCTGACGACCTCCTCGACGCTGCCCACGCGGGTGGCGACGACGGGAGTGCCCGCCATGCCTGCCTCGATCAATGTCAGCGGCGTGCCCTCGTTGTCGGAGGTGAGCAGGACGACGTCGGCCGCCGCGTAGACGGCCTCGACGTCCGCCCGCCACCCCAGCAGGTGGAAGGCGCCCGGCGCCGCGGCGGCGGCCCGCTCCACCTCGTCCGTGAGCTCGCCGCCGCCGCACACGACGAACCGGCAGGCGGGCAGGCGGGCGAGCACGGCCCGCGCCACCGCGAGGAACCGGTCGGGCCGCTTCACCCCGGTGAGCCGGCCGACGAAGGCGACGACCGGCGCGTCCGGGGGAAGGCCCAGCTCCGCGCGGGCGGCCTCGCGGCCGGGCACCCGGCCCAGCCGTACGCCCGGCGGGATCACGACGTACTGCCCGGGCCGGCCGATCCCGGCCGCGAGCAGGTCGTCGCGCACGTTGGCGCCCACCGTCACCAGCCGGTCGGTCATGGCGGCCAGCCGCCGCTCCGCCCATACGTAGAGGCGGCGCTTGGCCGGCGAGAAGTAGCCGTCCAGCAGATGGCCGTGGAAGACGTGCACAGTGCGCCCCCCACCCCAGGCCGAACCGACCCGGGCGAGGCGCGCGGCCACCCGGCCGAGCGCGCCCGCCTTGGCCGTACGGGTGTGCACGATGTGCGGCCGGAAGGCGCGCATCTCGGCGGCCAGCCGCAGCAGCGCGCGACAGTCGTCGCCCGGCCGGATCGAGCGGCCGAGGCCGGCGACGCGGTGCACCCGCGCCGCCGCTTCCCTGAGCCGGTCGCCCTCGGTCTCCTCGACATGCCCCGTGTAGAGGCGGTGATCGAACTCCTCGGTGTTCAGCCGTTCGTACAGCCCCAGGATCTGGGTCGCCGGGCCGCCGATGTTCATGCGCGCGATGATTTCCATGACCCGAATTCGGCCGTCCGGTCTCACCACGGGCTCTTCGGTGATGAGCCTGTTCACGTCGGAGAAGCTAACCCGCGATTTGAGCTTTTCGCCGACACCGTCACGGCGGCGGCGAAGCCTTTCCGCATTCCCTACCGAGGCATGATTCAGGCCGATGGGCGCGGGCCGGACGGAAAGGTAAAGCAATGGCGGGAAGCGGAATGCCACCGATCGCGCGGTCTCCACGGCCTTTTCCGCGGGGGAGAGGCGCTCCACGCGTACAAAGGAGTGGCAATGACTCCGCCGGGGGCAGGCGTCGTGCCCCGGGCGGACCTGCGGCGGTCGCGAGGCTTGCCGCATGGCCGAAACAGCACTCACCCCACCGCGACCGGTCGAGGGGCGCAGGCCTCACGGCCGGGCCGGCCGATCCGCCCCGGTCCTTCTCCTGAGATGGCTGCCGGCGGTGTCGGTGATCGCGTTCACGGCGGGCGTGGCGCTGTTCTACGGCGTCTCCGTGAGGGATCTCGGCCTCTTCGCGGCATACCTCGCCGTCTGCGTGGCGCTGCCGGGGACGCTTCTGGTGCGTGCCCTCTACCGGGGCCGCCGCACACTGGCCGAGGAGATCGCGCTGGGCGTGGCGCTGGGCTACGCCGTCGAGGTCGTCGTCTACACCGCCGCCCGGGCAGCCGGGGCGCCGCTGCTCGTGCTGGCGTGGCCGGTCGCCACGTTCGCGGCCGTCGCCGTGGTCCCCCGGCTGCGCGGACGCGGATCGACGGCGCTGCGCACGCCGGCGCCGGTGTGGTGGTCGTGGGCGCTGGCGCTGACCGTCGCGAGCCTGGTCGCCTGGAGCGCGGTGACCTTCTTCCGGCACACCGCCCTCACCTGGCCGGGGATGGCCTCGGCCAACGTCGACCTGCCGTACCACCTGGCGCTCATCGGGGAGCTGAGACACCACGTGCCGCCCGCGACCCCGATGGTCGCGGGGGAGCCGCTGCTCTACCACTGGTTCGTGTACGCGCACTTCGCGGCGGCGAGCTGGATCACCGGCGTCGAGCCGCTGGTGCTGCTGTTCCGGCTCGGCATGCTGCCCGTGCTGGCCGCGCTCGTCGTCCTGCTGGGGATGGTCGCCAGGCGCGGCGCGGGCTCCCGGGCAGGCGCGCTGGCGGCCGTCGCCGGCACGTTCTACGTCGCGGCGCCGAGCCTGTACCTCGGCCCGAGCACGGGAGTGTTCACCTGGAAGGCCGAGTCGTGGACGAGCCCGTCCCAGACGTTCGGGGCGCTGCTGTTCGCGCCCGTCGTCCTGCTCGTGGCCGACCTGCTCGAAGGCCGCGGAGGTGCGGGCCGATGGACCATGCTCGGCGTCCTCCTCGTCGGGGTGATGGGCGCCAAGGCCACCCAGTTGCCGCTGCTCGCCGCCGGCCTGGCGACGGCCGGCGCGGTCGGAGTGGTGAGGCGCCGCCGGGTCTCCCCGGCGCTGTTCGGCGTGGCGGCGATGACCGGGGTGTGCCTGCTCTTCGCGCAGTTCGTGCTGTTCGGCGGCGCGCGCAACGGCATCGTCGTCGATCCCCTCTCGCTGGTACGCGTCACCTGGGGCGAGCTGACCGGCCGGGGTGACGCGCGTCCGGGGACCGCCTCGCTGCTCGGGGTCGCCGCCCTGTACGCGGTGTGCTGGGCGCTGATCTGGTTCGGCGTCCTCGGGCTGCTCGCGGGCCGGCCGGGGACGCGGACGCCGCCGGCGGTGCTCCTCATGCTCGGCATGGGCGGATCCGGCCTCGGCGCGGTGCTCCTGCTCGGGCACTGCCAGATGAGCCAGATCTACTTCCTGGCCGGGTCCTACCCCTACCTGATGGTCGTCGCGGCGCGCGGGCTGTCCGCGGCCCGGGCCCGGGCGCGCCTGCCGTACCGCACCGCGGGCGCGGCGGTCGCGGCCGGGGTGCTGATCGAGGTCCTGGTGCGGTGGCTGTGCGGCGTCCGGGTTCCCCTGGAGCCCGGGCGGCCCGAGGCGCTCCTCTACCTGCCGTACGGCGTGCTGGCCCTGGTCGTGGCCCTGGTCGTGGGCGTCCTGGCGCTCAGGGGATGGCGGGGGGCGCGCCTGTGGGCGTGCACGGTGTTCCTCGTCGGCGCCCTCGGCCTGCCCGCCGCGTGGGTCACCAGGGCGCTCCCGAGCGGCGGCGCTCCTCCGGCCGGCGCCGGGGAGGACGCCGCCGAGGCCGGGGTGTCCGGGGGGACGGTTCCGGAGGGGACGGTGGCGGCGGCCAGGTGGCTGCGAGCCCATTCGAGCCCCGACGACCTGGTCGCGACCGACGCCCACTGCCGATGGGGGCATGAGAGCCCGTGCGACAGCCGGCATTTCTGGCTGTCGGCGCTGGCCGAACGGCGCGTGCTGGTCGAGGGCTGGACGTACACCACGGCGAACACGGCGCGCTGGCACCCCGGCGTGCGGGTGCAGGACATCCCGTTCCGGGACCAGCGGCTGCTGCGGGACAACGACGCCGCGGTCCGCGACCCCGCCTCTCCGGCGGGCCGGCTGCTGCGTGACAGGTACGGCGTGCGGTGGCTGGTGTCCGAGCGGCGGCCGGGGGATCCGGAGGCGCCGGCCGGCGCGAGACCGGTGTACCGCTCCGGCGATTACGCGGTCTACCGGCTCCGGTGAATTTTTCTTCCGCTCCGTTTTCCGAGATATTCCGATGGCGCTCCCGATGACGAATGAACGGCGCTCGTATCATTCGATTATGAATATTCGCGTCGTCGCCAGAAACGCCGCCCGTCCCGCTTATCTCCCCGTGATGACGCGGAAAATCTGGTCGCGGCTGAGTCATGGGCACGACCGGGAGCGGAACGCCGCCCGCGCGTGGGCGGCGGGACACGCGCAGGACATGGACGCGTGGGGCAAGGCCGTCGACCCGGTCCTGTGGCGGGAGGGCAAGGAGTTCGCCGAGTCCCTCGCGGACCTCGCCCGGCCGCGCATGGAGGCGCTCGCCGCCGCGGGGGTGGACCTGGGCGGGGGCGGCGGCCTGGAACTGCTCTATCTGCTGACCAGGATCGTCAGGCCCGCGCTCGCCCTGGAGACGGGAGTGGCGGCCGGCTGGTCCACCGCGGCGATGCTCGCCGCGATGCGGGTCAACGGGACCGGCCGGTTGATGTCCAGTGATTTCCCGTTCTTTCGGCTCGCCAATCCGGAGCGCTATATCGGATATGTCGTGCCGAACGACCTTAAAAGCCGGTGGTCCCTGCGGATAAAGGGCGACCGCCGCAATCTCGAGGAATTCCTGTCCCCGGACACGATGGTCGACCTCGTCCACTACGACTCGGACAAGACCAGAGACGGGCGGGAGTTCTTCCTCCGGCGGGTGCGGCCCCATCTGACCGGCAGGCACGTCATGGTCATGGACGACATCCAGGACAACCTGGTCTTCCGGGAGTACGCGGAGCGGCAGTCGCTCTTCCGCGTCTTCGCCTACGAGGGCAAGTACATCGGCGTCACGGGCTCGGGGCTGCGGGCCGTCGAACGCCGCTAGCACCCCGATGGAACGCCTTTCGAGGGGATCGAGCGCGATGCGCGGTGTCCATGTCTGTGAAGTGATCAAAACGCTCGACGTCGGCGGGGCCGAGGTGCTCCTCGTCGAACGGCTGCTGGCCACGTCGCGTCCGGCGAACCGCTACACGGTGGTGTGCCTGAGCGCGTCCACCGGCGAACTGACCGGGCGGCTCAGGTCGGCGGGGATCGAGGTCGTGGACCTCACCGCCTGCCCCCGGCCGCTGCGGCTCGCGCGCCTGCTCCGCGAGGTCGGACGGCTGCGGCCGGACGTCGTCAACCTGCACTCGCCGCTGCCCGGGGCGCTGCTGCGGCCGGTGTCCCGGTTGTGGCGGCCCCGGCCGGTCCTGGTCTCGACGGTGCACAACGTGCGCTACCGCCCGCCCACCATGCTGCTCGACCGCCTCACCGGATGGTTGGACAGCCGCACCGTGGCGGTCTCGCCCCAGGTAGCCCGGGCGCGCACCGGCAGGCGCGGGCGCGCACCGGACACCTGCGTGCACGGGGTGCGCGTGGCGGAGCAGCGGCACCGGGCCACGCTGGCCGCAAGCACCCGGCGGGAGTGGGGCGTCCCCGAAGACGCCTTCCTCATCGTGAACGTCGCGAACTTCCGGCCGCAGAAGAACCACGGACTGCTGGTCGACGCCGCCGCCAGGGTCGTGGCGGCCGATCCGCGCGCCGTGTTCCTGCTCGCGGGGTCCGGCCCGGAGCTGGAGCCGACGAGCCGCCGCATCGCCAGGCTCGGGCTCGACGACGCCGTCCGGATCGCCGGCCACGTGCCCGACGCGGGACGGCTGATCGCCGCCGCCGACCTGCTCGTCCTCAGCTCCTCATGGGAGGGGCTGCCGGTCGTCGTCATGGAGGCGCTCGCGGCCGGGGTGCCTGTGGTGTCCACCGCCGTCGGCGGCGTGCCCGATCTCGTCGAGAACGGGCGCAACGGCATCCTCACCCCGCCCGGCAGCGCCGGCGCGCTCGCCGAGGGCATCCTCCGGGCGATGCGGCCCGGCACGCTGGCCCGGCTCCGGGCGGGAGCGCGGGAGAGCGCCGACCTGGTGGACATCGGGCGGGCCGCGGAGTGGTTCGAGGCGCTGTACGCCGAGGCGTGCGCCGGAAACTCCAGGTGATCCCGGGTGGAGTACATCGTCGTCATCGTCGTCGCGGTGCTGCTGGTCGTGATGGCGCACACGACTCTGGCCCCGCCGGTGGCGCGCCGCGCGCTGCCCGTGCTGCTGGCCGCCTTCGCGCTCCGGCTGGCCGTCCACGTCCTCGTCCTGCGCTCCAACGGCCTCGGGTACGGCGGTGACAACCTCTCGTACGAGGCCAGGGCGCTCGGGATCGTCGAGCTGTGGCGGCACAGTGGAGTGCACTTCGTCACGTCCGACGAGCTCGGCTCCGTCTACGGGGTGGCGGTGCCGTGTCACGTCTTCGCGCTCGTCATGTACCTGTGCGGGGGACCGGCCCCGCTCGCCTGCACCGCCGTGGTGGCACTGATCGCCTGCGCAGTGTGCGTCGTCCTCTACCGGTTCGCCCGGGTCGTCGGCGCCGACGAGCGTGCGGCGTTCCGGCTGCTGGTCATCACGGCGTTCCTGCCCGGCTTCCTGCTGCACACCTCCGACACCTTCAAGGACGGCTTCAACGCGTTCCTCGTGGTGGCCTGCCTGGGCCTCGGCGCGTCGAACATGCAACGCTTCGACCCGCGCAAGGTGATCGCCCTGGTGCCGCTGCTGTGGGCGCTGTGGAACGTGCGGCCGTACATGGTGTTCATGTGCGCCCTGCCGCTGCTGGTCGGCGTCGCCCGGATCAGGCGCGCGGTGTCCGGTCGCGGGCTGGTCGTCTTCGCCGCGCTGCTGATCCCGGTCCTCGTGCTCCTGCAGGGCGTCGACCGTGGGGGCGACCTGGGCGCCGACCAGAGCGGGCCGTTCGGCACGGTGCAGGAACAACTCGACCGCGGGCAGTCGGAGCACACCCGGCTCGCGAACGCGGAGGGCGGCTCGGGCGTCGTCTTCGACGACGAGGGCAGCGCCTGGAACGCCCTGGGGCCGAAGCTCGTCTACACGCTGCTGTCCCCCTTCCCGTGGATGAGCGGGAGCCTGGCGCTCCAGCTCGGGAAGGTGGACACGCTCCTGTGGTACTGGCTGCTGTGCTGCGCCGTGCTCGGGGCGCGCCGGCTCTGGCGGCACGACCGGCGGATGCTCCTGATCATCCTGCTGTTCGTCATCCCCGGCTCCGTCGTGTACGCCACGACCATGTCGAACATCGGCCTCATCTTCCGGCAGCGCATGCCGATCGTGATGATCGCGAGCCTGCTGGCCGCGGTCGCGTGGACCAGGACGCCGCAGGACGGCAGGTCCGCCGACCCCGACCCCGCCGACTCACTCGTACACAGAACCTGAGGTCCCTCGTATGGCAATCGCGGACGAACGCACGGACGAGTGCACGGACGAGTGCACGGACGGAGGCAAGGTGCGGCGCGTCGTGCTCCTCATCGGGCATCTGGGCCTCGGGGGCGCGCAGCGGCAACTGTGCCTGCTCGCCGAACGGCTGCGCGACCGGGGCGTCGAGGTCCACGTGTTCGTCCTGTCCAGGGGCGGCCCGCACGAGGACGACCTGCGCGCGGCCGGGATCCCGGTGCACCGGCTCGGCTTCTCCCGGGGCGTCGCGTCGCCGGCCGGCAACCTGCGGGCGTTCGCCCGTCTGGTGCGGCTGCTGCGCCGCCTGCGGCCCGAGGTGGTGCATGGCTTCCTCTATGAGAGCTACCTGCTGGGCACGCCCGCCGCGCGGCTGGCCGGGGTCCCGGTGGTCGTCACCGCCCGCCGCACGCAGGGCTACCTGAGGCCGAAGGCGCCCTGGACGGCCGCCTTCGAGCACCTGGTGAACCTGATGACCGACCACGTCGTGGCCAACTCCGTGGCCATCGCGCAGGGCACGCGGGAGGTCGAGGGCGTGCCCGCCGGCAAGGTGAGCGTGATCTACAACGGGCTCGCGCCGTCGGCTTTCGACCGGGCCGAGCCCGAGCCGGTCGGCAGCGCGCTGCCGGTGGTCGCGTGCGTGGCCAGGCTCAGCGACAACAAGGGGCAGCGGTTCCTCGTCGAGGCGGCGGCGCTGCTCGCCCGGCGGCGCCGGCCCTGCACGTTCGTGCTCGTCGGGGACGGGCCCGAGCGCGCAAGGCTGGAGCGGCAGGCCGAGGAGGCCGGGGTCGACGTGCGGTTCCTCGGCTTCCGTCAGGAGAACGCGGGGCTGCTGGCCCGCGCCGACGTGGTGGCGCTCCCGTCGACGGAGGAGGGCCTGAGCAACGCGGTCATGGAGGCGATGGCGGCGGGCCGCCCGGTCGTGGCCACGGCCGTGGGCGGCACGCCGGAACTGCTGGAGGACCGCGGCGTCCTGGTGCCGCCCGCGGCGCCGGAGGCGCTGGCCGACGGCATCGCCCGGCTGCTCGACGACCCCGCGCTCGCCGCGTCGATGGGCGCGGCCGCGCGGGCGTGGGCGTGGAAGAACCTCGACATGGAGGCCGTCACCGAGGAGCACCTCGGCATGTACCAGCGGCTGCTCGCGGCTCGCCGCGGGAGGTAGACCGAGATGAGGACGGGCGTCAGGACTCTCCTGCAGACCATGGCCAGCCAGGCGATCCCGCTGGTCCTGGCCGCGGTGGCGGGCGTGTTCCTGGCCCGCTGCCTGCAGCCGGAGGGGCGCGGAATCTACGCGACGATCACCACCACGGCCGGGATCGCGACCGTGGTGGGCCACCTGTCGGTCGGGAGGTCGCAGATCGCGCTGTGGCCGGTCCTGGAGCGCCACCGGCCCCTGGTCGGCAACGCCGCGGTCCTCGGGCTGGTCCTCGGTGCCGCCTCCGCCCTGCTGACGCTGGGTGCGGTGAGCGCCCTGGCCCTGACCGCCGCCGCCCATCTGATGGTCGTCGCGCTGCTCGCCGTTCCGTTCGGCGTCGCGGCGGTCAACCTCAGGGGGATCGCGCTGCTGGAGTCCCGGGTGGGGCTGGCCAACCGGTCGGTCGTGCTGTCCGCTGTGGTGCTGTACGTTCCGATCCTGCTGCTCGCCGTGGCCGGCGGGCTCACGCTCACCGCGGTGGTCGCCTGCTGGGCCGTCTCCACGCTCCTGCCGTTCGTGGTGTTCGCCCGCCCGCTCGGGCTGCCCGTACGCGGGGAGGCGGCCCTCGCCCGCAGGCAACTGGCGCTGTCGGGCCGGTATCACCTTGGGACGGTGGCGTTCCATCTCCTGCTGACCGTGGACGTCCTGCTGCTGAACGCCTGGGCGGCGCCGGCCGAGGTCGGCCTCTACACGGTGGCGACGTCGTTCCTGTCGTTGTCCAGGGTGCCCACCGACGCGCTGGCGCAGATCGTGCTGTCCCGCCAGGCGGTCAGGGACGAGTCCGACGCCCGCGCGGTCACGGCGCGCGCCATCCGGCTCAACCTGATGCTCTCGTCGGCCGCCGTCGGCGTGCTCGCGTGCGCCGCGCCGCTGCTGATCCCGAGACTGTACGGCGCGGCCTTCACGGGCAGCGTGCTCCCGCTGCTCGCGCTCGCGCCGGGGACCGTGGCGTGGTCCCTGCTGCGGCCGGTCGAGCAGTACCTGGTGCGGCTGGGCCGCCCGATGACGATGACCGCCGTCGCCGCCGGCGCCCTCGCCTCGAACGTCGCGCTGAACGCCGTGCTCATCCCGATGTGGGGACCGGCCGGGGCGGCGCTGGCCTCCACCGTGAGCTACGGCGCCATGGCGGTGGTGGAGGTCGGGTGGTTCGCCCGGGTGGCCGGGCTGGGCGCCCGTGACCTGCTGCCCGGCGCCCGCGACGTCCGATGGGCGGCCGCCGCCGTGCTGCGGGGGCGCAGCGCCCCGCACGCCTCGCGCGTTGCGGACAGATCGATCTCGGGGAGGATGACGTGAGGATTCTGCACATCGGATATCGGCTGCCCCCGGACCCCGGAGGCAAGGAGCGCTACATCGCGCGGTTGGCGCGCGAGCAGGTGCTGCGCGGGCACGAGGTGCTGGTCGCCCGGCGGCGGGGCGACGTCCCGCCGGGCGTGGAGGCCGTGACGCTGAAGCCGACCCGCCTCGGCCGGGTCGCCGCCCGCAGGTCCGACCCGGTCGCGTTCGCCCTGGAGTGCGCGGCGGCGCTCCCCCGCCTGGGGCCGGTGGACGTCGTCAACCTGCACGGCGACCACCGTGAGGCGCTCTTCCTGGGCCCGGCCGCCCGGCGGCTGCGCGTCCCGCTGCTGCTCACCGTCCACGGCGCGCTCGCGATGGGGCAGCGC
Organism: Microbispora sp. KK1-11; assembly: GCF_006874435.1. Classification (NCBI taxonomy): domain Bacteria; kingdom Bacillati; phylum Actinomycetota; class Actinomycetes; order Streptosporangiales; family Streptosporangiaceae; genus Microbispora; species Microbispora sp. KK1-11. Next base: position 128,018 of record NZ_VIRJ01000004.1, on the reverse strand, counting down.
GCGGTTATGCCGTGGGCCTTCCGCCACGTCGCCGGGTTCGTCGCCATCGGCGCCAGGCCGACGGCCGACCTGCGCAGGGCCGGTGTCCCGGCCGAGGCGATCCGCACGATGTCAAGCGGCCTCGACCTGCCCCGCCTGGACGCGATCAGGGCGCGGACGGTCGTGGAACCGGGTCTGATCGTCAGCGTGGGCAGCCTCGTGCCGGTGAAGAACCACGCCCTGACGATCGAGGCCTTCCACCGGCTGCGGGCCGTACGCCCGGGGGTGCGCCTCGTCATCGCGGGGGAGGGGCCGGAGCGCGCCCGGCTCGAAGGGCTCGCCGGGGAGGGCGTGGAGTTCGCCGGGCAGCTGTCCGGCGACGACGTCCACGCGCTGGTCAGCCGGGCGGAGGTCTTCGTGCTCGCCTCCCGCAGGCTCGCGTCCATCGGTGAGGGGATCCCGACGGCCGCCCTGGAGGCCCTCGCCCTGGGCACGGCGGTCGTCGTGTCCTCCGACGCCACCCTCGGCCCGGTCATAGCGGACCGGGACGCCTACCGGGTGTTCCGCAGCGGGTCGGCCGAGGACCTGGTGGCGCACCTGAGGTGGGTGCTCGGCACCGGCGCCGCCCGCGCCCGGATGGTGGAGCGCGGGCGGCGGGCGGTGTCGGATCTCGACTGGCCGCGCACGGCCGCCGTCATCGAGGACTGGTACGAGGCGGCCCGCGCCGGTGAACCGGCGCCCCCCTCCCGGCCCTGCCGCGAGACCGCGCGCGGCTGACCGCTCACGACGGGGAGCGGGGCGCGGGACGCCGGGTGGCGTCCCGCGCCCCGCCGCTCACGACCGGGAGCCCGGCCGCCCGCCGCCGGGATGCCGCGCGTGCCCGCCGCCTCCCGGATGGAACGCCCCGGACCGCGGGGCCGCGCCAGGTAGGAGAACCTCTCCAGCATCGGCGCCCGCGCGGCGTCGCGCTGCGCCCGGCCGGTCCCGCGGACGAGCGGGGCCGGCGCGTACGGCGCCGCGGGCCGCCGCCCCGGAACCGAGTGCGGCACCGGGTTCCCGTACGCCCGGTCGGCTCCGTAACGCAGCGCCCGCCGGGCGGCGGCCTGCGGCTGGGCGGGGTCGAACAGCACGTCCACCCAGTAGTTGGAGGCGCGGTAGGTGGCGGTCGGGAACGTGTTCGTCCCTGCGTAGGTGTAGACGCCGTTGCCGCCGGACGCGGCGTCGGCCAGAGCGGTGAGCGGGCCGCGGCTGTACTGCGTGGTGAAGTAGAAGCGGTCCAGCGCGTAGAACCCGGTCGGCGTGAAGTACGACGCGATGTACGTGGTGCCCGGCGTGATGTTCACGGGTGTGGAGAAGAGCGCCTGCTGCCAGCCGGAAGGCGTCTCGTTGGTGAACGTCACGTTCGCCAGCAACTGCCCGTCGGCGGTCCACAGGCTGCCCACGTGGACACCCGTGTTCTGGGTGCTCTTGTAGAACCGGATCCCCCGGATGGCGCCCGACACGGAGGACTGGAACTTGACCCCGAGCGTGACCGCCTTGGTGTCGGGCTGGGCGACGACGTCCGGTGTCGCCGACTCGTCCCACAGCGTGGTCGCCTGCGAGTAGACCACGTCGACCCAGGCGTTGCTGGCCCGGTAGGTGCTGGTCGGGAACGTGCTCGTCTTGCTGTAGGTGTAGAGCCCGTTGCCGCCGTCCGCGCCGTCCGCCAGTCCGGTGATGAGGCCGTTGGAGTACTGCGTGACGAAGTAGTCCCGGTTGACCGAGTAGAACCCGGTGTTGGTGTGGTAGGAGGCGACGTAGGTGACGTCGTTGTTCACCGGGACGGGCGTCGAGAAGTTCACCTGCTGCCAGCCGGTCGCCGTCTCGCTGGTGAAGGTCGCCTGCGCCAGCAGCTGCCCGGTGTTGGTCCACAGGCTGCCGACGTGCGTCCCGGTGTTCAGCGGGCCCTTGTAGAACCGGATCCCGGAGATGTAGCCGGGGCTCCGGACGCGGAACCGCACGCCCACCTCGATGGCCTTGTTGTCGTCCTTCGTGACGTTGGCGGGCACGGTGTCGGGAGACCAGATGGAGCACGGGCAGCCCGCGTTGACGGTCACCGACCTGCTGGCCGGGGTCCGCTGGATGTTGCCGATGTCGTCGACGGCCCGGGACATGATCGTGACCGGACCCTGGCCGCTCGTCGTCGTCCAGGCGTACTGCCAGGCGGTCCGGCCGGTCGCCCGATGCCACGTGGTGCCGCCGTCGACCGACACCTCGACCCCCGCCACGACGCCGCCTCCGGTGTCGGCGGCTGTTCCGGCGACCGTCACGGTGGTGCCGCCGGGCACCGAGGCGCCGCTCGACGGGGTGGTGATCGTCGAGGTCGGGGGAGCGGTGTCGGTCGACGGCGTGGCCGGGACCAGGCCCGGCTGCAGGGTGGCCGGCTGCGTCCGCATGTCGGCGAGGAGGTTGACCGTCGCCTGCTGCATCCGGATGTCCGTCGGCGTGCCCGGCCGGTCGTGCACCGCGTCCAGCCCCCACGACCACTGGATGGTCCCCGCGCCGAAGATGTACGCGCCGCTCGGGTCGCGGTAGAGGACGAGGCTGTGCGTGGCGATCCCGGCGCCGTACGTCGCGCCGAAGTCGAGCAGGAACTTGTTGGTGGTGGCCACGGTGGTCTTGGAGAACAGGACCAGCCCCGCCGGGGCGAAGGTGTTGTCCGGCGCCTCGTCCCACTCGTAGCCGAGCGTCCCGTTCGGGAAGGTGGCGACCTGCCCGGGCTGCAGGTTCGCGACCGAGGTGTTGCGCCACAGGCGCATCGGGGCGTACTCCGCCGGAACGGTGATCGCGTTGTTGACGTTGCCGTTGATCATGAAGAGCGTCCCGGTCATGGCGTTCTCCGGATAGCCGCCGTTGGGCGGCTGGGCGAAACGCGGGTCGCGCCAGCTCCCGGTCCAGGTGGGACTCGGGTCGATCTTCATGTTGGCGACGGTCTCCTTGTAGCAGACCATCGTCCGGTTCGGGGTCGCCGAGGGGTCGATGCTGCTCTCCCACCTCGTCTTCCAGAACATCTCGTTGCCGGTGAAGAAGGCGATGTTGACGCCCTTGTTCTTGGCGTTGATGACGTTGTCGCGCGACTCCTGCGACCAGTACTCGTCGTGGCCGGAGGAGAAGAACACCTTGTGGTTGAGAAGTTGCGCGCCGCTGGTCACCGTGTCGACGCTGCTGCTGTAGCTCACGTCGTAGCTGTTGGACTCCAGCCACCTGATCATCGGGTATTCGGCGTTGAAGAAATAGGTCTCCGGCCATCCGGCGCGGGTGATGACCGGGCGGTTGTAGCTGACCTTGAAGGCGCGGCCCACGGGCAGGCCCTTGTACAGGCTGTTGCCGCCGTAGGTGTTGTACGCCTGCCAGGTCGAGTCGGAGGTCTGCACGAGGATGTCGGAATTACGCGCGTCGTTCCTGACGACGAAGATGTTCTGACTGACGCCGGTTGTGCCGTCGGTGCGGGTGAAGTTCGCGAGGTAGACGCCGGAGACGGCGTCGGCCGGCACCGCCCAGGAGGCCGAGACGCTCCAGTTGCCGCAGTCGACCAGGCCCGTCGTCGTGTCGTTGAGGCAGGCGGGCTGCGACTGCGGCAGCGATACGGAGGGGTTGACGGTGGCGATCTTCCGCGCCCCGAGACCGCTGTAGTAACCGACTCGGTAGATGTCGATCCTCCAGGAGGTGATCGACGGGGCGTTCACCTTGAACTGCTGGGTCTGTCCCGCGTTGACGCTCATCTGGGTGGCGTAGCCGGTGATCGTCGGGCTGCCCGCGCCGGGCACGTCCCACTCGGAGGGCGGGCTCCCCGGCAGGCTGTTCTCGATGCAGATGATCGACGTCGGCGGGCAGGTCTGACGGGACGCCCGGCCGTGTCCCCTGCGGAGGTGCCGCCAGCCGCCGAGGCGTGCGGCCTGCGCGTCCGCCGTGGGGCTCGCCTGGACCGCGTCGGCCGTCTGCACGGAGCCGGGCGGCTCGGGCGCCGCGGGTCCGGCGGGGCCGCCGGGCGTGCCGGGTCGTGTGGGGGTCGCCGGAACTCCGGGGGCCTCCGTGGGGGCGCCTGTGGAGGCACCGGGGGAAAGCTTGGCGTTGGGCGTGGGCGTGCCCTGCGGCGAGCCGGAGGGGTGCGTGCCTACGATCTTCACATCGCCCTGGCCCAGGTCTTTGGCGGAGTCTTCGGCGGACACCGGAGCCCAGCCCGTGGCGAGCAGGACGGCCGCGGCCGTCATAACGGTGCCGAAGATACGTGCGATGCGGGGAAATCCTGTTTTCCGGGCAGCGCCGATTGTTTTCCATTCGCCTGGCATGTACAACCTCTGGTTCGCGCGACGGAACGCCTTAAGCTGAGGACGGCTAGCGAAGGATAGCGGTGACCGAATATCGCCCGGCGAGATGCGCGGAAGCGGAGAGTTCCCTGCAGGGCGGATACCGTTTGCCATTTCGCGCGCCCTGTGCGCGCCGCCGGCGCCGGGCCGGATAAACCGCCGTCAAAGGGCGGGGCAAGGGATGCGCGTCGATTCGGCACGCCCCGGCCGCTCGGCGGCCGGAACACCCACGTGGCGGTTTCCCCGGGAAAAGAATTCGCCGGGATTTCGCGCCGGCCCTGGGACAGGGCATCAGAAGCTGGATTTCTCGCTGGAAGGACGGGTTCGGGTGAATCCTCGGGAAAGTGGGGCGACGTCGCGGTCGCCCGGCGGGGCGGGCGCACTGCGGCGTGCGGTCGCCGGGGTGATCGCCGGGGTGGTCGCCGGCGGAGTCGTGGCGCTGTCCGCTCCGGCCGGCGCGGGCGTCACGGCGAGCGGGACCGCGTCCGCGACCCTGGGCCACGGCCCGCGAGGGCCGAAGGCGGAAACGGAATGCGGCCCCGGGAGCGGACGTCCGCACGGTTCGGCGAACCGCGGCGCGAAGAAGGCGAGGAAGCGGCCGTGCGCCCCGCGGGGAGCGCCCGCGACGGAGGGCCGGGGCGCACGGGGAGGGACCGCCGCCACGTTCGCCGCGCCGCCCTGGCCGTGGGACGACGAGGCCGGAGAAGGCGCCGCCGCCGCTCCGCCGTCCGCGGTGCCGGATGCGGCGGGGGCCGCCGCACCGGTCCGGCCGGCCGGGCCCGCGGCAGCCGTACCCCGGTGGGACGACGACGGCGGCCCCCGCGACTCGGGCGGCGCCGCCGGGCCCTTCATGTCGGCGCCGCCCTGGCTGTCCGGAGCGGGCGGGCCCGCCGGTCCGTTCGTCCCGTTCGGCTCGTCCGGCGAGCGGGGAGCCGTGGGCCCGGCCGGGCCGGTGGGGGAGACCGGCGAGCAGGGACCACAGGGGCCGCCCGGGCCGGAAGGTCCGAAAGGGCCGGCAGGACCGGAAGGACCCGAGGGGAAGGCAGGGCCGGAAGGACCCCAAGGCCCCGAGGGAGAGGCCGGACCGGAAGGACCACCCGGGCCGCCGGGTCCCGCCGGACCGCAGGGACCGGCCGGACCGGAGGGGAAGGCCGGTCCGCAAGGACCACCCGGGCCCGCCGGCCCCACGACGAGCGTGGACTCGAGCTCCTTCGTCGGCAATCCCGGCTCGCTTCTGACCTTCCTCGGCCGTGTCCCCGGTGACGGCAGGACCCTGGTCCGGGATCCCCGCACGAACACCTGGTACGACCTGTCCCACGTCGCGGGCTATCCCGCCGGTGTGCTGGCCGTCTCCGTGGACGCCGAGCTCGCGGGCACGGGCAACGACCTGTACGTGACCGTGGCAACCGCCGATCAGGTGGCGCAGACCCGGTGCACGGTCTTCCCGGCCCCGGGCACCGGCGGCGTCCCCGCCTGGCCGGGCAACTGCCGTCCCTTCACCGTCCTGTCCTGACCCGTCCGGGGCCGGGCGGCGCTCCCGCCCGGCCCGTCGGAAAACGTCTGGCGCAAAAGGCGATTTGCTTATCTGGAAATGCGATGAAAGGGGAGGTGGACGCAGCAAAAGGAGCGGACCGTATGGAAACTCCGGAGGCCCCGGAGTACTATCCAACCCGAGCGGGCATTTCGTAGATCTTTTCCGCCCGCACATAGATCCTCTTCATCGGCGCGGCAATCACCCATTCCGCGGCGGCCTTCCTCGCGTCATCGTTTGCGCATCGCATCTGTCGGCTCCGCGAGCCGGTTCGCATAGAAAGTCCCATTGCGGTGTGCAGAGTTATGTGGCATTCGCCCGATTGCGCGAGAAAGGTCGGCAAATGAATGGCAATGCAATGAAACGCGGGCGTGAGCCCGCCCCGCGGAGGACGGGTGGCGGACACCGCCCCGGCTCCGGCGGAACCCTCCGGCGCCGCCTCTCGGCCACCCTCACCGCTCTGCTCGCCGTCCTCGCACTGGGGGTCGCGATCCCCGGCGGCGCGAGCGCCGACCCGTCCCTGACCATCGGCGACGGCGACACCTACGCGGTGCTGGCGGGCACGTCGGTGACGAACACGAACCTCACCTCGATCATCGGAGACCTCGGGGTGAGCCCGGGGACCACGGTGACCGGCTTCCCGCCGGGCACCGTGAGCGGCTCCATCCGGACCGGCGCCGCCGCCGCCGGCGCGAAGGCCGACGTGGTCGACGCGTACAACGCCATCGCCGCCATGTCCTCGACCGCCACGATCCCACCCGCCCTCGGCGGGACGACCAGGACCCCCGGCGTCTACGACTCCACCAGCGGCCCCTTCACCATCAACGGCACGCTCACGCTCGACGCGCAGGCCGACCCCGGCGCCGTCTTCGTCTTCCGGGGCACCACCCTCACCGCCGGCGGCGTGAGCAACATCGCCCTGATCAACGGCGCCCAGGAGGACAACGTGTACTGGGAGCTCACGGGCACCGCGTCGCTGGGCACGTTCTGCACCTTCCGCGGCAACGTGCTCGCCTCCGGCGCGGTGTCGGTCAGCTCGGGCGCCGCGGTGTACGGACGGCTGTTCTCGCTGAACAGCACGATCGGCCTGCAGGGCACCATGAGTCTCCCGGCCACTCGCGTCACGGTGCCGAACAATCCGCCCACGACCACGACCCTGACCTCATCGCTCAACCCGTCCGACACGGGGGACGCGGTGACCTTCACGGCCAACGTCCAGGCGCAGTCGGGGTCGATCGTCCCCGCGGGCTACGTGGCGTTCAAGGACGGGACGACGGTCATCGGCACCGACTACCACGACGACGGGCATCCCGCCAAGCTCACCACGTCGAGCCTCGCCGCCGGGCAGCACCGGATCACGGCCGTCTACCTCGGCGGCGACACCTTCGACGGCGAGCAGGTCATCCACTTCGCCCCGAGCACGTCGCCGGAGCTGGTGCAGAGCGTGTCGAGCGTCAGCCTGTGGAGCGACAGCGTGACCCCCGACCAGGCGTCGCGGAACGACCCGCAGGCCGTCGTGGTCGGCGTGAAGTTCCGGTCGGCGGTGGACGGCGTGATCACGGGCATCCGGTTCTACAAGGGCCCGCAGAACACCGGGACCCACACCGGCAGTTTATGGACGGCCGACGGCCAGAAGCTCGCCACCGTGACCTTCACGAACGAGACCGACACCGGGTGGCAGCGGATGGACTTCCCCAACCCCGTCGCCATCAGCTCCGGCACCACGTACATCGCGTCGTACCACACCACCTCCGGCTTCTACGCGATGGACCGGCCGTACTTCAACACCCAGTACACCAACGGGCCCCTGACCGCGCCCTCCGACAACGCGTCCGGCGGCAACGGGGTGTACGCCTACAGCGCCACCGACACCTTCCCGGCCAGCAGCTACCGGGCGTCGAACTACTGGGTCGACGTGATGTTCACTCCCGCGCAGACGCTCTGGGACAACACCGACGCCCCCGCGGTCGTCAACCAGCCCGACGACCAGGACGCGACGCTCGGCGTGAAGTTCACCTCCACGGCCGGCGGCCTGGTCACCGGCGTCCGGTTCTACAAGGGCCCGCAGAACACCGGGACCCACATCGGCAGCCTGTGGACGGCCGGCGGCACGCGGCTGGCGACCGCGACCTTCACCAACGAGACCGCCAGCGGGTGGCAGCAGGTCGACTTCCCCAGCCCCGTCGCCATCACCGCGGGCACCACCTACGTCGCCTCGTACCACACCTCGGGGCGCTACTCGCTGACCAGGCCGTACTTCACGTCGTCGCGCAGCAACGGCCCGCTGACCGCGCCCTCCGACGGCGCGTCGGGCGGCAACGGGGTGTACGCCTACAGCGCCACCGACACCTTCCCGGCCAGCACCTTCCGATCGTCGAACTACTGGGTCGACGTCGTGTTCCAGCAGGGCTGAACGAAACGGCCGGCGCCGGGCAAAGAACGGGCAACGAAACGCCCCCGCCCGGTGTCCGGCCGCGTCCCTGCCGATCCCCTTACCCAATGCTTACGCGCGGGCAGGCCGCCGCGACCCGCCGATCGACCCGTGTGGGCCGATCCCGCGGCAAGGCCGGATCCCCGAGAAGGAGGAGTCCTCTCATGGCGGCAGTCGCCGGTCACCGCCGGTTTCTCCCACGCGGCGCCACCGCGGTGTGGTTGTACGCGGCCCTGGTCGCGGCCCTGGTCGCGGGAGTCCTTGTCGTGATGGACGGCCGCGCGAGCGCGGACCAGCCCCCGGTGGACCTCGGCGCCGCCGAGCACACGGCGGTGCTGGCGGCGGGCACGGTCATCAGCGCGAACGCGACCCTGATCACCGGGGACGTCGACGTGAGCCCCGGCACCGCCGTCACCGGTTTCCCGCCGGGCGTGATCGAGGGGGACGTCCACGCCGGTGACGCCGAGGCGGCGCAGGTGATGGCCGACGCGACCGCCGCGTACGACGACATCTCGGGTCGCGGCCCCGCCGTCACCGTGCCCGCCGAGCTCGGCGGAACCCGCAGAACCCCCGGCGTCTACGACTCGTCGGACGGGACGTTCCGCATCGACGGGACGCTCACCATCGACGCCGGGGGGAACCCGGACGCGGTCTTCATCTTCCGCGCGAGCACGCTGACCACGGCCAGGGTCAGCAACGTCATGCTCGTGGGCGGAGCGCAGGCGGACAACGTCTTCTGGCAGGCCACCGAGGGCGCCACCCTCGGGACGTACTCCACCTTCCGCGGCACCGTCCTGGCCCGCGGTTCGATCAAGGTCGCGGAGGGCGCCGTCATCGACGGACGGACCCTCCTGCTCGACAACACGGTCACGATCGAGGGCACCACCGAGGCGGACAACGGGATCGACCGCGCGAACGAGGTCGACGCGATCGTCCCGCCGCCGACGCGCGTCACGCTGCCGTTCGACCCCGGCACCACGACCCAGCTGACCTCCTCGCCGAACCCCTCCCAGGCGAAGTTCCCGGTCACGTTCACCGCGCGAGTGCGTCCCCGCAGCGGCACGCTGGCGCCCGCCGGGAGGGTGGTCTTCAAGGACAACGGCGTCGTCATCGGCTCGGGGATGCAGACCGGCGCCGACACGCCCGCCACGTTCACGACCTCGGCGCTGTCGGTGGGGGAGCACCACATCACCGCCGTCTACCTCGGCGGCCTCACGGCGCAGGCCGAGGCGTGGGTGCGCTTCGCGCCCAGCACCTCGAACGAAGTGGTGCAGGTCGTCAACGCGAGATAGCCCGGCCCGCCCCCGTTCCCCGCCGCCGCCGTAAGGCTTGCGCCATGATTCGCCAACCGCGCGCGGCGGCGGCGGGGCGGGGGCGCGGGGCCGTTGTTCACTACGGCGGTGAGCACCACCAGCCTGAAGGCTGTCCCCTTCAACCGGACCCACGTCGCGGACAACGAGCTCGCCTACCTCTCTGAGGCGGTACGCCAAGGGTTCACCTGCGGGGACGGGCCGTTCACCGAGAGGGCCGGCCGGCTCCTGTGCGAACTGACCGGCGCCGGCCGCGCCCTGCTGACGACCTCGTGCACGCACGCCCTGGAGATGTCGGCGATCCTGCTGGACCTGCGGCCCGGCGACGAGGTCCTCATGCCGTCGTTCACGTTCGTGTCGACCGCCAACGCCTACGCCCTGCGCGGAGCGGTGCCGGTGTTCGTGGACTGCAGGCCCGACACCCTGAACATCGACGAACGCCTGATCGAGGCCGCGATCACCGAGCGGACCAGGGCCGTGGTGGTCGTCCACTACGCCGGGGTGGGCTGCGAGATGGACGCGATCGGCGCGGTGGCGCGACGCCACGGCCTGGCCCTGATCGAGGACAACGCCCACGGGCTGGGCGGGTCCTACCGGGGCCGGCCCCTCGGGTCGTTCGGGCTCATGGCGACGCAGAGCTTCCACGCGACGAAGAACGTGCAGTGCGGGGAGGGGGGCGCCCTGCTCGTCAACGACGCCGCCCTCGCCGCGCGGGCCGAGATCATCCGGGAGAAGGGCACCGACCGCAGCCGGTTCTTCCGGGGACAGGTCGACAAGTACCAGTGGGTCGACGTCGGGTCGAGCTACCTGCCCTCGGACGTCCTCGCCGCCATGCTGACCGCCCAGCTGGAGTCGTTCGACACGATCCAGCGGCTGCGCCAGGCGGTCTGGCGCGACTACCACGAGGGCCTGGCGGACTGGGCGGCCGAGAACGGGGTGGCGCAGCCGTCGGTCCCCGGCGACCGCGCGCACCCGGCGCACCTCTACCACCTGCTCCTGCCCGACCTGGGCAACCGGCAGGCGTTCATCGCCCACCTCGCGGCACGCGGCGTGCAGGCGGCGTTCCACTACCAGCCGCTGCACAGCTCCCCGGCCGGTCTGCGGCACGGCAGGACCGCCCCCGGCGGCTGCCCGGTCACCGAGAACGTCGCGGACCGGCTCGTACGGCTGCCGCTGTTCGCGGGTCTCGGCGAGGCCGGCGCGGCCCGGGTCGTCGACGCGGTGCGCGGCTACAGGGTGCGCTGACGTGAGACGGAACGCGGCCGGGTTCGCGGCGAGACCGGCACCGGGATCCGCTCGACCTCCAGGTCCGGGTGACGATCGCCGCCCGCCCGCGGTGCGCCGTCACCTCGCGCGGCGGGTCCTGGCCGTGGCGCTCGACCGGCGGCGCGTGCTCTACCTGGGCGGCGGCGCGATGTCGGCCGTGGTGTACTACGTGATCCTCGGCGTCCAACTGGCCGCGCTCGGGCAACGGGTCCCTTACCTCATCCTGCTCGTGACCAGCCAGTTCGCCGCCTCGGTCGTCGTCTATCCGTGGTATCGGCTGAGGGTCTTCCGCGTGTCCGGATCGTCCTGGCTGCTGGGCCACCTGCGGTTCTACGCCGTCGGGCTGGGCTTCCTGGCGGCGTCGGTCACGGGCGTTCCGCTCCTGGTGGAGCTCGCCGGGATTCCGATCATGGTGGCGCAGGCGCTGGTCATCGTCGTGAACGTGCCGCTGACCTACCTCGTGCACAGACTCTGGACGTTTCCCGCCCGACGTAAGAACTGATCATTAGGAAAGGCTGCCCATGGAGGCCACTGACATCCGCCGTACGGTCGAGCTGGAGGACCGGCACTGGTGGTACCGGGAGCGGCGCGCCATGCTCGCCCGGGAGCTGCGGCGGCTGGGCCCGCCCGGCAGGGCACTCGACATCGGCGCCGCGGGCGGCGGCAACACCCGCGTGCTCGTGGCGCACGGGTGGGACGCGCTGGCGGCCGACTACTCGGAGACCGCGGTCGAGCTGGCCGTCCGGCGGGGCCTGCGGGCGATCCACGCCGACGCGTGCGACCTGCCGCTGCCCGGCGAGTCCTTCGACCTCGTGCTCGCGTTCGACGTGCTCGAGCACATCGAGGACGACCACACGGCCGCCCGCGAGCTGGTGCGGGTGCTGCGGCCGGGCGGCCGGGCGCTGATCACGGTCCCGTGCGACATGGCGCTGTGGTCGGCGCACGACGTGGCGTCCTTCCACTTCCGCAGGTACGCCCGGGAGGAACTGACCGCCCTGCTGCGCGGGGCCGGGCTGGTCGTCGACCGCATGTGGAGCTGGAACGTGCTGATGCGGCCGATCGTGGCCTGGCGCAGGAAGCGCACCAGCGGCTCCGACGTCACGGACGTGCCGCGCCTGGTCAACCTGGGGCTGGGCGCCGTGGTCGCGGCCGAGAGATATCTGCCCGTCAAATCGCTTCCGGGGGTCACCCTGGTCGTGCGGGCGCACCGCCCTTCGTGACGGCGTGCCGGAAAGGCGGATCGCGATTTCCGCCTTTCCGGCCGGTGAGCGGGACACCCGCAAAAGAATGTCAAGGAATCCGCCCGGAACGAGGTCGCGGGCGAATCAGCGGTGCCGCCGCCGCGAGAATCGCACGCATGGCTGACACCTCGCCTCGGGAAATCCCGGCGACGGGCCCGTCCCGATCGAATGAGAAAACGTTGCTCGATTCGGTCGCGAGGAGCGCGACCGGGGGAAGTCCGCGGACCCGGAGCCCGGTGAAATCACCGCAGGAATCGACGACCGGTGCGGCGACGAATGCCGCGCCGATGAACGGCGCACCGGCACGGCGAACGCTGGTGAGATGGGCGCCGGCGGTCGTGGTGCTCGCGCTGACGGCGGCCGCGCTGAGCCGCTACGGCGTCCGCGTCTCCGACATGGCCCGTTTCTGCGGCTACGTCGTCGCCTGCCTCGCGGTCCCGGGAACGCTGCTGGTCCGCGCCCTCTACCGGGGTGACCGCTCCCGGGGCGAGGAGGTCGCGCTCGGGCTGGCCCTCGGATACGCGCTGGAGGTGTTCGCCTACATCGCGGCCCGGGCCGTGGGGGCGCCGCTGCTCGTCCTCGCCTGGCCGGTCGCGACGTACGTCGCCTTCCTCCTCGTGCCCCGCCTGCGGCGGCACTGGAGAAGCGCCCCCGCCACGGCCCGGTCGCCGATCTGGTGGTCCTGGTCGCTGGCCCTCGTCGTCTCCTACCTGGTGGTCTGGAGCGCGGTCAACTTCTTCCGTACGCAGGCCCTCACCTGGCCGGCGCTCGGGGCGTCGTACCCCGACATGCCCCTGCACCTGGCGTTCATCGGCGAGCTGCGGCACCACGTGCCCCCGACGATGCCGATCGTCGCCGGGGAGCCCCTGCCGTACCACTGGTTCGTCTACGCCCACTACGCGGCGGCGAGCTGGGCGACCGGCGTCGAGCCGCTGGTGCTGCTGTTCCGCCTCGGCATGCTGCCGATGATCGCGGCGCTCGTGGTCCTGCTGGGCATGGCCGCCCGGCGCGTCATCGGGTCGCGGGCCGGAGCCCTGACGGCCCTGGCCGCGGTCTTCCTCGTCGCGGCGCCGAACCTCTACATCGGCCCGGCCGGCGGGGCGCTGGTCTGGAAACCGGTCCAGTCCTGGTCGAGCCCCACCCAGACCTTCGGCGCGCTGCTGTTCGTCCCGGTCTTCCTCCTGCTGAGCGATCTGCTGGAGAACCGGCGGCGGAACCCGCGCGAGTGGCTCCTGCTGGCGCTCTTCCTGGCGGCCGTCATGGGGGCCAAGGCGACGTACCTGCCCCTGCTCACGGCGGGCCTGGCGGCGGTGGCCGTCGCCGGGTCGGTGCGGCGTCGTCGCCCGCACGGCCCCGCCCTGGTCGCACTGGGCATGAGCGCGGCCTGCCTGCTCTACGCCCAGTTCGTCCTGTACGGCGGGGTGCGCGGCGGGACGACGGCCGCTCCGCTGTCCCTGATGCGCGTGACGTGGGGTGGCGTGGTCGGCGACGGAAGGCCGCTCGGGGGGCCGCTGACGACGGTCCTCGGGCTCACCCTCCTGTGCGTCCTGTCCGGAGCCGTCGCCTGGTGCGGGACGCTCGGCCTGCTCAGCCGGCCCCGGGCGCTCGCCAGGCCCGCCGTCGTGCTGACCCTCGGCATGAGCCTGGCCGGGCTGGCCGTGGCGCTCTGCTTCGGGCATCCCGGCCTGTCGGAGATCTACTTCCTCCAGGCGCCCTATCCCTATCTGGCGATCGTCTCGGTCTACGGACTCGTCACCGTGATACGCAGATCGGGGACGTCGCCGCTGCCCATCGTGTGCGCCGCCGGCGCCGGGGCCGTCGCCGCCTACTGCATCCGGATCCTGTGCGACGTGCGGGTCCCGCTGCCCGACGGCGAGTCGCTCGGCGTGCTCGCCCTGCCGTACGCCGCCCTGCTGGTCTTCGTGGCGCTGACGGCGGTCGCGCTGGCCGCCGCGCGGCGCGGCGCGCTGCGCTCGTTCGCCCTCACGCTCGTGGTGACCTCGGCGTTCGCCGCGCCGGCCGCCTGGTTCACCCGGGTCCTTCCGGTGACGTACAAGACCCCGGTGAACGCGGCGGAGGACGCCGACCGCGCGGCACGGGCCCAGGCGATGCCGCAGGGCATCGTCACCGTGGCGCGGTGGCTGCGCGACCACTCCCGCCCCGGCGACGTCGTCGCGACGAACCTGCACTGCCGCCTCGGCGTCGACGGCCCCTGCGACAGTCGCGCGGCCTGGGTGTCGGCGCTGGCCGAGCGGCGGGTGCTCGTCGAGGGGTGGGCGTACGCGACGGCGAACCTGGACCGGTGGAGTCCGGGCCAGGTGCTCTGGTATCTGCCGTTCTGGGACCGCGAGCGGCTCCGGGCGAACGAGGCGGTGTTCGCCGCGCCCTCGGCGCAGGCGGCCCGGTCGCTGCGGGACCGTTACGGGGTGCGCTGGCTGTTCGTGGACGAGCGGCTGACGGTCCCCGGCGCGAGGATCGGGGACGTCGCCTCCCCGCGGTTCCGCTCCGGGGACTTCACCGTCTACGAGATCGCCGGCCCGGCCGCGGAGCGCTGAGCATCCTTGAGGTGCCGGGCGCACTTGAGATACCGGGCGGCGGCCGGCCCGGTGTTGAAGATCAGATCGAGCACGCTGACGTGGTGGTCGAACGGCGGGTGCGCCTGCGGATACTCCGGATAGCCGGAGTAGTCGAACCACCGGACCCCGATCCCGGCCCGGTCGAAGAGGCTCTCGTCCAGGTAGGCGCGGGCGGCCGGGCCGGTGAGGTACTCGTCGGCGCCCGCCTTGCGGCACAGGTCCACGAGGCGCTCGGTCTTGGCGCCCGCCGCGCCGTAGTCCTCGGCGCGGCTCAGGTTCGCCGGGATGCCGAGCAGGCCCAGCAGCCCATCGAGGAAGTGCCGGTTGACGTCCGACAGCCGGTCCGCGTGGCAGTCGAGGTAGAGCCGTTCGACCGCCGGCGCGACCTCCTCGAAGCAGGGGGCCTTGCGGTAGGTCTGCGCGAGCAGGAGCCAGTGCGCGCGGGGCCACTCCATGTCGCTCGTGACCACCTCGTTGATCAAGCGGCCGCGCGGGCCCCGCCGTACGGGGACGGACAGCCACTTCGGGCCGGCGGCCGTCTTGATCAGGTTGCGGTTGCGCCAGTCCCTGTCGGTGTACTGGACGTCGTCGAACAGGATGAACTCGTCGACGTGCGCGATCAGGTCGAAGTACCCCTTCCAGGGGATGTAGTTCGACTGCACGATGGCGACCCGCTTCACGCGCTCCACCCCTCCGGCCCGCCCGTCACCGTCATCGGCTGCGCCGCACCGCTCTCCACCCGGGTGCGGACGATGTAGGTGGGGCGTCCCATCCTCTCGACGTGGATCCTGCCGAGGTACTCCCCGATGATGCCCAGCGCGATCATCTGGGCGGACGCGAACAACGCGATCATCGACGCGGTCGAGGTGAAGCCCTTGACCGTGCTGTCGCCCGACCAGTACGTCCACAGGAAGACCGCCAGCAGGACGATGCCGAACGCCCCGGTCAGCAGGCCGAAGTAGGTCACCAGGCGCAAGGGGAGCGTGCTGTATCCGACGAACACGCCGATCGCGTGGCGGACGAGCATCGCGGGTGTGTAGTTGGAGCGGCCGACGAGCCGGCTCTGCATCCGCACCTCCACGGTGCCGACCCGGGTGGTCGCCCAGGAGAAGGCGATGTCGATCTGCGTGTGCGGACCTCCGACGCCGTCCAGCGACTCGCGCAGGAAGCTCCGGAAGGCGCGGAACGCGGAGATGTCCGCACCGTTTTCCGCGCCGAACCGCCCGGAAAGGCCACACTTCAGCGATTTGGAGGCGAAATCGCGGATTCGCCCGTGCGTTCCGCCGCTCGGCACTCCGTACACGATGTCGAGGTCGGGCCCCAGGCCCGCGAGGAGCCGGGGAATCTCCTCCGGCGGATGCTGCAGGTCGTCGTCCATCGTCACCATGACCTCGTAGCGCGCGCAGCGGATGCCCGCGACCAGGGCGTTGTGCTGCCCGTAGTTGCGGGCCAGCAGCACGGCGCGGACACTGTCGTGCCGCTCGGCGAGTCCCTGGGCCACCTCCCACGTGTCGTCGGGCGAGCCGTCCACGACGAGCACGACCTCGAAGAGGTTCGCGGCGGCGGGCAGAACGGCGAGAAGGCGTTCCACCAGGGCCGGCAGCGTCCGGGCGGATCGGTAACAGGGGATCACAACGGATACGTTGGTCATGGCGTCATTGTGATGAGCGGCTGTCGGCCTCCTCGTGCCGCACATCCGAATTTGCGGGATATTGAGAAACCCGATCCGCACCTTTCACGCTCGTTCGCAAGGTGGCCCGCCGGGTCCGCGCGAGTCCGCGCATAGCATTGGCGACTGGCGGGCGGCCTAACGGGAATTCCCGTGGCCCCGCCCGGGAGAAAAGCGCGGGACGTTTCCGTTCCTTCTGCGCGGCTCCCGCATGCCCGATGAGGGGAGATCATGGACGTCACATTGAGGCCGGTCCGCGAGGCGGACCTCGACGTTTTCGAAGCGGAACGGGCGACGCCCGACGCGCGGGGCGAATTCCAGTGGTACGGATATCGCCACTCCGGCGCGCTGCGCCGCCAGTTCGCGGACAACGGCCTGCTCGGCGACGACTACGGGCGGCTGGCCATCGACTCCGGCGGGGACACCGCCGGATGGGTGGCCTGGTGGAAGACGGCCTGGGGACCCGAGGCGACGTGCTGGTGCTGGGCGATCGGAATCTGCGTCTTCACGGGCTTCCGCAACCGCGGCATCGGCACCGAGGCGCAGCGCCTGCTGGCGGACTACCTGTTCGCGCACACCCGCGCCGAGCGCCTCCAGTGCTTCACCGACGTGGCCAACATCGGCGAGCAGCGCGCGGTGGAGAAGATCGGGTTCGTGCGTGAGGGAGTCCTGCGGCGGGCCCAGTGGCGCGACGGCGGCTGGCACGACCAGGTCCTCTACTCGCTGCTCCGCGGTGAGCCGCGTTGAACCGCCCATCGGATATCGGGGAAGGACGCGAACAGCGGTGAAGGCACTCGTCCTGGCGGGCGGCAAGGGCACGCGATTGCGCCCGCTGACCCACACCTCGGCCAAGCAGCTCGTCCCCGTCGCCAACAAGCCGGTGCTCTTCTACGGGCTGGAGGCCATCAGGGACGCCGGCATCACCGACGTGGGGATCATCGTCGGCGACACGGGCCGGGAGGTCCGCGAGGCCGTCGGCGACGGCTCGGCGTTCGGGCTCGACGTCACCTACATCCCCCAGGAGGCGCCGCTCGGGCTGGCGCACTGCGTCCTCGTCGCGCGGGAGTTCCTGGCCGGCGACCCGTTCGTCATGTACCTGGGCGACAACTTCCTGGTCGGCGGCATCCGCGGCCTCGTCGACGCCTTCCGCGCCGAGGAGTGCGACGCCCGCATCCTGCTCACCCGGGTGGCCGAGCCGCAGTTCTACGGCGTGGCCGAGCTCGGCACGGACGGGGAGATCGTCGCGCTGGAGGAGAAGCCCGAGCACCCGCGCAGCGACCTCGCGATCGTCGGGGTCTACACGTTCTCCCCGGCCGTCCACGAGGCCGTACGCGCCATCAGGCCGTCCGCGCGAGGCGAGCTGGAGATCACCGACGCGATCAAGTGGCTCATCGACACCGGGCACCGCGTGCGGTCGCACTTCGTCACCGGCTACTGGCGCGACACCGGCCGCCTGCAGGACATGCTGGAGTGCAACCGCATCGTGCTCGAGGCGGTCGAGCCCGACGTCGCGGGCACGGTGGACGGATTGTCGGAGGTGAGCGGGCGCGTGGTGATCGCCCCCGGCGCCGTGGTCGAGGGCTCGGTCATCCGCGGCCCGGCGGTGATCGGCGCCGACACCAAGATCATCGGCTCGTACGTCGGGCCGTACACATCGATCGGCGAGGGCTGCGTGATCGAGGACGCCGAGGTGGACTACAGCATCGTGCTCGCCGATTCCGCCGTCCGGGGTGTCCGCGGCATGACCCACTCGCTGATCGGCCGCAACGCGGAGGTCACCAAGGCGACCGGGGTGCCCAACGCCTACCAGCTCATGATCGGAGACCACAGCAAGGTGCAGGTGCGCGCATGAAGCTCCTCGTCG
This sequence comes from Microbispora sp. KK1-11, assembly GCF_006874435.1. Lineage (NCBI taxonomy): Bacteria > Bacillati > Actinomycetota > Actinomycetes > Streptosporangiales > Streptosporangiaceae > Microbispora > Microbispora sp. KK1-11. The sequence goes on along the minus strand of NZ_VIRJ01000004.1, from coordinate 109,805 downwards.
CCGGCGCGGCCGGCTTCATCGGCTCCCACTACGTCCGCTCGCTGCTGTCGGGCGCCTACCCCGGGTATGAGGACGCCCGGGTCACGGTGCTGGACACGCTCACCTACGCCGGCAACCCGGCCAACCTCGCTCCCGTGGAGACCAGCCCCGCCTTCACGTTCGCGTACGGCGACGTGTGCGACGCGGAGCTGCTGCGCGAGCTGGTCCCCGGGCACGACGTGATCGTGAACTTCGCCGCCGAGACCCACGTCGACCGGTCGATCACCGGCGCGGGCGACTTCGTGACGACCAACGTGCTGGGCACGCAGCGGCTGCTGCAGGCCGCCCTGGAGGCGGGCGTGCGCACGTTCGTCCAGGTGTCGACCGACGAGGTGTACGGCTCGATCGACGAGGGGACGTGGACGGAGGCGGAGCCGCTGCTGCCGAACTCGCCCTACTCGGCCGCCAAGGCCGGGGCCGACCTGCTCTGCCGCGCCTACCACCGCACGTACGGACTGGACGTCCGGGTGACCCGGTGCTCCAACAACTACGGGCCGTACCAGTACCCGGAGAAGGTCGTCCCGCTGTTCGTCACCAACCTGATCGACGGGCGGCCGGTGCCCCTGTACGGCGACGGCCGCAACGTGCGGGAGTGGCTGCACGTGGACGACCACTGCCGGGGCATCCAGCTCGTGCTGGACAAGGGGGAGCCCGGCGAGATCTATAACATCGGCGGCGGGGTCGAGCTGAGCAACCTCGACCTCACCCGTCGCATCCTGGACGCCTTCGGCGCGGGATGGGAGATGGTCGAGCAGGTGCCCGACCGGCCCGGGCACGACCGGCGCTACGCGCTGGACAGCGGCAAGATCCGGGCGATCGGCTACGAGCCCCGGATGGACTTCGACGAGGGACTCGCCGGCGTCGTGCGGTGGTACCGGGACCACCAGGACTGGTGGCGCCCGCTCGTGAGCCACCGCGGCTGAGACGGCACATCGTGACAGACAAGGGACGGGGGTCCTTGATGGAGAAACTGGTCGTGGTCGGGCAGGGCTACGTCGGCCTGCCGCTGGCCGTGCGCGCCGTGCACGCCGGGTTCGACGTGGTGGGCGTCGAGGTGGACGAGTGGCGGGTCAAGCGTCTCAACGCCGCCCAGTCGTACGTCGAGGACATCGGCGACGACGCGCTCGCGGCGGCGCACGCGACGGGCCGCTACCGGGCCAGCGCGGACTACGCCGACGCCGAGGACTTCGACGTCTGCGTGATCACCGTGCCGACGCCGCTGACCGACGGCGTGCCCGACCTGAGCCACATCGCGTCGGCCGGCCGGTCGCTCGCCCCGCGTCTGCGGCCGGGCGCGACCGTGATCCTGGAGTCGACCACCTATCCGGGGACGACGGAGGAGTACCTGCGCCCGATCCTGGAAGAGGGATCGGGCCTGCGCGCCCCCGGCGACTTCCACCTCGGCTACAGCCCCGAGCGGATCGACCCCGGCAACGCGCGGTGGCGCCTGGAGAACACGCCGAAGGTCGTCTCCGGCCTCGACGACGCCGCCCTCGCGCGGGTCCGCGCCTTCTACGAGGCCGTCGTCGAGCAGGTCGTCCCCGTGTCCTCGCCGCAGGTGGCCGAGTTGTGCAAGCTCCTGGAGAACACCTTCAGGCACGTCAACATCGCCCTGGTCAACGAGCTGTCGATCTTCGCCAGGCAGCTCGGCATCGACGTGTGGGAGGCCATCGACGCCGCCTCCACCAAGCCGTTCGGCTACATGCGCTTCACCCCGGGGCCCGGCGTCGGCGGCCACTGCCTGCCGATCGACCCGTCGTACCTGTCCTGGAAGGTCAAGCGCAGCCTGGGGCACAACTTCCGGTTCGTGGAGCTGGCCAACGACGTCAACGACCACATGCCCGCGCACGTCGTCGACCGGCTGGTGCTGGCGCTGAACGACCGGCGCAAGGCCCTGAACGGCAGCCGGGTGCTCCTGCTCGGCCTGTCGTACAAGAAGAACACCGGCGACTGCCGTGAGTCCCCGGCGCTCGAGGTGGCCAGGCACCTGCGCAAGCTGGGCGCGGACGTGCGCGCGGCCGACCCGCACGTCGACCTCGCCCTCGTGCCCGAGGGGGTGGCGATCGCCGAGGCGTCGCCGCGGGAGATCGCGGCGGCCGACGTCGTCGTGGTCCTCACCGACCACGACTGCTTCGACTACGCCCTCGTCCAGCGCGAGAGCGCCTTCGTGTTCGACACCCGCGACCGCTGCACTGGGCCCAACGTCGAGCGTCTGTGACCCGCGCCACCACGGGCGGCCCCCTCCCTGCCGGAGGGGGCCGCCCGTGCCGTTCAGGTGGGCCGTTTCAGCGGGTGAGGTCGTGCGGGCCCACTGCGGGACCGTGCTCCAACGGCAGGTCGCCGATGAGAGCGGCCCCCTCGTACGGGCCGTCGGGCAGCGCGAGCCGCGGCGGGGGTGGCTCGGCCCGCCCGGCCCCGCGCCCGCCCAGGCGGCGCGCGACGTCGTCCCGCAACCGCGGCAGGTAGGCGTAGAGGCGGTCGCCGGGGCAGGCGGTCCTGTTGAGGTCACGGTGGCCGACGATGGCCTCGTGCGGGTCGAGCGTGTAGACGTCGCACAGCCAGGCCAGCAGGGCGGTCAGCGCGGACAGCTGGCGGGCCGGGGGCAGGCAGGACGTGTACGTCCCCTCGGTCTCGATGCCCAGCGTGTGGTCGTTGTGGTCGGCGGCCTGCGCGCCCATCACGTGCTTGCCCGCCTCGACGGCCGGCAGCGAGCGGTTGCGGCCCTCCATGACGTATCCGCCCCGGCTGACGGTGAACTGCTCGCCGATGTCCTCCCAGCCGTTGTGCTTCATGTGGTAGCGCTGGATCGTCCGCGACAGCCGGAAGGCCGCGTCGAGGTCGGTCGCACCCGTGTTCGCCGTCGCCGTGTGGTGGACGACGAGCCGGTCGGGCGCACGGTCGAGCACCTCGGCCTTGCTCCTGGGCGGATCGGCCTTCCAGTCCGACCGGGTGTACACGCGCGGCCGCCGCGGCCGGTTCCCGGCCCAGACGGGCGTGGCCGTCGCGACGAGCCCGCCCTGCGCGGTCAGCATCGCCGCGGGCAGGCTCGCCGACCAGAGGAGCCCCGTCGAAAGAAACGCGCGGCGCGAGACCGCTGGCATCCGTCCTCCCCGAGTGCGCGGGGCCCTCGGGGGCCCTCGTACGGCGGGAGGCGGCATCGATATCCCCTTTCCCCGCCGCGGATATTCCTGCGAGCGGAAAACCGGTCACATGTCAACCGAAATGTCCGTGCCATGCCGCGGCGGAAAATGCCGTAGTCCGGTCAAAGAATGGCACTACCACGATCGCGGGAATGTCCCGAAATACCCCGCGTACGGGTCGTTGTGGCGTCGCTGACCTTGCGTGACGGCGGCCGGCCGGGGACGGCACGAGGGACGACACGCGGACGAAACGCGGGCCGCGTGAGGGGCGCCTCCGTGTTAACCCGATGTTGCGTCCGTTATGCGTGTGGATTGCATGTTTCGCGGGTGCGGCACATGTAACGGCCGCACGGTCACGCATGGTCAAAGTGCGTAACGCGCTCTTCCTAGTTTCTGTTACCGGCCCCAGCTGATGAGGACGCAGGAGGAACGATGACGGCGACGCAGGCGGCGCGCACGGCCCCGGAAGAACCCCGGAAGGGCCGCTGGATCGGTGACTGGCGACCGGACGATCCCGGCTTCTGGGAGAGCACCGGCAAGAAGGTGGCCCGGCGGAACCTGGTGTTCTCGATCCTGGCCGAGCATCTGGGCTTCACGCTGTGGACCGTCTGGAGCATCGTCGCGGTCAAGCTCGGCGCCTACAGGTTCTCCACCGACCAGCTGTTCTGGATCGTCTCGCTGCCCAACCTCGTGGGCTCCGCGCTGCGCATCCCCTACACCTTCGCGCCCGCCCGGTTCGGCGGCCGGAACTGGACGGTGGTCAGCGCGATGCTGCTGCTGGTGCCCGCCGTCCTGCTCGCGGTGGCGGTGAACGACCCGGGCACGCCCTACTGGGCCTTCCTGCTGATCGCGGCGACGGCCGGGCTCGGCGGCGGCAACTTCGCCTCCAGCATGGCCAACATCACCTACTTCTACCCGCAGAACAGGCAGGGCGCCGCCCTCGGCCTGAACGCGGCCGGCGGCAACATCGGCGTCAGCTCCGTGCAGTTGCTGATGCCGCTGGTCATCGCCGGGTTCGGGCTGGCCGCGGCCGGGTTGTTCTGGGTGCCCTTCGTCCTGGCAGCCGCCGCCGGGGCGTACTTCTGCATGGACAACCTCACCTCGGCCAAGGCCGAGCCGAGGGAGATGGCCAAGGCGGCCGGCCGGGCGCAGACCTGGATCATGTCGGTCCTCTACATCGGCACGTTCGGCTCGTTCATCGGCTACTCGACCGCGTTCCCGCTGCTCATCAAGTCGCAGTTCCCCGAGCACGCCTCGCTCACCTCACTGGCGTTCCTCGGCCCGCTGGTCGGGTCGCTCATCCGGCCCGTCGGCGGCTGGCTGTCGGACCGCCTGGGCGGCGCCTCGGTGACGTTCTGGAACTTCGCCGCGATGATCGCCTCGGTCCTGCTCGTCTGGCAGGCCATGTCGGCCCACGCCTTCGTGCTGTTCTTCGCCGCGTTCATGCTGCTGATCGGCACCGCGGGCGTCGGCAACGGCTCCACGTACCGGATGATCCCGGCGATCTTCCGGGCGAAGGCGGCGGCCGGGGTCGAGCCCGGCACCCCCGCGTACGAGGAGGCGCTGGCGACCGGCAAGCGCGACGCCTCGGCGGCCATCGGGTTCATCTCCGCGGTGGGCGCCTTCGGCGGGTTCTTCATCAACCGCGGGTTCGGCAGCTCCATCTCCGCCACCGGCGGCGCGGGGGCGGCGCTGGCGGCCTTCGCCGCCTTCTACGCCCTCTGCTTCGCGCTCACCTGGTTCTGCTACATGCGCACCCTCGGCGCGAAGTCGGCGCCGAGCCTGGCGGCCGCCCGGGTCTGAGCCGCGGCCTTTCGCGGGCGCCCGCGGGGCGCCCGCCTTTTCCTGACTCAGGCCTCACAAGCGGCGACAGCACAAGTGAGCTTTCGAGACGACGGGGTCTCTCACACGCCGCGCTCGCCGAAGTTAGCGCGGTTGGCGCCTTGTAGCACAGCGGTAACAGAAGGGACCCAGCGGTGAAACCGCCTGTCAGCACCATCGGATCCATGCCGATCTCACCGCACGCTCCCGGTCCTGTGATGTCACAGGCCACCGCGGACACGACTGTGGGCTCGGCCACGCACTGCCCGTACTGCGCGCTCCAGTGCGGCATGTACGTCGCGAAGGGTGAGATCACCCCGCGGGAGGACATCCCGGCCAACGCCGGCGGCCTGTGCCAGAAGGGCTGGACGGCGGCCGCGCTGCTGACCTCGCCGGAACGGCTCACGACCCCGCTGCTGCACGGCAGCCCGGTGAGCTGGGACGAGGCGCTCGACTACGTCGCCGCCCGGATCGAGGCGATCAGGGCCGCGCACGGACCGGACGCCGTGGCGGTGTTCGGCGGCGGCGGGCTGACCAACGAGAAGGCCTACCAGCTCGGCAAGTTCGCCAGGGTCGCGCTGCGGACCAGCCAGATCGACTACAACGGCAGGTTCTGCATGTCCTCGGCGGCGGCCGCGGTCAACCGGGCCTTCGGCATGGACCGGGGGCTGCCGTTCCCCATCACCGACATCGCCCGCGCGGGGGCCGTCCTGTTCGCCGGGGGCAACGTCGCCGAGACCATGCCCCCCTTCGTGCGCCACCTGACCGCGATGCGGTCCGGGGGCGGTCGGCTCGTCGTCGTCGACCCGCGCCTCACCCAGACCGCCAAGATGGCCGACCTGCACCTGCAGGTCACCCCGGGCACCGACCTCGCGCTCGCGCTCGGCCTGCTGCACATCGCGATCGCCGAGGGGTACGCCGACCTGGACTACCTGGCCGCCCGCACGACCGGCTTCGAGGAGGTGCGCACCTCCGTGTCGGCCTGGTGGCCCGAGCGGGTGGAGCGCGTCACCGGCGTCCCGGTCGCGCGGATGCGCGAGGCCGTACGGATCCTCGGCGAGGCGGAGCGCGCGATGGTGCTGACCGGCAGGGGCGCCGAGCAGCACGCCAAGGGCACCGACACGGTCACGGCGTTCGTCAACCTGGCGCTCACTCTCGGCCTGCCCGGCCGTGAGGGCTCCGGCTACGGCTGCGTGACCGGCCAGGGCAACGGCCAGGGCGGCAGGGAGCACGGTCAGAAGGCCGACCAGCTCCCCGGCTATCGCAAGATCGACGACCCGGCGGCGCGGGCGCACGTCGCGGCCGTCTGGGGGATCGACCCCGCGGACCTGCCCGGCCCGGGCCGGTCGGCGTACGAGCTGCTGGACGCGCTCGGCACACCGGAGGGACCGAAGGCGCTGCTGCTGTTCGGCTCCAACCCCGTCGTGTCGGCGCCGCGCGCCGGGCACGTCGCGCGGCGGCTGGAGGCGCTGGACCTGCTCGTGGTCTGCGACTTCGTGCTGTCGGAGACCGCGGCCATGGCCGACGTCGTGCTGCCCACGACCCAGTGGGCCGAGGAGGCGGGCACGATGACCAACCTGGAGGGCCGGGTCCTGCTGCGCCGCCAGGCCGCCGTGCCCCCGCCGGGCGCGCGTACCGACCTGGAGATCCTGCGGGGGCTCGCCGAGCGGCTCGGTTGCGGCGAGAAGTTCCCCGCCGACCCGCGCACGGTCTTCGACGAGCTGCGCCGGGCCTCCGCCGGGGGCGTCGCCGACTACTCCGGCATCACCTACGGCCGCATCGCAGCCGAGACCGGAGTGTTCTGGCCCTGTCCGGACACGGGGGAGGACCCGCACCCGGGGACGCCGCGGCCGTTCCTCGACGGCTTCGCCACCCCCGACGGCCGGGCCCGCCTGGTGCCGGTGGACCACCGCCCGCCCGCCGAGGACGTGGACGAGGAGTTCCCGCTCTACCTGACGTCGGGGCGGGTGCTCGCCCACTACCAGTCGGGGGCGCAGACGCGCCGCATCCGCCCGCTCACCCAGGCGTCGCCCGAGGTGTTCGTGGAACTGCACCCGGACCTCGCTGAGCGGCTGGGCGTCGCCCCCGGCGACCGCGTACGGGTGCGCAGCCGCCGGGGCGCCGCCGAGGGCGTGGCCCGGGTGAACACCTCGATCCGGCCGGACACGCTGTTCATGCCGTTCCACTGGGAGGGCGTCAACCTGCTCACCAACCCGGCGCTCGACCCCACGTCGCGGATGCCGGAGTTCAAGGTCTGCGCCGCCGCGATCGAGCGGTGCGCCGAAGACGGGGAGCGTGTCGCGTGAGGCTCGTCGTGGTGGGGAACGGGATGGCGGGCTCGCGCCTGGTGAGCGAGGTCCGCGCCCGGGACAAGGACGCGAAGATCACGGTGTTCGGCGCCGAGGCGTGGCAGCCGTACAACCGGGTCCTGCTGTCGAACGTGGTGGCGGGCACGTCGAGCCCGGACCAGGTCAGGCTCCTCGACCCCCGCTGGTACGCCGACCACGGCGTGACCGCCCGCCTCGGCGTCGAGGTCACCGCGATCGACCGGGACTGCCAGACGGTGGTCGCCGCCGACGGGACGCGCGAGCCGTACGACGTGCTCGTGCTGGCCACGGGCAGCGAGCCGGTCGTCCCGCCGATCCCCGGCGTGGAGCGGGCGACGGCGTTCCGCACGCTGGACGACTGCGAGCGAATCAGGGAGGCCGCCGCGAGCGCGCGCGGCGCGGTCGTGGTCGGCGGCGGGCTGCTCGGCATCGAGGCGGCGCGGGGCCTGGCCGGCCGGGGCGTCCCGGTGACGCTGCTGCATCTGGCCGGGCACCTGATGGAGCGCCAGCTCGACGAGGAGGCCGGGCTCATCCTCCGCGAGACGCTCGGCGCGCTCGGCGTCGCCATCCGCACGGGCGTCACCGTGAGCGCGATACGCGAGCGGCACGTCGAACTGGTCGGCGGCGAGCTGATCGAGGCCGATCTGGTCGTGCTCGCCTGCGGCGTCCGCCCGGTCGTCGGCCTCGCCGACCAGGCAGGACTGGAGGTGGAGCGGGGCATTGTCGTGGACGACGAGCTGCGCACCGAGGACCCGTCGATTTTCGCGATCGGGGAGTGCGCCCAGCACGCCGGCCGCGTCTACGGACTGGTCGCCCCCGGCTGGGAGCAGGCGTCGGTCGTGGCCGACCTCGTCACCGGCGCCGACAAGGGCGCGCGCTACCGGGGCTCGCGGCTGGTCACCCGGCTGAAGGCCAGGAGCGTGGAGCTCGCGGCGATGGGGGAGACCCAGCTGACGGAGGACGAGGCGGAGATCGTCCGCTTCTCCCACCGGCACAAGGGCACCTACCGCAAACTCGTCATCCGGGACGGCCGGCTGGTCGGCGCGATCCTGCTCGGCGAGACCTCCGCGGTGGGCACGCTGACCCAGCTCTTCGACCGGGGAGGTCCCCTGCCCGGCGACCGCACCGGGCTGCTGTTCCCCGATCTGGCGGGCGTGGGCGGCGCGGCGGTGGCCGACAGCCCCACGCGGATGCCGGACTCGGCCCGGGTCTGCCAGTGCAACAACGTGACGAAGGGCCAGATCAGGGCGTGCTGGGAGTCCGGCGCGCGGAACGTGGAGGCTGTGGCCGCCGCGACGAGGGCCACCACCGGTTGCGGGAGCTGCCGCGACGCGGTCGAGGGCATCGTCGGCTGGCTGTGTGAGCAGGAAGGCGTGAGCGCATGAAGGACCGTAAGCGGATGAGACTCGTCGTCGTAGGACACGGCCCGACGGCGCACCGCCTGATCGAGACGCTCGCCGGCCGGGGCTTCGACGGAACGGTCACCGTTTTCGGGGAGGAGCCCCGCCCGGCCTACGACCGGGTGGCGCTGACCTCCTATCTCAGCGGCAAGAGCGTCGAGGACCTCACCTATCCGGTGCCGGACGGCGTCACGCTCAGGACCGGCGTCCGCGTCACCGCGATCGACCGTGCGAACCGCACCGTCACCACCGACGCCGGTGACAGCGAGCCGTACGACGTGCTGGTGCTGGCCACCGGGTCGGCGCCGTTCGTGCCGCCCGTGCAGGGCAGGGACCTGCCGGGCTGCTTCGTGTACCGGACGATCGACGACCTGGACGCCATCAGGGACGCGTCGCGGGACGCCCGCGCGGGCGTGGTCATCGGCGGCGGCCTGCTCGGCCTGGAGGCGGCCGACGCCCTGCGCGGGCTCGGCCTCGACACGCACGTCATCGAGATGAGCGGCTGGCTCATGCCGCGCCAGGTGGACGAGGGCGGCGGCTCGGTGCTGCGGGGGCACATCGAGGGGCTCGGGCTGACGATCCACACGGGCGCCGGCGTGCGGGCGATCGAGGCCGGCCAGGACGGCCGGGTCGCCGCGCTCGTGAAGCCCGACGGCGAGGCGATCGACGCGCAGGTCGTGGTCTTCTCGGCCGGCATCCGGCCGCGTGACGAGCTCGCCCGCGCCTGCGGCCTGGAGGTCGGCGAGCGCGGCGGCATCGTGGTCGACGCGGGCATGCGCACCTCCGACGAGCACATCTACGCGATCGGTGAATGCGCCCTGGCCGGCGGGATGGTCTACGGCCTCGTCGGGCCGTGCTTCACCCAGGCCGAGGTGGCCGCCGAGCGGATCCTGGACGGGTCGGCCGCCTTCACCGGCGCCGACATGTCCACCAAGCTCAAGCTGCTCGGTGTGGAGGTGGCCCAGTTCGGCGCCATGTCGGGCGCGCTCGACGTCACCTACATGGACCCCGTCGGCGGCGTCTACAAGCGGCTGTTCATCAGCGACGACGCCACGACCCTGCTCGGCGGCATCTGCGTCGGCGACGCCGCGCCGTACAACGCGCTGCGGCCGTTCGTCGGCAAGCCGCTGCCCGGCGCGCCGAGCGACCTGCTGTTCGCCGGCGCGGGCAAGGCGTCGGTCGACCTGCCCGACGACGCGCAGGTCTGCTCCTGCAACAACGTCACCAAGGGGAGGATCTGCGCGGCCATCGCCGACAAGGGCCTCACCGACGTGCAGGGCATCAAGGACTGCACCCGGGCCGGCACCACCTGCGGAAGCTGCGTGCCGATGCTCAAGCAGATCCTGGTGAAGTCGGGCGTCGACGTCGGCAAGGCGCTGTGCGAGCACTTCCCGCACAGCAGGGCCGAGCTGTTCGACATCGTCAACGTCCGGGGGATCACGACGTTCTCCCAGCTCATCGCCGAGCACGGGACCGGCCGCGGCTGCGACATCTGCAAGCCCGCGGTCGCCTCGATCCTCGCCTCCCTCGGCCGCGGCCACATCCTCGACGGCGAGCAGGCCGCGCTGCAGGACACCAACGACCAGTTCCTGGCGAACATCCAGAAGAACGGCACCTACTCGGTCGTCCCGCGCATCCCGGGCGGCGAGATCACTCCGGACAAGCTCATCGTGATCGGCGAGGTGGCCCGCGACTTCGGGCTCTACACGAAGATCACCGGAGCGCAGCGCATCGACCTGCTCGGGGCCCGGGTCGAGCAGCTGCCCGCGATCTGGCGCCGCCTCGTGGACGCCGGCTTCGAGTCCGGCCACGCGTACGGCAAGGCGCTGCGGACGGTGAAGTCCTGCGTCGGGTCCACCTGGTGCCGGTACGGCGTGCAGGACTCGGTGGGCATGGCCATCGCCCTTGAGCTGCGCTACCGGGGCCTGCGCTCGCCGCACAAGCTGAAGTCGGCCGTCTCCGGCTGCGCCAGGGAGTGCGCCGAGGCCCGGTCGAAGGACTTCGGCGTCATCGCGACCGAGCAGGGCTGGAACCTCTACGTGGGCGGCAACGGCGGCTTCAAGCCCCGCCACGCCGACCTGCTCGCGTCCGACCTGTCCACCGACGACCTGATCAGGACGATCGACAGGTTCCTGATGTTCTACATCCGCACCGCCGACCGGCTCCAGCGCACCGCCGCGTGGCTGGAGAACCTGGACGGCGGGCTCGACTACCTCCGTGAGGTGATCATGGAGGATTCGCTCGGCATCTGCGCCGAACTCGACGCGCAGATGGAGCGGCACGTGTCCACGTACGCCGACGAGTGGCGCGCCACCATCGAGGACCCCGACAAGCTGCGCCGCTTCGTCAGCTTCGTCAACGCCCCCGGCGTACCCGACCCCTCGATCTCCTTCGAGACCGAGCGCGACCAGATCAAGCCGGTGCTTATCCCACTGGAGGTGACTCGCACATGACCATCCTCGACGAGACGCCGGCCCTTGCCGGCCACTGGACCCCGGTCTGCTCCTACACCGACCTGCTGCCCGAGCGGGGCGCGGCGGTGCTCGTCGGCGACCGGCAGGTGGCGGTCTTCCGCACCTTCGACGGCGCCCTGTACGCCCTGGGCAACCTCGACCCGTTCAGCGGGGCGTACGTGATGTCCCGCGGCATCGTCGGCACCAGGAACGGCGAGCCGACCGTCGCCTCGCCCATGCACAAGCAGGTGTTCTCGCTGGTGACCGGCGTGTGCGCGGACGACTCCGGCGTTGCCGTGCCGACCTACCCCATTCGCGTCACCGACGGAATCGTGGAGGTGAGCGTGGTATGACCGCGCTGATGGACCCCGCACTCATGGACGGGGCACCGATGAGCCTGGAGACGGCGCCGGACGCGCTGGCCGGGTTCACGATCGGGGTGACGGCGACCCGCCGCAGCGAGGAGCTGTCCGCGCTCCTCGAACGGCGGGGCGCCCGGGTCGTGCGGGCGCCCGCGATCCGCATCGTGCCGCTCGCGGAGGACGCCGGGCTGCTCGCCGCGACCCGGGCCTGCCTGGAGGCGCCCGTCGACGACGTGGTCATCACCACGGGGGTCGGGTTCCGCGGGTGGATGGCGGCGGCGGAGGGCTGGGGCCTGTCCGCCGACCTGAACGCGCACTTGGGCCACGCGCGGCTGCTCGCCCGCGGCCCCAAGGCGCGCGGGGCCGTCCGCGCGGCCGGCCTGGCGGACTTCTGGACGCCGGCCACGGAGTCGTGCGAGGAGGTCAAGGAGTACCTGCTCGCGCAGGACCTGCGCGGCCGCCGCATCGCCGTGCAACTGCACGGCGAGCCGCTGGACGGCTTCGTCGCGTCCCTGCGGGAGGCGGGCGCCGAGGTGATCGAGGTGCCCGTCTACCGGTGGCTGCCCTACCGCGACACCTCGCCGCTGCGCCGACTGATCAGCCAGGCGATCACCGGCTCGGTGGACGCGGTGGCCTTCACCAGCGCGCCCGCCGTGCTGGCCATGCTCGGCGCCGCCCGCGCCGACGGGCTGGAGGACGCACTGCTCGCCGCGTTCGACACCCGCGTGGTGGCGGCCTGCGTGGGCCCGGTCACGGCCGGGCCGCTGACCCAGCGCGGCGTGCGGGCCGTCCAGCCCGACCGGGCCCGCCTCGGCGCGCTCGCCCGGACCCTCGCCCGCCACCTGCCGGAGAGCAGTGTCACGCGGCTCGTCGCGGGCGGGCACGACCTGGAGATCCGCGGTCACGCCGTGGTCGTCGACGGCGAGCTCAAGCCGCTGCCGCCCGCCCCGATGGCCGTGCTCAAGCGGCTCGCCGAGCGCCCCGGGCACGTCGTGAACCGGGCCGACCTGCGGGTCGTGCTGCCCGGCGGCCCCTCCCGCGACTCGGCCGAGCACGCGGTCGAGATGGCCATCACCCGCCTGCGCCGGGCGCTCGGCCCCTCGGGCATCGTCGAGACCGTCGTCAAGCGCGGCTACCGCCTCGCCTGCGGCAGGGACGAGCGGTGACCCCGACCCTGGTGATGGCGGCGCACGGGGCGCGCAGCGGCCACTGGGAGTCGGTCATGGACTCCCTAGCGGCCCGCGTGCGCCGCGCCAGGCCCGGCGCGCCGGTCGAACTCGGGTTCCTGGAGATCAGCGCGCCGCTGCTGTCCGACGCGCTGTCGCGGGTGGCCGGGCCGGTCGTGGTGGTCCCCATGCTGCTCGCCGGGGGATACCACGCGCACATCGACCTGCCGGCCGTCGTCGCCCGCACCCGCCCCGACGCGGTCGTCGCCGGGCAGCTCGGGCCGCACCGGCTGCTGACCGCGGTGCTGGCGCGCCGCCTGGCCGCGGCCGGCCTGCGGCCCTGCGACGCCGTGATCCTGGGCGCGGCCGGCTCGTCCGATCCCGCCGCGCTCGACGACGTCCGCACCGCCGCCCGGCTGCTGTCCGTACGGCTCTCGCGTCCCGTCACCGCCGCCTTCGCCTCGGCCGGGACACCCACGCTCGCCGAGGCGCTCGAGCGCACCAGGGCCGGCCTCGCCCCGCGCGTCGCCGTCGCCTCCTACCTGCTCGCGCCCGGCTTCTTCCACGACCGGCTGGTGAGCAGCGGCGCGGACCTGGTCAGCGCGCCCCTCGGCGCGGACGACGACCTGGCCGCTCTCGTCTGGGCCCGCTTCGACGAGGCCCTCGCCCGGCCCGCCGTGGCCGTCCCGCCCGCCCGCGCGCCGTACTCCGCCGGCACCCGGGCCTGAGCGGACCGCGTCCGCGCCTTCTGAACGTCGGATCAGGCCGCGTGGTCGCGGAGGTACTGGGCGAACGCCTCCCTGGCCAGTTGCGACACGGTCTTGCCCTCCCGCTCCGCCAGCGCTCTGGCGGCCGCCTTCTCCTCCGAACTCAGGCGGAACGTGACCTGAGGTGAGCGCCTGCCCGGTGCCGTGAGAGAGGGACGGCCGACTGTCTGGCGCACATGCTCGACCGCGGCCTCGACATAGGCCTCGTCGATCCGATTCCCCCGCCTGTCGTAGAGCTCCTCGGCGCCCAGGTCGACGTCCGACTCGTCGTCCACGGCGAGTTCGACATCCTCCGGGGGCCAGGGGCCGGTGTACTCGGTCATGGCTCGTTCCTCCTGAGCGCGGTCGGCATCGCGTGGATCACCAGCAGGTACTTCTCGGTCAGAACGGCGATCACCTCGAGCTCCAGCCCGCGATCATCTACGCCGAGCCAGTGCCACTGCTCGTCCAGACCAGGCCCGGGTGGCGGCACTGTCCGGGGCGGCTGGCCCCGGATAACGGCAAGGACCCGCGCTGTCCCGATGCGATGCTTCCGCGCTGACTGCGTGAACCTGATTCTACGCACGAAGAGGAATTGTGCCATGCACAATTGATCGATGTTCACGCATCGTGATTGATCGTTTGCTTTCGGTTTGCCGAGGTGCTGTCTCGTCGAGGGCATCGGGCAGTGACGGCGACCTGTGCCCTCGCCCGGCCCGCCGTGGCCGTCCCGCCCGCCGGCGCGCCGTACTCCGCCGGCACCCGGGCCTGAGCGGACCGCGTCCGCGCCTTTTCTCTTTTTTCGCCGCGCCGGTCTGTTCTCAGGCCGGCGCGCGCGCGTTCTGCGACTCCGCCCCTCCGGAAAATTCCCCCTTGGGCTCGGAGAATTCGGTACGACGCTTGTCCGATCGGGGTTGTCGGCCCGCCGATTACCGGTCGAAGGCCGGTCGGGTAGGGGTTGACCTGTGGTTCCAGGGCCATCACGCTTACCCAATAACCGAGGAAAAAGGGTCCGTAATTCACTTTCCCGGAAATGGCCGTGGAGCATCTACCGGCCAGTGGCGGTCTGCCGTTCCATCGATCCGGGTATTCATTCATGGTTTATTCGCCGAGGTGAATGTGAGGAGGCGAAGATGCCGCATGCCGATTTCAGGTCTTCTCCGCCGCCCCCGGAAAGCGAACGGCCGGAGAGACTGCTGCGCCTCCTGGCCGAGGACCTGCGGACGATCGTCGAGCGGGACCCGTCCGTACGCGACAGGAAGGAGGCGTTGCTGCACCCGGCGCTCCCGGCGCTGTGGCTGCACCGGGTCGCCCACCGGCTGCACCGGCGCGGCCGGCGACTGCCGGCCCGGCTGCTGATGCTCATCGCACGATTCGTCACCGGGGTGGAGATCCATCCGGGTGCGGTGCTCGGGCGCAGGGTCTTCGTCGACCACGGCGCGGCCGTGGTGATCGGGGAGACCGCGGTCGTGGGCGACGACGTGACCATCTACCACCAGGTGACCCTGGGGGCGGTCGGCTGGTGGCGCGACAACCTGCGCGCGGACGGGGAACGACGGCACCCGGTGATCGGAGCCCGCGTGGTGCTGGGCGTCGGCGCGGCCGTCCTCGGCCCGGTGCGCGTGGGAGACGACGCCGTCATCGGGGCGCGGGCGCTCGTCCTCGGCGACGTGCCCGCCGGCGCGCGCGCCCTCGCCTCCGCCGGGACCGTGTCACCGCCGCGCGGCGGCACGGCCTCCCGTACGGCCCGAGCCGACCTGCCCCGACCCCCCGAAGAAAGGAATGGATCGATGAATCCGGACAGCACGGTCCTGATAGTCGGCGCCACGGACGAGACCGTGCGCAAGGCCAAGGAGCTGGGCCTGACCGTCCTGCTGCTCCAGCACCCCACCAAGGTCAGCCCCGAGCAGGAGGAGCTCGCCGACGTCCTGCGCGTCCTGGACTACACCGACTGGGCGGCCGTCGAGCCCGTCGCCAGGGAGCTGTGGCAGGAGCCGGGGTTCCGCGTCGCGCTGTCCATCACCGAGCCCGGCCTGGAGAACGCGGGACGGGTCAACGACCTGTTCGGCCTGGGGGGCACCGGCTACGAGGTCACCAGGAGGTTCCGCGACAAACTGGCCATGCGCCGCCACCTCGCGTCGGTTCCGGGCGCGGAGCTCGACCCCTCCGCAGTGGCCGCCGCGCCGCTCCTGCGGCGAGAGGACCTGGACTCCTTCGGCGCCGCCCACGGCTACCCGTTCATCGTCAAGCCGACCGACGCGACCGCGAGCATCGGCGTCTTCAGGATCGGGGGGCCGGAGGACGCCGAGTGGGTCTGGGCCACGGTGGAAGGGCTGCGCGGCACCCGGACCGACCGGGTCTCCACCATGTATCTCCTGCGGGACTTCCTCATCGAGGAGTACGTCGAGGGGCCGGAGTTCAGCGTCGAGGCGTTCAGCTTCGCGGGCCGCCACGTCGTCGTGGCGATCACCGAGAAGTTCGTGCACGCCGACCGGTTCGCGGAGCTCGGCCACGCCGTGCCCGCCCGGCTGGACGAGCCGGTCCGGGAGCGCATCCGCGCGAGCGTGTGCCGCTTCCTCGACCTGATCGGTCTCACGGACGGCGTCACGCACACCGAACTGCGGCTCGGCCCGCACGGCCCGGTGATCATCGAGAGCCACAACCGCGTCGCCGGCGACATGATCCCGGAGCTCGTGCGCGGCGCGTACGGCATCGACCTGGTGGAGTACGCCCTGGGCTGGCCGTTCGGGCTGGTCCCCGAGCTGCCGGACCGGCCGGAGGCGCATGCCGGGGCCAGCGTCCGCTCCCTGGTGAGCGAGCCGGGCCGGGTCGAGTCGGTGGAGGGCGTCGCCGACGCCGCGGCGCGGGACGGCGTGCTCGACGTGCGCGTCACCGCCAAGCCGGGCGACACCGTGCACGCGTTGCGCGACAACTGGGATCGGCTCGGCCTGGTGGCGGTGACCGGCCCCGACACGGACGCGGCCATCCGCCGCGGCGCGGAGGTCATCGACGACGCCATCCGGATCCGGATCGTGGGCGAGGACGGGCGGACCTGGCTCGCGCACGCGGCCGAGGCCCGATCCCTGGCGGAGGTGCCGGCATGAGCGAGCGAAGCGATAAGCACAGTGATCCGCTCAGGCGAGGGGGTGACATGAGTGTCGTCATCGTGCACCGCAACCCGCTGGAGCCGTTCCCGTACGACCGCTGGCTGCGCGACCACCAGGGCCCGGTGGTGATCCTCGCCGCCCGTGACAGGTTCGAGCCGTTCGGTGAGCGGATCCCCGACGGGAACCTCGGCTACACGCACCTGGAGCTCTTCGACCACGACGACGAGGTGGCCGGGCGGGTCGCGCGCCTCGCCGCCGAGTACGGCGCCACGCACCTGATCGGGGAGCACGAGGCCGACGTGCTGCGCGTGGCCGCCCTGCGCGAGGAGCTCGGGCTGCCCGGCGCGCGGGCCGCCGACGTGCTGCCGTTCCGGGACAAGGCCCTGATGAAGGAGCACGCGGCGCGGGCCGGTGTCGAGGTCGCCCCGCACACCGTGCCGCGGACCGCGGCTGACGTGCGGGCCTTCGCCGGCGTCCACGGATTCCCTCTCGTGGTCAAGAACAGGGCCGGTTTCAACTCCATCGGCCTGCGCATCCTGCGCGACCGGGACGCGCTGACGGCCTTCCTCGCCGAGGCGTACGGCTCGCAGCGGGACGAGCAGCGGGACGAGCAGCGGGACGACCTCCTGCTCGAGGCGTACGTGCCCGGCCGCATGTGCCACGTCGACGGGCTGGTGGTGAACGGCGAGGTCGTGCTGGCCTGGCCCTCGCAGTACCAGTATGAGCTGGCGTCGTTCGGCACCGACACCGGCTCCCGGGTCGACCTGGCGCTCGACCCCGGCGACCCGCTGACCGGCCGTCTGCTGGAGCTGACCGGGCGGACGCTGGCGGCGCTGCGGCTGCCCGGCGGCCGGCTGCGCGACCACGCCTTCCACGCGGAGATCTTCCACACGCCCGACGACCGGCTGGTGCTGTGCGAGATCGCCTGCCGGTCCGGCGGCGGGAAGATCCGCGAGGTCTTCCACACCCTGTTCGGGGTCAACCTCGCCGAGTGCTCCATCCGGGCCCAGCTCGGCCTCCCGCTCCCCGACGTGGAGCGGGCCGTACGCCCGGGGCGGCGGCCGGAGCCGGCGCGGATGGCCGGTCAGGTGCTGATGATGAAGCGGCCGGGACTCATCCACGCGCTGCCCGACGTCCCGCGCGAGCCCTGGGTGGAGCACTTCTGGCTCTACGCGAAGCCGGGCCAGGTGGTCCCGCCCGCCTCGGGCTCGGCCGACTTCCTGACCGTGGCCATCGCCTCGGCCCCCTCCCGGGCGGAGTGCGAGCGCAGGTTGCGCTCGCTCGGCGCGCGGCTGGAGGAGCAGGTGCGGATCGGGGCGGTGCCGTCGTGACCCGCCCGTCGACGCAGGCCCGCTACATGGCCGGAATGGTGGTCGACGCCACCGGCAGCGGCATGTACCTGCCCCTGTCCCTGCTGTTCTTCCACCACGTCACCGGGCTGCCGATCGAGCGGGTCGGCGTCATCATGACCGGGGCGGCGCTGTTCAGCCTGGTCGGCAACCCGATCGCGGGCGTGCTCGTCGACCGCTTCGGCGCGCGGGCCGTCGTCGTGGGCGGCTACCTGGTGCGCGCCGTGGGGTTCGCCGCCTACCCGCTGGTGGACTCGCCGCTGACGATGTTCCTCGCGGTGGCGCTGGTGGCGCTCGGCGACGGCTCCTACCCGCCGTCGATCCAGTCGTTCGTCGCCGCGATCGCGCGGGGCGCGGACCGCGACAGGCTCCTCGCCGCGCAGCGCAGCCTGCGCAACGCCGGACTCGGCGCGGGCGGCCTCATCGCGGGCGCCGCGCTCGGCCTGGGCAGCGACGCCGCCTACCGGGTGATCGTCCTCGTCAGCGCCGCCGCGTTCGCCGGCGCCGCGCTGATCCTCCGTACGATCCCAGTCCCCGGTGGCGCAGTCCCCGGTGGCACAGTCCCCGGTGGGCGGGACCGTACGGCCCCGCGGGCGGCGAAGGACCGGCGGGGCGGGGGATACCGGCTCGTCCTGCGCGATCGCACGTTCCTCGCGCTGACCCTGCAGAACGTGCCGACCGCCTTCGGCTACATGGTGTTGTCGGTGGCGCTGCCCGTCTACGTCACCCAGGAACTGGACGTCCCCGCGTCGCTGGTCGGCGTGCTGTACGCGGTCAACACCGTCGGCATCGCGCTGCTGCAGATCCCGGTGACGCGGCGGCTGATCCGGTATCGGCGCACCCGCACGGTCGCGGCGGGCGCCGCCACGTTCGCGGTGTCGTTCGCGGCGTTCGCCCTGCTGGCCGGGGTTCCCGTGCGGCCGGCCGCCCTGGCCGGGGTCTTCGCCGCGACGGCGCTGTTCACGGTGGGGGAGATGCTGCACGGCGCGCCGCTGTCCGCGCTCGTGTCGAGCGCGGCCCCCGAGGAGACCCGCGGCAGGTACATGGCGGTCTACCAGTTCTCCTGGGCGATCCCGATCACGCTGGCTCCGGCCGTGCTGACCGCGCTGCTGAGCCTGTCGCCGGTCTCCATGTGGCTGCTGCTGGCGGGAGGCGTCTCCTGCTCGGCCCTCACCATGCTCCGCCTGGAGCCACGGCTGCCCGCCCGGGCCGTCCACGCGCGGATCCCCGACGACCCCGAAGACGCCGACGACCCCGAAGACCCGGAAGAGACCGACAACCGTCGCGACGCGACGGCGACACAGAAGGCTGGTGTGGACTGATGGGCAGATCGAGTTGGCATGTGCTGCAGGGAGAGGACCCCGCGTACGCGCTGCCGGAGGCCGCCGGTCAGTGCGGCTGGGTGAGCCAGTTGCGGCCCTTGATCGTCGAGATGAGCAGGCCGGGCGACGTCGTGCTCGACCCGTTCGCCGGCTGGGGGACCACGCTGGTGGCGTGCGCGGTCGAGTCCCGGAAGGGGATCGGCCTGGAGGTCTCGCCGGAGCGCGCGGAGCAGGCGCGCAAGCGCCTGGAGAAGTATCCCGGCCAGACGATGCTGTGCGCCGACGCGCGCACGCCGCCGCTGCCGGAGGAGTCGGTGGACTTGGTCCTGGCGGACCTGCCCTATTTCGGCACCAACCTCGACACCAACTCCTCCGTGGAGGGCCAGTTCTACGCGCTGCGGGACTACGACGAGTACCTGAAGGCGCTCGACGAGGCGTTCGCCGCGGTGACGAGGGTCATGCGGCCCGGCGCGCGGGCGGTGCTGGCCGTGCAGAACCGCCGCCTGGCCGGCAGGTTCGTGCCGCTGGCCTGGGACGTCGCCCGGGTGCTCGGCCGGCACCTGACCCTCGGCGACGAGCGGATCCACTGCTACGACCGGCCGGTGAGCGACGACGACCCGATGCTGACCAACCGCTCACACGAATACCTGCTGGTGGCCGAGAAGGAGCAGGCATGATCCCCCTGATCGGCCGCGCCATAGCGACCAGGATCGACGATCTCATCGGCGACACGCCCCTGCTCCGCCTCGCCCTCGACGGCCTGCCCCCGGCCGCCACCGTGCTCGCCAAGCTGGAGGCGGCCAACCCGCTGTCGAGCATCAAGGACCGGGTGGCGCTGCGCATGATCGAGGAGGCCGAGGCGTCCGGGGCCCTGACGCCCGGCGCGACCGTGATCGAGTCCACGTCGGGCAACACCGGAATCGCCCTGGCGGCGCTCGCCGTCAGCCGGGGATACCCGTGCGTCGTCGTGATGCCGGACAACGCGTCGCGCGAGCGCGCGCTGACCCTGCGCATGCTGGGCGCCAGGGTCGAGTTCACCGACCACGCCCTCGGCTTCCAGGGATGCGTCGACCGGGCGACGGAGCTGCACGCCGCCGTCCCCGGGTCCTGGTACGCCCGCCAGCACGAGAATCCCGCCAACGTCATGGCCCACTACACGACCACGGGACCGGAGATCTGGGCCGGCACCGGCGGGGAGGTCGACGTGCTCGTGTGCGGCGTCGGGACCGGCGGCACCCTCACGGGCACGGCCCGCTACCTCCGCGAGCGCAACCCCCGGCTGCGCGTCGTCGCGGTGGAGCCGGAGGGCTCCCCCCTGCTGTCGGGAGGTGCTCCGGGGCCGCACCGGATCCCCGGCCTCAACGGCGGCTTCACCAGCCCCGTCACCGACGTCACCCTCATCGACGACGTGATCACCGTGCCGGACGGCGAGGCGGCCGCCATGACCCGGCTCATCGCGGCCACGACCGGGCTGCTGGTCGGGGTCTCCTCGGGCGCGGCGGCGTACGGCTGCGCCGAACTGGCCCGCCGCGAGGACCTGTCGGGGCGGACGATCGTCACGATCTTCCCGGACACCGGGGAGCGCTACCTCAGCTGGTGGCCGGCCTGACCCGTCGACAACTCCCGATGGTCAGCGGTCGGTGCCGCGGTCGCGGCGGCGCAGGTAGCGCTCGAACTCCGCCGCGATGGCGTCGCCGCTGGCCTCGGGCAGCTCGGCCGCGTCCTTGCGCTCCTCGAGCTCCCGCACGTACTCGGCCACCTCGCTGTCCTGGGCCGCCAGCTCGTCCACGCCGTGCTCCCAGGCCCTGGCCTCCTCGGCCAGGTCGCCGTACGGCATCGGGATGTCGAGCATGTCCTCGATGCGGCGCAGCAGCGCCAGGGTGGCCTTGGGGTTGGGCGGCTGGGCGACGTAGTGGGGGACCGACGCCCACAGGGACACCGTCCGCACCCCGGCGGTGCCGAGGGTGTGCTGCAGCACACCCACGATGCCCGTCGGGCCCTCGTACTTGGTCAGCTCCAGGTTGAGCGCGCGGGCCATGCCAGGGTCGCTGACCGAGCCGGTGATCGGCACCGGCCGGGTGTGCGGCGAGTCGTTGAGCAGCGCGCCGAGCAGGATGGCCAGCTCGATGCCGAGATCGTGGCAGAGCCCGACGATCTCGGCGCAGAACGACCGCCACCGCATGTTCGGCTCGATGCCGCGCAGCAGCACCACGTCGCGCTTGGCGCCCGGCGGGCGGGCCAGCAGCAGCCGGGTCGTCGGCCAGACGATGGAGCGGGTCACGCCGTCGCCGAGCTCGACCACCGGCCGGGTCACCTGGAAGTCGTAGTAGTCCTCGGGGTCCAGCTCGACGAGCGGGGTGGCCTTCCACTCGGACTCGAGGTGCGCGAGCACTCCGCTGGACGCCTCGCCGGCGTCGTTCCATCCCTCGAACGCGGCGATCAGCACCGGGTCGACGAGCTCGGGGAGCCCTTCGAACTCGATCACGCGCCGCCTCCTCACTGGCCTTGTGCAGTATGGCTCAGTCCAAGACTATTCGGTGAGGGGCCCCGTACGTCACCTCCGCCGGGCACCGGCCCGTCGCGCTGCGCCGACCTGCGGCGCCGCGCCGGCGGAGGTGGACCCGCCGTCCCTCACGCAACCGGTATTCCCGTTTCGCGCGCGCGGACGATATTCCGTCCGGCGGGGCCGATAGGCTTGCCTCCATGACCAGCAGACCGTCCTTCCGTGAAGTGCTGTCCGAGCGAGTTCTGATCGCCGACGGAGCCATGGGGACGATGCTGCAGTCCTACGACCCCACCCTTGACGACTTCCAGGGCCACGAGGGCTGCAACGACGTGCTCAACGTGAGCCGTCCCGACATCGTTCGGGCCGTGCACGACGCGTATCTGGAGGTGGGCGTCGACTGCGTCGAGACCAACACCTTCAACGCCAACCGTGCCGCCCTTGGCGAGTACGGCATCGCGGACCGTATCTTCGAGCTCTCCGAGGCCGGCGCCCGGCTGGCCAGGGAGCGCGCCGACCACTGGTCGACGCCGGACCGGCCCCGGTTCGTCCTCGGCTCGATGGGCCCCGGCACGAAGCTCCCCACGCTCGGCCACCTGCCGTACGAGACGCTGCGCGACGCCTACCGCGACAACGCCGCCGGCCTGATCGCGGGCGGGGCCGACGCCCTGATCATCGAGACCTGCCAGGACCTGCTGCAGGTGCGGGCGGCGGTCGTCGGCGCGAAGCGGGCGGTCGAGGCCGCCGGGCGGGACGTGCCGATCATCACGCAGGTCACCATCGAGACCAACGGCGCGATGCTGCTCGGCTCCGAGATCGGCGCCGCGCTGACCGCGATCGAGCCGCTCGGCGTCGACCTGATCGGCCTCAACTGCGCCACAGGCCCGACCGAGATGAGCGAGCACCTGCGCTACCTGGCCAGGCACTCGCGGATCCCGATCTCCTGCATGCCGAACGCCGGTCTGCCGCAGCTCACGGCCGACGGCGCGCACTACCCGCTGAGCCCGGGGGAGCTGGCGGACGCGCACGAGGCGTTCACCCGCGACTACGGGCTCGCGCTCGTGGGCGGCTGCTGCGGCACCACGCCCGAGCACCTGCGCCAGGTGGTCGAGCGGGTGGGCGGGCGCGCCCGCGGCGAGCGGCGGCCCCGCCCGGAGGCGGGGGCGGCGTCGCTCTACCAGCACGTGCCGTTCCGGCAGGACACCTCCTACCTCGCGATCGGCGAGCGGACCAACGCCAACGGCTCCAAGGCGTTCCGCGAGGCCATGCTGGCCGGCGACTACGAGGAGTGCGTGGAGATCGCCAGGGCGCAGGCCCGCGACGGCGCGCACATGCTCGACCTGTGCGTCGACTACGTCGGCCGCGACGGGGTCGCCGACATGAAGGAGCTGGCGTTCCGGTTCGCCACCGCCTCGACGCTGCCGATCGTGATCGACTCCACCGAGCCCGCCGTGCTGGAGGCCGGGCTGGAGATGCTCGGCGGCCGGGCCGTGGTCAACTCGGTGAACTACGAGGACGGCGACGGCCCCGACTCGCGCTACCAGAAGATCATGCGCCTCGTGAAGGAGCACGGCGCGGCCGTGGTCGCGCTGACCATCGACGAGGAGGGCCAGGCCCGCACCGCCGAGGGGAAGGTGCGCATCGCCACCCGGCTCATCGAGGACCTGGTGAACACCTGGGGCATGCGGGTCGAGGACATCATCGTCGACTGCCTGACGTTCCCGATCGCCACCGGTCAGGAGGAGACCCGGCGCGACGGCGTCGAGACGATCGAGGCGATCCGCGAGCTCAAGCGCCGCTACCCGGGCGTGCAGACCACGCTGGGCGTCTCCAACGTGTCGTTCGGTCTCAACCCGGCGGCCCGCATGGTGCTCAACAGCGTCTTCCTCAACGAGTGCGTCAACGCGGGGCTCGACTCCGCGATCGTGCACGCCTCCAAGATCCTGCCGATGAACCGGATCCCGGACGAGCAGCGGCAGGTCGCGCTCGACCTCGTGTACGACCGCAGGCGCGAGGGCTACGACCCGCTGCAGCGGTTCATGGAGCTGTACGAGGGCGTGGACGCGGCGTCCATGAAGGCCGGCAAGGCGGCCGAGCTGGCCGGGCTGCCCCTGTGGGAGCGGCTCAAGCGGCGCATCATCGACGGCGAGCGCAAGGGCCTGGAGGCCGACCTCGACGAGGGCCTGGCGCAGCGTCCGGCCCTGGAGATCATCAACGACGTGCTGCTCGACGGCATGAAGGTCGTCGGCGAACTGTTCGGCTCCGGCGAGATGCAGCTTCCCTTCGTGCTGCAGTCGGCCGAGGTGATGAAGACGGCCGTGGCCTACCTCGAACCCCACATGGACAAGGTCGAGGGCAGCAGCAAGGGCCGCATCGTGCTGGCCACGGTCAAGGGCGACGTCCACGACATCGGCAAGAACCTCGTGGACATCATCCTGTCCAACAACGGCTACGACGTGGTGAACCTCGGCATCAAGCAGCCGGTGTCGGCGATCCTCGAGGCCGCCGAGGAGCACCGCGCCGACGTGGTCGGCATGTCCGGGCTCCTGGTCAAGTCCACCGTGGTCATGAAGGAGAACCTCGAGGAGATGAACTCCCGGGGCCTCGCGGACAGGTATCCCGTGCTGCTCGGCGGCGCCGCCCTGACCAGGGCGTACGTCGAGCAGGACCTGGCCGACCTCTACCGGGGCGAGGTCCGGTACGCGCGTGACGCGTTCGAGGGCCTGCGCCTCATGGACGCCTTCATGGCGGTCAAGCGCGGTGAGGACGGCGCGACGCTGCCGCCGCTGCGCGCGCGGCGGGTGAAGACCGGCGCCGTGCTGAAGCGGACCGCCGAGGAGGACCTGCCGTCCCGCTCCGACGTCGCGGCCGACACCCCGGTGCCCGCCCCGCCGTTCCTCGGCGACCGGATCGTGAAGGGCATCCCGCTGGCCGACTACGCCGCCTTCCTCGACGAGCGGGCGACGTTCATGGGCCAGTGGGGCCTCAAGGCCGCCCGGGGCGGCGAGGGCCCGTCGTACGAGGAGCTGGTCGAGACCGAGGGCAGGCCCCGGCTGCGGATGTGGCTGGAGCGGCTGCAGACGGAGAACCTGCTGGAGGCGGCGGTCGCCTACGGCTACTTCCCCTGCGTCAGCGAGGGTGACAACCTGATCATCCTGGACGACGACGGGAAGG
Source organism: Microbispora sp. KK1-11 (assembly GCF_006874435.1). Classification (NCBI taxonomy): domain Bacteria; kingdom Bacillati; phylum Actinomycetota; class Actinomycetes; order Streptosporangiales; family Streptosporangiaceae; genus Microbispora; species Microbispora sp. KK1-11. The sequence goes on along the minus strand of NZ_VIRJ01000004.1, from coordinate 84,896 downwards.
AGCGGACCCGCTTCACCTTCCCGCGGCAGCGGCGCGACCGGCACCTGTGCCTGGCCGACTTCTTCCGCTCCCGCGAGTCCGGGGAGACCGACGTCGTCGCCTTCCAGGTGGTCACGATGGGCAACCGGATCAGCGAGGCCACGGCCGAGCTTTTCGCCAAGGACGCCTACCGCGAATACCTGGAGCTCCACGGTCTGTCGGTGCAGCTCACCGAGGCGCTGGCCGAATACTGGCACGCGCGGGTGCGGTCGGAGCTGGGCATCGGCGGCGACGAGTCGCTGGCCGACATGCTCAAGGTGAACATCACCGGCTGCCGCTACTCCTTCGGCTACCCGGCCTGCCCCAACCTGGAGGACCAGGTGCAGGTCATGGAACTGCTCGACCCCGCGCGCATCGGCGTGACGCTGTCGGAGGAGTTCCAGCTCCACCCGGAGCAGGCCACCTCCGCCCTGGTCGTCCACCACCCCGAGGCGAAGTACTTCAACGTCTGACCGGCCGCATGGGCGTCCACGTGCGCCCCTTACCATGTTGGTCCCCCCTCATCGGGGGTCTCACCGGGGGAAGGGGCCACGTGGACGCCGTGCTGTTCGACATGGACGGGTTGCTCGTCGACACCGAAGGGGTGTGGTTCGAGGTCGAGACCGAGGTGGTCACCCGCCTCGGCGGGGCCTGGGGCCCCGAGCACCAGGAGCAGCTCGTGGGCGGTTCCTGGGACCGCACCGTCGCGTACATGCTGGAGCTGACGCAGGCCGACGTCGACCCCGCGCTCGTGGGGGAGTGGCTGATCGACGGCATGGAGAGCCGGCTGTCGAGAGGCGTCGAGCCCATGCCGGGAGCCCTCGACCTGCTGCGCGGGCTCGGCGACCAGGGCGTGCGCACGGCGCTCGTCACCTCGTCGCTGCGGATCATCGCCGACGCCGTGCTCAAGGCCGTCGGCCGGGAGCACTTCGAGATCGTCGTGACGGCCGACGACGTCACGCGCACCAAGCCGCACCCGGAGCCGTACCTGACCGCGGCCGGCCTGCTGTCGGTGGACCCGGAGCGGTGCGTCGCGCTGGAGGACTCGCCGAACGGCGTCGCCTCGGCGACCGCCGCGGGCTGCCGGGTCGTCGCCGTGCCCGGCGTCCTGCCGATCGCCCAGGCGCCCGGGCGGGTCGTCATGCCCTCGCTGCTCGACGTGGACGTGGACTTCCTGCGGTCGCTCGTCCGGTGACGCGGGCCCCCGCGTGATCGCTTGCGGAGTGCCAGGATGGGGGTACGCCGTGGACGAAGGGGACCCGCCATGACATTCAACGACATCGCCTGGCTGCCGCTGTGCGGCGGCCTCACCGCGGTGGGAATCGGGCTCAGCTATCTGGCCTTCCGGCGCAGGGGGGCGACCGCCGGTCTGCGGGCCACCGCGTGGTCCCTGCTGCCGCTGGCGGCCTACCTCACCGGAGCGCTGCAGACGCTCTGGAACGTCGGCGCGGCGGTGGTGGGCTTCGTGACCGGCCTGGTCCTGTCGCCCGCGGTATGGGCAGGGGTGGTCCTTGCCGGGCTGTCGGCGCTGCTGTTCATCGTCTCCGGCACGCTGCGCGGCCGTGCCCTGTCCCGGACCCGTACGGCACGGCCGGAGCAGGGCGGCGCCACCGCGGCGACCGAGCGGCCCGCCACGCCCAAGACGGCCACGCCTAAAACGGCACAGACCGGGAAGACGGCACCACGACAGGTGGAACAGCCCGCCGGGGATGATTTCTCCGACATCGAGGCCATTCTCAAGCGCCGGGGAATCAGCTGATCATCCCACATCGTGGGACCAAGTTACCGGCCAGTGCAATGTTACAGTTCCACGACATAATCGAAACGGGACGCGGACAAACCCTTCAAGATCAACACGAATGAGTTTCGCGTGAATCACAGTTGAGCCACAGGGCGCCTCTGGGGACTGGTCAGCCCAGCTCAGACCATAGATTCTGCCTCCGGGGGTCGCACACCACGCGACCCCTTCGGACAATGTCGTCTGGGATCCAGGGGGCCTGCGCCAAATGGCCGTGCGAGGCAAGGTCGTGAGCGGCCGCCGCTTCTCTGGCGCCGGATCGATCCCGGGCTACCCCGAGCGCGTCACCGCGGGCGCGGTCCGCTCGGGCAGGGCGAAGGAGGATCGATGACCGCGCCGATGGACGTCACCGGTGGGGACGCACAGGCCACGCCGGAGGCCGTCGTCGACGCGTCGGGCGGTAAGGCGATCCAGGGCCGGTCCCTCGGCCAGATCGCCTGGATGCGGCTCAAGCGCGACAAGGTCGCCCTGGCCGGTGGTCTGATCGTCATCTTCCTGATCCTGGTCGCGGTCTTCGCGCCGGTGATCGCCGGGGCGTTCGGGCAGGACCCGACGCAGTTCAACTCCGACCTCATCGACTCCTCCACGATGGCGCCCAAGACGGGCACCGGCATCAGCGCCGACCATCTGTTCGGCATCGAGCCGGTGAACGGCCGCGACATCTTCAGCCGGGTCGTGTACGGCGCCAGGATCTCGCTGCTCATCGCCTTCCTGGCCACGCTGCTCTCGGTGGTCATCGGGACCCTGCTCGGGGTCACCGCCGGATACTTCGGCGGCCTGGTCGACTCGATCATCAGCAAGGCCATGGACGTCTTCCTGGCGTTCCCGATCCTGGTCTTCGCGATCGCGCTCGCGGGCATCGTCCCCGACTCGGCGTTCGGCCTGACCGGCGACACGCTGCGCGTCTCGCTGCTGGTGTTCATCATCGGCTTCTTCAACTGGCCGTACATCGGGCGGATCATCCGGGGACAGACGCTGTCTCTGCGCGAGCGGGAGTTTGTGGACGCGGCGCGCAGCCTCGGGGCGCGCGGGCCGTACATCATCTTCCGCGAGCTGCTGCCGAACCTGGTCGCGCCGATCCTCGTCTACTCGACGCTGCTGATCCCCACGAACGTCCTGTTCGAGGCGGCGCTGTCGTTCCTCGGCGTCGGCGTGCGCCCGCCCACCCCCACCTGGGGCGGCATGCTGTCGGACGCGGTGCGGTTCTACACGATCCCGCACTTCATGTTCTTCCCCGGCATGGCGATCTTCATCACGGTCCTGGCGTTCAACCTGTTCGGCGACGGCCTGCGGGACGCTCTCGACCCGAAGGCCCGCTGAGCCCCTCCCTTCCCCGTAAAGTCCCCCGGCTCCTATCACCAAGGGGTTTGCAATGCTAAGAAGAAGACTGGGTGTGGCGGCCATCGGCGCCGTGCTCGCCCTCGCCGTTGCCGCCTGCGGCGGCGGTTCGGGTGGCAGCACGCCGTCGTCCTCCGGCGGCGCCGCGGCCGGCTCCGACTCCAAGAGCGAGTTCAACGCCGCCCTGACGGGGGTTGTGAACCCGTCGGACAAGAAGGGCGGCATCCTCAAGTTCGCCAACGGCGGTGACTGGGACTCCCTCGACCCGGGCGACACCTACTACGGCTACTCCTGGAACTTCATCCGGCTGTACGGCCGGTCGCTGCTGATGTTCAAGTCCGCGGTGGGCAAGGAAGGCAACCAGCTCGTCCCCGACCTCGCCGAGGACCTGGGCAAGCCGAGCGACGACGCCAAGACCTGGACGTACAAGCTCAAGCAGGGCATCAAGTTCGAGGACGGCACCCCGGTCACGTCCAAGGACGTGAAGTACGCCGTGGAGCGGTCGTTCGACAAGGAGGTGTTCCCCGACGGGTACACCTACTTCAACGACTTCCTCGACTGGCCGAAGGGCTACAAGGGCGCCTACAAGTCCAAGGACGTCAACACCGACAGCGCGATCGAGACGCCCGACGACTACACGATCGTCTTCCACCTGAAGCAGCCGCTGAGCAACTTCGACTACTTTGCCCAGCTTCCCGCCACGATCCCGGTCCCCAAGGACAAGGACACCGGCGCGAAGTACAAGGAACACGTCATCGCCACCGGGCCGTACAAGTTCGAGAAGAACGAGATCGGCAAGGGCTTCACGCTGGTCCGCAACGACCAGTGGGACGCGGCGAGCGACCCGAACCGCAAGGCGCTGCCGGACGGCTACGAGGTCTCCACCAACGTCAACGCCGACGACATCGACAACCGGATCATCGCCGGCGACCTCGACGTCGACGTCGCGGGCATCGGCGTGCAGTCGGCGGCCCTCGGCCGGGTCCTGCCCGACCCCGCGATGAAGGCGAACGCCGACAACCCGACCAGCACCCGCCTCTGGTACACCTCGATCAACGGCAACGTCCCGCCGCTCGACAACATCGAGTGCCGCAAGGCCGTCGAGTACGCCACGGACAAGGTCGCCCTCCAGACCGCCTGGGGCGGCGAGTTCTCTGGCGGCCAGATCGCGACCAGCCTGCTGCCGCCGGCGATCCCCGGTCACGAGGACTTCAACCTCTACCCGCCGGGCGCCGACAACAAGGGCGACCTGGCCAAGGCCAAGGAGGCGCTGACCGCCTGCGGCCAGCCCAACGGCTTCGAGACCAACATCTCCTACCGCGCCGAGCGGCCGAAGGAGAAGGCGGCCGCCGAGGCGCTGCAGCAGTCCCTCGGCCGGGTCGGCATCAAGCTCACGCTCAAGCCGTTCCCGCAGGCCGACTACTTCGCGCTGTACGCCGGCAAGCCGGGCTACGCCAAGGACAACAAGATCGGCCTGGCCCAGAACGGCTGGCAGTCCGACTGGCCCGACGGCTTCGGCTTCCTGCAGCAGATCGTCGACAGCCGCGTCATCCGTGACACCGGTGGCTCCTCCAACATCAGCGTTCGCGACCCCGAGGTCGACAAGCTCATCGACCAGGCGATGAAGGAGACCGACACCAGCGCCCGCAACGCGCTCTGGACCCAGATCGACAAGAAGGTCATGGAGGGCGCCTACATCCTGCCGAACGTGTGGACGAAGACCCTGCTCGTGCGCAGCAAGAACGCCACGAACATCTTCGTGAACGACGCGTACGGCATGTACGACTACCTCGGCATGGGCGTCAAGTAAGCGTCCGCCGAGACCAGACAGATCCGATAGACGCGTGAACGCGGCAAGGGGGCCGGTCCGACCGGGCCGGCCCCCGGAGCCGGGGGGACTGTGGTCACATACATCATCCGGCGGCTGATCTGGGCGGTCGTGATGCTCACCATCGTGAGCATCATCACGTTCGCCATCTTCTTCCTGGTGCCCCGCCTGGCGGGCGCCACCTCGGAGAGCCTGGCCGCGCGCTACGTGGGGCGCACCGCCTCGGCGGAACAGGTCAAGATCGCGGCTGACAAGCTCGGCTTCAACGATCCGCTGATCGTGCAGTACGGGCGGTTCGCCAAGGGCATCGTCGCCGGCGCCGACTACGACTACGGTCCCGGCGTGGAGCACTGCCCGGCGCCCTGCTTCGGCTACTCCTTCCTCACCCGGCTCCCGGTCTGGCCGGACCTGATGGACCGGCTGCCCGTGACGCTCTCACTGGCCATCGGGGCCGCCGTCATCTGGGTCATAGCCGGTGTGGCGACCGGCGTGCTGTCCGCGCTGAGACGCGGCAGCCTGTTCGACCGGGCCGCGATGGGCGTCGCCCTGGCCGGCGTGTCACTGCCGATCTTCTTCACCGGCATCGTCTCGCTGGTCGTCTTCAGCTACGGCACTCCGTTCCGCATCACGGCCCCGGGCGGCAGCTTCACGCCGTTCGACGAGAACCCGGCCATGTGGGCCTACAACCTGATCCTGCCGTGGATCACACTGGCCTTCCTGTACGCCGCCGGGTACGCGCGGCTCACCCGGGCGGGCATGCTGGAGACGATGAACGAGGACTACATCCGCACCGCACGGGCCAAGGGCCTGAACGAGCGGGCGGTCGTGGTCAAGCACGGCCTGCGCGGCGCGCTGACCCCGATTCTCACGATCTTCGGCCTCGACCTCGGCCTGCTGCTCGGCGGCGCCGTGCTCACCGAGAGCACCTACTCGCTGCCCGGCATGGGCAAGTACGCGATCGACGCGATCACCAACCAGGACCTGCCCAAGGTCATGGGCGTGACGCTCGTCGCCGCGTTCTTCGTGGTCTTCGCCAACCTGGTCGTCGACCTCCTGTACGCCGTCGTGGACCCGAGGGTGAGGCTGGGATGAGCTTCCTGGAACTGAAGGACCTGCGCATCCACTTCCCGACCGACGACGGCCTGGTCAAGTCCGTCGACGGGCTGTCGTTCACCCTGGAGCGGGGCAAGACGCTCGGCATCGTGGGCGAGTCCGGCTCCGGCAAGAGCGTGACCAGCCTCGGCATCCTCGGCCTGCACAAGGGCGGGCGCGCCCGGATCTCCGGCGAGATCTGGCTGGACGGCGAGGAACTCGTCGGCGCCAGCCAGGAGCACGTGCGGACGCTGCGCGGCAAGAAGATGGCGATGATCTTCCAGGACCCGCTGTCGGCGATGCACCCGTTCTACACGGTCGGCGACCAGATCATCGAGGCCTACCGCATCCACAACGACGTCGGCAAGAAGGTCGCCCGCAAGCACGCGATCGACATGCTCGGCCGGGTGGGCATCCCGCAGCCGGAGCGCCGCGTGGACAGCTACCCGCACGAGTTCTCCGGCGGAATGCGGCAGCGCGCCATGATCGCGATGGCGCTGAGCTGCGACCCCGAGCTGCTGATCGCCGACGAGCCGACGACCGCGCTCGACGTGACCGTGCAGGCGCAGATCCTCGACCTGATGCGCGACCTGCAGCGCGACTTCAACGCCGCGCTGATCATCATCACGCACGACCTCGGCGTCGTCGCCGAGCTGTCCGACGACATCCTCGTGATGTACGGCGGCAAGTGCATCGAGTACGGCACGTCCGAGGACATCTTCGAGCGGCCCGAGCACCCCTACACCTGGGGCCTGCTCGGCTCGATGCCGCGCCTGGACCGCGAGCCGACCGAACGGCTGATGCCGATCAAGGGCTCGCCGCCCTCGCTGATCAACGTGCCGTCCGGCTGCGCCTTCCACCCGCGCTGCGCGTTCGAGGAGCGTACGGGCGGGCGGGCCAAGACGGAGGTCCCCGAGTTGCTGGAGACCGAGGGCGGCCACCTCGTGCGCTGCCACCTGCCGCGCGAGCGGCGGCGCGCCATCTGGGAGAACGAGATCAAGCCGAACCTGGAGGCTTCGTGAACGAGGAGCCCTTGCTGTCCGTACAGGGGCTGGAAAAGCACTTCCCGGTCACGAAGGGCCTGCTCAAGCGGCAGGTCGGCGCGGTCAGGGCCGTCGACGGCATCAGCTTCGACGTGAAGAAGGGCGAGACCCTCGGCCTGGTCGGCGAATCGGGATGCGGCAAGACCACCACCGGACGGCTCGTCACCCGGCTGATCGAGCCGACCGGCGGCAGGATCCTGTTCGAGGGCAACGACATCACGCACATGTCCCAGAGCCGGATGCGTCCGCTCCGCCGCGATGTGCAGATCATCTTCCAGGACCCCTACAGCTCGCTCAACCCCCGGCACACGGTCGGCGCCATCGTGGGCGCGCCGTTCCGCATCCAGGGCATCAAGACCGAGCAGGGCACCAAGAAGGCGGTCCAGGAGATCCTCGAACTGGTCGGCCTCAACCCCGAGCACTACAACCGCTATCCGCACGAGTTCTCGGGCGGTCAGCGGCAGCGCATCGGCATCGCCAGGACGCTCGCGCTCAAGCCCAAGCTGATCATCGCGGACGAGCCGGTGTCGGCCCTCGACGTGTCGATCCAGGCCCAGGTCGTCAACCTGCTCGAGGACCTGCAGAAGGAGCTCGACCTCACCTACGTGGTGATCGCGCACGACCTGTCGGTGGTGCGGCACATCAGCGACCGCGTCGCGGTGATGTACCTCGGCAAGATCGTCGAGATTTCCGACCGCAAGGGCCTGTACCACGCGCCGATGCACCCGTACACCAACGCGCTGCTGTCGGCGGTCCCGATCCCCGACCCGAAGCGGCGCAAGGAGCGGGAGCGGATCCGGCTGCAGGGCGACGTGCCCTCCCCGCTCAACCCGCCGCCCGCCTGCCGGTTCCACACCCGCTGCTGGAAGGCGCAGGAGATCTGCAAGCAGGTCGAGCCGCCGCTGGAGACGCTCGCCCCAGGCCACCAGGTGGCCTGCCACTTCCCGGAGAACGCCCCCTCGGGCGGCGCGTCCGCGGCCTCGCCGGAGACGGCCGCCGCGCCCGCGGACTGAGTCTTTCCGCCGGTACGGCCCCCGCCGTCTTCCCCCCAGACGGTCCGCGGGAGCCGTACCGGCGGGGCGTGTTCCGCCACCTCGGCCACGCCCCTGTCACGACGGTATCGGGGCGCGCCCCCGCCCGGCATCGGCCTCCCGTACGGCTCTCGCCCGCGACCACGGGAGGACAGGGCCCGCCTCGCTCCTCCCGAGGTCGTAGGCCGAGCGTCAGGAGAAGGCGCCGGGGACGATCAGCCCGGTCTCGTACGCGAGCACGACCGCCTGGACCCGGTCGCGCAGCCCCAGCTTGGTCAGCACGTTGCCCACGTGGGTCTTCACGGTCGTCTCGCTCACCACGAGCCGGGCGGCGATCTCGGCGTTCGACATGCCCTTCGCGATCAGGCCCAGCACCTCGAGCTCCCGCTCGGTGAGCCGGTCGAGCCGCGCGGGGGTGGCCTGCTGGTGCGCGGGGGGCAGCCGGGTGGCGAACCTGTCCAGCAGCCGCCGGGTGACGCTCGGCGCCACGATCGCGTCGCCGGCCGCCACCACGCGGATCGCCTGGACCAGCTCGTCCGGCGGCACGTCCTTGAGGAGGAACCCGCTCGCGCCCGCGCGCAGCGCCTCCACGATGTACTCGTCCAGGTCGAACGTGGTCAGCACGAGCACCTTCGGCACGTGGGCGCTGGGCGCGGCCTCACGCACGATGCGACGGGTCGCCTCGATGCCGTCGGTGCCGGGCATGCGGACGTCCATGAGCACCACGTCGGGCAGCAGGGCCCGGGACTGCTCCATGGCCACCGCGCCGTCGCCCGCCTCGCCCACGACGGTGACGTCCGGCTCCGCCTCCAGGATGAACCGGAACCCGGTGCGCAGCAGCGGCTGGTCGTCGACCAGCAACACCCGGATCGTCATGATGCGTCCGTCCTGAGAGGGGCGGCGGGCCGCCGCCGGGTGGAGGGGGACACCCTGATCGTCATGGTCCGTCCTTGAAGGGGCTCTGCTTGAAGGGGCTCTGCTTGAAGGGGCTCTGCTTGAAGGGGCTGGGATTGCGGGAGCTGGGATTGAGGGGGCTCTACTTCAGGGGGAACTGCGCGCGGACCTCGAACCCGCCCCCGGCGCGGGGACCGATCCGCAGAACTCCACCATAGAGCGCCACGCGCTCGCGGATGCCGACGAGGCCGTGTCCCTTGCCTCCGATCCGCACCGGCTCCTCCGCAGCGCCGCGCCCGTCGTCCTCCACGTGGATGCTCAGCTCGTTGGGCTCGTGCCGTACGGTCACCCAGGCGCGGGCGGCGGGCCCGGCGTGCCGCAGGCTGTTGGTCAGCGCCTCCTGCACGAGCCGGTAGGCGGCCAGATCCACCCCTGGCGGCAGGCCGCGCCGTTCGCCCTCGATCCACAGCTGGGTCCCCAGCCCCGCCTCGCGCATCTGCTCCACCAGCGCCGGCAGGTCGTGCATGCCCGGCTGCGGCCCGCGCTCGGCCGGGCCGTCGGTGCGCAGCACGCCGACGATGCTGCGCATCTCCGCCATCGCCGTACGGCCCATCTCCTCGATGGCGGTGAGGGCGTCCCGCGCCACGTCGGGCTTGGTGTCGAGCATCTTGCGGGCGGCGGCGGCCTGGACCGTCATCACGCTGACGTGGTGGGCCACGACGTCGTGCAGCTCCCGGGCGATGCGGGAGCGCTCCTCGGCCCGGGCGGCCCTGGTGTCGGCCTCCCGCGCCCGCTCCAGCCGGTCGGCCCGCTGGACCAGCTCCGCGAGGTAGGCGCGGCGCAGCCGCAGCGCCCGGCCGCACACCCAGCACAGCAGCAGGACGGCGGTGACGACGACGTGGTCGGTCCAGGACGGGGTGATGACCCCGGCGAGGGCACTGGCGGCGTAGGAGGCGAAGGAGACGACGAGGGCGGCCAGGCTCAGCGCCAGCCCCCGGCAGGCGGCCACCGAATAGAGCAGCACGAGCCCGCCGAACTCGCTCAGGCCGGGGTCGTAGTGGAGCGTGTCGAGCGCCGCCTGAGGGACGCAGGTGGCCACCAGCAGCACGAAGGGCCGGCTGCGCCGCAGGGCCACGGGCAGCGTGCAGGCCGCCGCCAGGATCAGGTTCAGCGCGTCCGCCGGGCGCGGTGCCGCGGACCGCAGCCAACCGGCATCCTGTCCGGGGGCGGCCGAGGCGATCCACCACAGGGACGTGGTCGTCAGCACCACCGCGAGGATCGAGTCGTAGATCAGGGGATGAGCCCGAAGCCAGGACCGCGTACTGCCGGGGGTGGTGCGCACGTACCAAATCTAGGCGTTCACCGCCCGCGTCCACCCTGCCCGAGAGGGATATCCCCCTCCTCCCCACGGAGGAGCCCCGCCGGGGGAGCCGTGCGGAGGAGTCCGAGCGAGCCGGAGGGGCGCGCCGCGGGTCTGGGCTGAGGAGCGCGCGGGAGCGAAGCGACCAAGCGCGACGAGGGCTGTGTCCCTGGCGCGCCTTGGACACGACCGGCGGATGTGAGCGCCCCGATGAGCGAAGCGGGAGACACCGTCACAGTTCGTCGCTGGCCGACCTTCTGCTCACGCGGGCGGACAGCCCCGGCTCGCGGTCGGGCACGGGCGGCGGGGTGCCGCCGAACTCCGGGCACAGCGCCTGGTGGTCGCACCAGTCGCACAGCCGCGAGCGGCGGGCGCGCCACTCACGGGTGCGCACGGCGCGCTCGATGGCCGCCCAGAGCGCCTCCACCTTGCGCTCGGTCGCCCGCAGGTCGGCCTCGTCGGGGACGTAACGCACGATCTCGCCGTTGCCCAGGTACATGAGCTGGAGCATCCGGGGGACCTGGCCGCCGCGCCGCCACAGCGCCAGCGCGTAGAACTTCATCTGGAACAGCGCCTTGGCCTCCCACTCGCGCCCCGGCGCCGTGCCCGTCTTGTAGTCCACGACCCGCATCTCGCCGGTCGGGGCCACGTCGAGCCTGTCGATGTAGCCGCGCAGCAGCAGCCCGCTGTCGAGCACGACCTCGACGTACATCTCACGCTCGGCGGGCTCCAGCCGCTGCGGGTCCTCCAGCGTGAAGTAACGGTCGACCATGCCGCGGGCCTGCGCCAGCCAGGCGTCCCGCTCTGCGTCGTCCTCGAACAGCCCCGCGTAGTCGGGTTCCTCGGCGAGCAGCCGCCGCCACTGGGGCTCCAGCAGATCCTGGGCGGCGGCGACCGTCCGGGCCTCCGCGGGCAGGTCGTAGAGCCGTTCCAGCACGGCGTGAACGAGCGTGCCCCTGACCGCGGCGGCCGAGGGCCGCTCGGGGAGCTGGTCGATCACCCTGAACCGGTAGAGCAGGGGGCAGGTCATGAAGTCACCGGCCCGGGAGGGGGAAAGCGCCCCGATGATGGCGCGCTCTTCGGCGAGGGTCATGCCGGAACTGTAGGACACCGGGCCGACAGAACGCTCCCGTCCCCCTCCATGCGCGCCGTGGCGGGCTCAGGCCGAGCCCGCCCCCGCGGCGGCGAGCACCGGCACATCACGCCTCACCGGATCGATGGCGGGCAGCCGGACCACGAAGCGCGCGCCGCCGGCGGCGGAGTCCTCGATGTGTATGGTGCCGCCGTGCGCCGAGGCCATCTCCCGGCAGATCGCCAGACCGAGCCCGGCGCCGTGAGGATCGACTCGGAGCGACTTCTCCGACCTGAAGAACCGCTCGAAGAGCCGCTCCCGATCGGCGGGCGGCACCCCGCCCGCAGGCGCGCCGGTCCGCCGGTCCGCCGGCCCGGCCCGCGCACCGGGACGATCACACGGTACGCAACGGGCGGGCGAGCTCTTAGGCTGATCTCACGCCGTGGCGCGTAGCATCGAGGGGCGTGGGAGGGGAAGGCGGCCACATGAGCACACCGGTCAAGGAGTCCACCGGACTGCGGATGGGACGGCCGTTCGGCATCCCGGTTTACGTCTCACCCACCTGGCTCATCGTGGCGGCGTTCATCACGATCAGCTTCCAGCCCCAGTTCGCCGACAGGCTGCCGGGCTACAGCGAGGCCGCCGCGTACGCCGTCGCGCTGGCCTTCGCGGTCCTGCTGTACGTCTCCGTCCTGCTGCACGAGCTGGCGCACTGCGTGGTGGCCAAGCACTACGGCCTGCCGGTGCGCCGGATCACCCTCTACATGCTCGGCGGCGTCTCGGAGATCGAGCGCGAGCCGGAGACGGCGGGCAGGGAGTTCAACGTGGCCTTCGCCGGGCCGCTGCTGTCGCTGGGGCTGGCCGGGATCGGGGCCCTGGCGGAGGCGTTCGTCGTGCCGCCGGGCGGCCTGGCGCAGGTGCTCGTGTGGCAGCTGTGGCTGTCCAACCTGATCGTCGGGCTGTTCAACCTGCTGCCCGGCCTGCCGCTCGACGGCGGGCGGATGCTGCGGGCGGCCGTGTGGAAGATCAGGCGTGACGCGGGCACGGGCACGATGGCGGCCGCGTGGGTCGGCCGCGGCGTCGCGGTCGCGGTGGTCGTGGTGCCGCTCCTCATGAACCTGATGGCCGGGCAGGAGCCCGGGATCGGGAGCATGCTCTGGACGGTGGTGCTGGCGTCGTTCATCTGGCTCGGGGCCTCCCAGTCGCTGCGCGTGGCCCGCGTACGGGCCCGGCTGCCGCAGTTGCGGGCCCGGGTGCTGGCCCGCCGGGCGATCCCGGTCACCGCCGAGGTGCCGCTGTCGGAGGGCCTGCGCCGGGCGCAGGAGGCGGGGGCGGGGGCCATGGTGGTGGTCGACCACGACGGGCGGCCGGTCGGCATCGTCAACGAGGCGGCGGTCAACGCCACTCCCGAGCAGCGCAGGCCGTGGGTGAACGTCGGCGCCCTGTCACGCGCCCTGGAGCCCTCGCTGGTGCTCGGCGCCGACCTGGAGGGGGAGTCCCTGCTGGACGCCATGCGGGACACCCCCGCGCCGGAGTACCTGCTCGTCGAGCGGGGCGGCGAAATCTACGGAGTGCTCGCCACGGCCGACGTCAACCGCATGTTCAGCGGCGTGTGAGCGCGGCGCCGCCGGGGACTAGGGTGCTGATCGAGACCGGGGCCGGACGCCGTCCGGGCGCCCGCCGAGGGCTCCCGCAGGCCGGTTCACCACTCTTTTTTGCTACTTTCTGGGGTGATCGATCCGGCACATGGCGTGCCGGCGATGGTGCCGGTCATCCGGTGGCGTTTCCGGAGGGAGAACTTCTGTGACGGAACAGGGCGTGGGGGTGGTCCGCCCGCTGCCGGGGGAGGGCGTGGTCGCCCATCTGAACGGTTTGCTGCTCGTGTGCGCCACCGGCGGCGACCAGCCGGTCGACGACCTGCTGAGCGCGCTGAGCGAGACCGCCACGACGGGCGGGGACGGCCGGGCGCTGGCCCGGAGGGTGGCCCAGGTTCTCGCGCGCGCCATGGACAGGTCGATCGGCGGTGAGCCGGTGGCCTGCGCGGTCGCCGGGCCGGCCGGGGGCGGCGTGGCCGTGCTGGTCAGCGGGGCCGCGTACGCGACCGTGTCGGGCGGCCCCGACGGCGAGGTCCGCCTCGCTGGGCACGACGCGCTGACCTGGACCGACCGTCTCGTCAACGGCCCGGTGTCCAGGGTCGAGCTGCGCCTGCCCGGAGCGGGTCCTTCGAGCCCGTACGCCAGGCTGGACGGCGGTGTGGTCACCGGGGCCGGGCTGGAGTGCGACCTCACCCGGCACGGCGACCTCGCCTTCCCGCCGCTGCCCCCGCGCCCGCCCCAGCCGCAGCAGCAGGGCGTGCAGCCCCCGCCCATCGGTGCTCCGGAGCCGATCGCTCCGCGCGGGCCCGTGGTGCCGTCGCCCGTGCCGCCGCCGCCCGTGTCGCCGTTCCCGTCCGGTCCCATGCCCGGTGGCGGGCCGTCGGCCGAGCAGGGGGCGCCGTCCCCGGGATCGTCCCAGCCGCTCGCGCCGCCGCCCGTCCAGCCGCCGTCCCACGTCTCCCAGCCGCTGCCGCCGCTGCCGCCCGCCCGCTCCGACCCCAATCCGCCGCACCACTCGGGACCGCAGCCGATGCCCTCGCTGCCCGAGCCCGCGGAGGACCGCGGCGCCCCGCACGACCTGAACGCCCCGTATGACCTGAACCCGCCGCACGACCTCAACCCGCCGCACGACCTGGGCGGGCCGCATGACTTCGGCGGGCCGGACGGGCCGCCGAGCGGGCCGTTCGAGCCGGTGCCGCACGGACCCGCCGACGAGGAGCCGGGCGAGGCGACCCAGATGGACGCGGCGCCCGAGCCGGAGCAACGGCCGATGGTCTACGGCGTCGACTGCAAGAACGACCACTTCAACGACCCGCGCGCGTCCTACTGCGCGGTCTGCGGCATCCCCATCGACCAGCGGGCGGTGGTGCCGTACAAGGGTCCCCGGCCGCTGCTCGGCGTGCTGCTGCTCGACGACGGCATGGCGCTGCCGCTGGAGGCCGACTACCTGCTGGGCCGCGACCCCGAGCGCGCGCCCGAGGTGCAGTCGGGCGAGGCCAGGCCGGCCAGGGTCACCAGCCCCGACGGCTCGGTGTCGCGCCGCCACCTGCGGGTCTTCCTGGAGAACTGGGACGTCAACCTGCTCGACCTGGGCTCGGTGAACGGCACCCAGATCCAGCCGCCCGGCGACCCCAACTTCTACGACATCCCGCCGAACGAGCCGGTGCCGATCCTGCCCGGCACGACCGTGCGTGTCGGCGTCTCGCGCACGATGCGGTACGAGGCCCACCGCAACGCCTGACGATCCCGAGGCCGCCGGGGCCACCGGCTCCCGGCGGCCGGATCAGGGGCGTAGCCGGTCGATCTCGCTCAGGATCAGCCGTTCCAGCCGCTCGCCTGTCACATGCGCGGGATACAGCAGCCGGTGCACGCTCAGCCCGTCCACGAGCGCCAGCAGCCGTTCCGCCACGTCCTCCAGGTCCTCGTCCGTACGGATCTCCCCGGCCTCGGCGGCACACCTGAGCAGGCTCGTCACCAGATAGCGGAGCTCGGCGGCCTCCCGCCGCTGGACCTCAAGCAGCGCGGGGCTCGTCAGGCTGCGGCCCCAGAAGCCGACCTCCAGCCCGGTCTCCCCGGCCCGCTCGTCGTCGAGGGGCACGTTGTCGAGCAGCAGTTCGCGCAGCGCCGCCAGGCCGGTGCGGCCCGACAGCTTCTCCCGCAGCCGGTCGGCGATCCGGCGGTGGGACGCCTCCAGGGCCGACAGCAGGATCTCGTCCTTGTCGGCGAAGTAGTGCGTGAGCACCCCGTTGGAGTAGCCGGCCTCCTTGGCGATGGCACGCGTGGTCGCGGCCTCGATGCCGTCGCGCAGGATGATCCGGCGGGCCGCCGCGACGACCTCACCCCTGCGCTCCTCGTGATTGACGATCTTCGGCATGGTCCACCACCTCGGTTGACATTTTAGTCGGGCGCCCGTCTATTATCCGCTCATGACGGTAGTGACGGTCGGCGTGCATATCGTCGACGTCCTGGCCCGCCCGGTCGAGTCCATCCCGGCCGGTCAGGACACCCACCTGCTCGAGCAGATCCGCATCACCGCCGCCGGCGCGGCCGCGGGCACGGCCGTGACCCTGGCGAAGATCGGCGTGCCGGTCGCCTCGATGGGCGCCGTCGGCGACGACGAGCTCGGCGACTTCCTCCTGATGATCATGGCGCGGCACGGCGTCGACGTGAGCGGCGTGGTGCGCAGGGCGGGGGAGCAGACGGCCGCCTCGATCCTGCCCATCCGCCCCGACGGCGGACGGCCGTCGTTCCACGTGCCCGGGGCCAACCTGGGCCTGGCGACCGCCGACCTCGACGCGGACCGGCTCGCCGGCGCGAAGGTGGTGCACCTCGGCGGCATGGACGTCACGTGGGGTCTGCACGACCCCGCCTTCTTCGCGCTGCTCGACAAGGCCCGCGAGGGCGGCACGGCCGTCACGCTGGACCTGCTGTCGAACATGCCCGACCTCATGCCCGGCGTCCGCGCGTTCCTGCCCCACGTCGACTACCTCCTGCCGAACGAGGAGCAGGCGCTCATGCTCAGCGGGGCGCCGACGCCGGAGGAGGCCGCGACCGCGCTGCTCGCCGAGGGCCCGAAGGGCGTGATCGTCACCCTGGGGGCCGCCGGCAGCCTCGTGGCCACCGCAGCCGGACTCACCCGTGTGCCCGCCCTGGACGTGCCGGTGGTCGACACCACGGGCTGCGGCGACGCGTACTGCGCCGGATTCGCCGCGGGACTGCTGCGCGGCCGGGACGTCCTCGGCGCCGCCCGCCTCGGCACGGCCGTCGCCGCCCGGGTCGCGGGCGGGCTCGGCTCCGACGCCGGGCTGGACGGCTTCGTCCCCGGCGACCCCGGCCCGGACGCCTGATCCCCGGCTCCCCACCTCCCCGATTCCCCCGATCTCAGGAGTGCCGCCCATGTCCCTCGACGCCTCCCTGCGGGCCCGTGCCGCGAAGGTCATCCCCGGTGGCATGTACGGCCACCTCAACGCGGCCCTGCACGGGGACCGCTACCCCCAGTTCTTCGTCCGCGCCGAGGGCGCCAGGCAGTGGGACGCCGACGGCCGTGAGTACGTCGACCTGATGTGCAGCTGGGGACCGATGATCGTCGGCCACCGCAACCCGCGGGTGGAGGCGGCCGCCGCGGCGCAGCAGGCGGAGGGCGACTGCCTGAACGGCCCAGGCCCGGTCATGGTGGAGCTCGCCGAGCTGCTGGTGGACCTCATCCCCTCCGCCGACTGGGCCATGTTCTCCAAGAACGGCACCGACGCCACCACCCAGGCCCTGATGGTGGCCAGGGCGGCGACGGGCAGGACCAAGGCGCTGGTCGCCCACGGCGCCTACCACGGCGCCGACCCCTGGTGCACGCCCGGCCTGTCGGGGGTCACCCCCAACCAGCGGGCGGACACCATCGAGTTCACCTACAACGACCTCGCCAGCGCCGAGGCCGCCGCGGCCCAGGCGGACGGCGACGTCGCCGCCATCCTGGTCACCCCGTTCAAGCACGACTCGTTCGAGGACCAGGAGGACGCCGACGCGGAGTTCGCCCGGGGCGTGCGGGCGCTGGCCGACCGGATCGGCGCCGCGCTGGTCATCGACGACGTACGCGCCGGGTGGCGGCTTGACCTGCGCGGCTCGTGGGAGCCGCTCGGCGTGCGCCCCGACCTGACGGCCTGGAGCAAGGCGATGGCCAACGGCTTCCCCATCGCGGCGCTCACCGGGACCGACGCCCTGCGCGGGGCGGCCCAGACGCTGTATTCGACCGGCTCCTTCTGGTTCTCGGCCACGGCCATGGCCGCCGCCAAGGCGACGATCGAGATCCTGCGCGAGACCGACGGCGTCGCGCTCATGCACCGCGCCGGGACCCGGCTGCGCGAGGGGCTCGCCGCCCAGGCGGCCGCGCACGGCTTCGTGGTCCGCCAGACCGGCCCGGTGCAGGTGCCGTGGCTGTCCTTCGAGGGCGACGACACCCTGGAGAAGGGCATCGCCTGGGCCGGAGCCTGCCTGGAGGAGGGGGTCTACCTCCATCCCTGGCACAACTGGTTTCTGTCGGCCGCGCACACCGACGAGGAGATCGACCGGGCCCTCCAGGGCACCGACGCCGCCTTCGCCAAGCTGAGGGCCGCGTACGGAGCCGGCTGAGGGACCGGCCGGCACCGGCGTGGCCGGGACGCCCGTCGGGCGTGCCGCGCCGCGGACGGCCCCGCGCTCGGGCGCCGGGTTCCGGGCGGCGCCCGAGCGCGGGAGGTCCGTTCCGCTCAGGGGCGTGTCCTGGCCCACTGGACGTCGTCACGGCGGGTGCCTCCGGGGCCGGGCAGCAGCCCCTCGACGAGGTGCTCCCGGGTGAATCCCGCCCGTTCGAGCACCCGGTGCGACAGGACGTTGTCCGGCGTGGTCCCCGCGATGATCCGGCGCAGCGGCGTGTGCGTGAACGCCCAATCGACCAGCAGGTTCGCCGCCCGGGTCACCAGGCCGCGCCCGCGATGGGCGGGGTGCAGACTGTAGCCGAGCATCGCCTGGCCGAGATCCGGGACGACGCCGGTGAGCTGGATGTCCCCGGCGAACTCGCCGGTCGCCGCGTCCCTGATCGCGATGTCCGCCCGCTGGCCGGTCAGCCACCGGTGCCCCGCGTACCGGCAGACGACCTCGCTGTCCGCGTACTCCGGCCGTCCGGGCGGCACGTGCGAGTCCATCACGTCGGGCACCGACGCCAGCGCGAAATAGTCAGCGGCGTCGGCGGTGGTCAGCGGCGTGAGCCGGACGACGCCGTCGGTGAGCGAGCCGCCGGGGAACCCTCCGGGGAAGAACGGCAGGAAGGGCGCGATCGGGTCGCCGGGGTCGGTGCTCAGCCGCCCGAACACGGCGATGTCGCCGGGCGTGTCGCCCCGGGGAACGCCGGCCCCGCGCAGCACGCCCTCCGGGGCGAAGCCGCACCGGAGGGCGACCTGCTGGCTCGCGACGTTCTCCACGTCGGCGAGCAGCCCGATCCGGGGGATGCCCCGGGCGAAGGCCTGCTCGGCGAGCGCCCGCACGGCGGCCGTGACGACGCCGCGCCCGCGCGCCCACGGCGCCAGCCAGTAGCCCACCTCCGTCGCGCCGAACCGGTCGGGCGGCTTGAGCCCGGCGGTGCCGAGCACCTGGTCCGTGGCGGCGTCGGCGATGAGGAAGTCGGCGCCGCCGTTCTCCCAGGTGCCGGGGACGACCTTCGTGATCCACGCCAGCGCGTCGTCACGCGTGTACGGCGAGGGAACGAAGGGGATGAACCGCGCGATCTCGGGGTCGGCACAGGCTCGGGCGATCTGGTCGGCGTCCCCCTCGACCGGCAGGCGCAGAACGGCCGGCCCGGCGGGGATCGCCTCTTGGGGCAACATGTCCCATTGTTACCAGCAGTGACACCGCATCGGCCAGGTGTTTTCCCGGCCGCCCCCGCTCCTCCTCCGCCTTGCGATGCACCACTCTGGACACCGCTCCGCCGGGCAAATCTCGTCGGTCGCGGCACCGGTGCCCCTCCCTCCGATCTTCGCCCCGTCGCGTCGCCCAGAGCGGCACCTCGCTTCGTTGTCGTCGTCGCCGATGACGCTGTCATCGGCTCCTCCTCCGCCTTGCGATGCACCACTCTGGACACCGCTCCGCCGGGCAAATCTCGTCGGTCGCGGCACTAGCCTTTTCGGCATGGGTTTTCGCAGGCACGGCCCGTTCCGGGCCGGAGATCAGGTCCAGCTCACCGACCCCAAGAACAAGCGGCACACGGTGACGCTGAAAGAGGGCGGCGTCTTCCACACGCACAAGGGGTCGATTCCGCACGACGACCTGATCGGACAGCCCGAGGGGTCCGTGGTGCGGTCCTCCGGCGGCACGGCCTACCTGGCGTTCCGGCACCTGCTCGCCGACTACGCGGTGTCGATGCCGCGCGGCGCCGCGGTGGTCTACCCGAAGGACGCGGCCCAGATCGTCGCCATGGCCGACATCTTCCCCGGCGCCCGGGTGGTCGAGGCCGGCGTGGGGTCCGGCGCGCTCACCTGCTTCCTGTTGCGCGCGGTCGGCCAGGAGGGGAAGGTCACCTCCTACGAGCGGCGCGCGGACTTCGCCGAGGTGGCCACCAAGAACGTGGAGAAGTTCTTCGGCGGCCCGATGGGGCAGTGGCGCCTGGTGGTCGGTGACTTCGTCGACGCGCTCGACGAGGCGGACGTGGACCGCGTCATCCTCGACATGCTCGCGCCTTGGGAGTGCGTTGACGCGGCGGCGAAGTCCCTTACCCCTGGGGGAGTTATTTGCTGCTATGTTGCGACAACGACCCAGATGTCCAGAACGGTGGAAACCCTGCGGGAGCACGGGAGTTTCACCGAGCCTCACGCGTGGGAGACCCTGGTTCGCGACTGGCATGTCGAAGGTCTCGCCGTACGGCCCGACCACCGGATGGTCGGCCACACGGGATTCCTCGTCATGGCCCGTCGCATGGCGGACGGTGTCACGCCCCCGCCGCGGCGCAGGCGTCCGGCCAAGGGGGCGTATGGAGAGGGGATCGAACAAGTGTGACGATTCAGCCACAACCCGGCAAAGCCGCGTGACACGGGAACATATGGGTGTGTTCCTAATGGTGAACCGAACAATCGGTCCATAAGGTATCAAACGCCGAACACCCAACGTAACTACACGAACACTGCCCGGCCAGGTTACGTACAGCGCCAAGATAGGTAGGGTCTTGAGTAGTCGTTCTCGACGGGGAAGGAGGTGACGGGGCGTGGCAGCTCGCGACGACGCTGAGGCTCGAGCCGCGCAGCGCGAACGGGAGGTCGCGGATCTCACAACACAGGTCTCCTTCCTGCAAGAGGAGATCACCGCGTTGCGCCGGAAGCTGGCCGAGTCTCCCCGGCAGGCCAGGGTCATCGAGGAGCGTCTCCACGAGGCGCAGGCACAGGTGGCCGCCCTCACTAGCCAGAACGAGCGTTTGGTCGCCACCCTCAAGGAGGCCAGGGACCAGATCGTCGCCCTCAAGGAGGAGGTCGACCGGCTGGCACAGCCGCCGTCCGGATTCGGCGTTTTCCTCGAGGCCAGGGACGACGGCACGATCGAGGTGTTCACGGGCGGGCGCAAGCTCCGGGTGAACGTCAGTCCGGCGGTCGACGTCGACTCGCTCAAGCGTGGCCAGGAGGTCATGCTGAACGAGGCGCTCAACGTCGTCGAGGCCCTCGGCTACGAGGACGTCGGCGAGATCGTGATGCTCAAGGAGTTGCTGGAGAGCGGCGACCGCGCGCTCGTCATCTCGCACGCCGACGAGGAGCGGGTCGTCAAGCTCGCCCACTCGCTGCTGGACCAGCCGCTGCGGGCCGGCGACTCCCTCCTGCTCGAACCCCGTTCCAACTACGTCTACGAACGCATCCCCAAGTCGGAGGTGGAGGAGCTCGTCCTCGAGGAGGTCCCCGACATCTCCTACGAGGAGATCGGCGGTCTCGGCCGGCAGATCGAGCAGATCAGGGACGCCATCGAGCTGCCCTACCTGCACGCCGACCTGTTCCGCGAGCACAAGCTCCGGCCGCCGAAGGGCGTGCTGCTGTACGGCCCGCCCGGCTGCGGCAAGACGCTCATCGCCAAGGCGGTGGCCAACTCCCTGGCCAAGCAGGTCGCGGAGAAGACCGGCCAGTCCGGCAAGAGCTTCTTCCTCAACATCAAGGGCCCCGAGCTTCTCAACAAGTACGTCGGTGAGACCGAGCGGCACATCCGCCTGGTCTTCCAGCGGGCGCGTGAGAAGGCGTCCGAGGGCACCCCGGTGATCGTGTTCTTCGACGAGATGGACTCGATCTTCCGCACCCGCGGCTCCGGTGTGTCCTCCGACGTCGAGAACACCATCGTCCCCCAGCTCCTTTCGGAGATCGACGGTGTCGAGGGCCTGGAGAACGTCATCGTCATCGGCGCCTCCAACCGCGAGGACATGATCGACCCGGCGATCCTGCGGCCCGGCCGCCTGGACGTCAAGATCAAGATCGAGCGGCCCGACGCCGAGGCGGCCAAGGACATCTTCTCGAAGTACATCGTCAGCGACCTGCCGCTGCACCCGGACGACCTGACCGAGCACGGCTCCAGCCGTGAGGGCACGATCGCCGCGATGATCCAGCGGGTCGTCGAGCGGATGTACGCCGAGAGCGAGGAGAACCGCTTCCTCGAGGTGACCTACGCCAACGGCGACAAGGAAGTCCTCTACTTCAAGGACTTCAACTCCGGCGCCATGATTCAGAACATCGTGGACCGGGGCAAGAAGATGGCCATCAAGGAGTTCCTCGACACCGGGCAGAAGGGCCTGCGGATCTCGCACCTGCTGGCCGCCTGCGTGGACGAGTTCTCCGAGAACGAGGACCTGCCCAACACCACCAACCCCGACGACTGGGCCCGCATCTCCGGCAAGAAGGGCGAGCGGATCGTCTACATCCGCACCCTCGTGCAGGGCAAGCAGGGCACCGAGGCCGGGCGGTCGATCGACACGGTCGCCAACACCGGCCAGTACCTGTAACACCCCGGCTCCGGCCGGACCGGTGCCATCGAGGAGCGGCGCGACCCCGGGTCGCGCCGCTCCTCCGGCTTTCCGGGCCCTTTCCGGCGCCGGTACGCGGACAGAGTCGCAGCAGATGGGGCAAAAGCGACCTTTCGTGACGATCGTGATCTGAGGGAACCGAAACCCGGAGTGATCACGTCAAAGAGGGCATGATCTTCCTTGGCTCGCGCGGGTGACCGCTGTGGGACAGCCTGTGAGACAGCCCCTGCGCCAGTCCGATCCGGCCCCCGCCGCGCCGAGTGCGGTCCCCGCGCGGGGCGCCGCCCCGGCCATCAGGAGCCGCCGCCTTGTCGAGCTCGACGTCCTGCGCTTCGTGGCCGCCTTCGCCGTCATGGCCTTCCACTTCATGGCGGCCAGCAAATCGCTGTGGGACGAGTACCCGACCAAGCTGTTCGAGCCGGTCGCCCGGCTGACCACGCTGGGCATCCTCGGCGTCGAGCTGTTCTTCCTCATCAGCGGGTTCGTCATCCTGATGAGCGTCTGGGGGCACACGGTCGGCGAGTTCGCCGTCTCCCGGGTGTCGCGGTTGTACCCGGCGTACTGGTTCGCCGTGATCATGATCTTCATCATGTACCGGTTCAGCGGGGTCGCCGGGTTCGACCCCAAGCTCAGCGACGGCGAGTACCTGCTCAACCTGACCATGTTCCAGGGGGCCTTCGGCGTCGGCCACGCCGGCGGCGTCTTCTGGTCCCTCTGGGTGGAGCTGCGGTTCTACGTCCTCATGGCGCTGTTCTCCCTCGTGGGGATCACGCTGCGGCGCTGCCTGGTGTTCCTGGCGGCCTGGTCCGGCCTGGCGCTGCTGGCCGAGTTCACCCAGAACGAGACGCTGGCCTTCGTCTTCATGCCGCGGCAGGCGCCGTACTTCATCGCGGGCATGGCCTTCTTCCTGATCCACCGCTTCGGGGCGCGTTCCGGGGCCTTCATCCCGTGGCTGCTCGTGGCCGCGGGCTACGGAATGTCCCTGTACGCGGCCATGGAGCGCGTGGGGGAGCGGGTGCGCCTGGTCGGCATCAAGCACTACCCGGCGCCCCCTGAGGGCGTCGTCGTCGCGATCACGATCGTCTACCTCCTGATGGCCGCGGTCGCCCTCGGCTGGCTGCGGTGGGTGCGCTGGCGTCGCCTCGTCACCCTCGGGGCACTCACGTATCCCCTCTATCTCGTGCATCAGACGGTCTCGGCCGTCGTCATCCCCGCGTACCGGGACGTGATCGACCCGTGGCCGCTGGTCGCGATCACGATGGCGGTCTCGATCGGGCTCGCGTATCTGATCTACCGTATGGTGGACAAGCCCGGTCAGCGCTGGCTCCGTGCCAGGCTGGGGGCCCTGCTCGACCGTTCACGGAGGTCCCGTCCCCGGGGTCGCGGGGGTACCTCCCGGACTGCGACGGCCATTCCGGCGCAAAGTCCCGAGGCATCTGTGCCGTAACTGTTCGGTAGCAGGGCATAGAGAAAGGGCTAGGCTCGGATATGACTACGACGGCCTGAAGCAGGCGGGGTGCGAATGACGGTTCGGCGGGTGATGGGCATCGAGACCGAGTACGGCATCGCCGTGCCCGGTCAACCGGGAGCGAACGCGATGGTGACCTCCTCACAGGTCGTCAACGCGTACCTGGCGGCGTCGGCCGCCCGGGCTCGCCGGGCCCGGTGGGACTTCGAGGAGGAGAACCCGCTCCGCGATGCCCGAGGGTTCGACCTGGCCCGTGAGGTGGCCGACCAGAGCCAGCTCACCGACGAGGACCTCGGGCTCGCCAACGTGATCCTCACCAACGGCGCGCGCCTCTACGTCGACCACGCCCACCCGGAGTACTCCACACCCGAGTGCACCAACCCCCGGGCCGCGGTGATCTGGGACAAGGCCGGCGAGCGGGTGATGTACGACGCCGCCGTGCGGGCGTCCTCCGTGCCCGGCAACGCCCCCATCCAGCTGTACAAGAACAACACCGACGCCAAGGGCGCGTCGTACGGCTGCCACGAGAACTACCTCATGCGCCGCGCGACGCCGTTCGCCGACATCGTCAGGCATCTGACGCCGTTCTTCGTGTCGCGGCAGGTCGTGTGCGGCGCGGGCAAGGTCGGCATCGGCCAGGACTCGCGCGGCGAGGGTTTCCAGATCAGCCAGCGGGCCGACTTCTTCGAGGTCGAGGTCGGGCTGGAGACCACGCTCAAGCGGCCGATCATCAACACCCGGGACGAGCCGCACGCCGACCCGGAGAAGTACCGGCGACTGCACGTGATCATCGGCGACGCCAACATGTCGGAAATTTCGACATATTTGAAGCTGGGCACGACGGCGCTGGTCCTGGCGATGATCGAGGAGGGGTTCCTCACCATCGACCTGACCCCCGAGTCGCCGGTCGCGGCGCTGCGCGCGGTCTCCCACGACCCGACCTGCAAGTACGAGATCGCGCTGCGCAACGGACGGAAGATGACCGCCGTGCAGCTGCAGATGGAATACCTGGAGCAGGCCCGCAAGTACGTCGAGGACCGCTTCGGCTCGGGCGTGGACGACCTCACCAAGGACGTGCTCAACCGCTGGGAGTCGGTGCTCACCCGGCTCGCGGAGGACCCGATGCAGTTGTCGCGGGAGCTCGACTGGGTCGCCAAGCTGGAGATCCTGGAGGGCTACCGCACCCGCGACAACCTGCCGTGGTCGCATCCGCGGCTGCAACTGGTCGACCTGCAGTACACCGACATCCGCCCCGACCGCGGCCTGTACAACCGGCTGGTCGCCAGGGGCCGCATGCAGCGCCTGGTGACCGACGAGGACGTCGAGCGGGCGGTCGAGATGCCGCCCACCGACACCCGGGCCTACTTCCGCGGCCGGTGCCTGCGGCAGTACAGCGAGTCGGTCGCCGCCGCCTCCTGGGACTCGGTCATCTTCGACATCCCGGGCCGCGAGTCGCTGCAGCGCGTGCCGACCCTGGAGCCGCTGCGCGGCACCAAGGCGCATGTGGGCGATCTGCTCGACCGGTGCCGTACGGCCGCCGACCTCGTCGCCGCCCTCACCGGCGAGGGCTGAGCGGGACCGGCGCCGGCCGGTGACCCGTTCAGTCGTGCCGGGTGATCCGGGGGACCGGCACGCCGCCGGCGCAGCGCACCTCGATCTCGAACCTGCCCTCGTCCGACTCGAACTTCACCCGGGCGCGGTCGTCCGGCCCGGGGTCGACGTCGTCCACCTCGAAGCCCTGCGCCGGGGTCCACGACTGGAGCCGGACCTGCCCGCCCTCGCACCGGGCGATCAGGCTGCCCCCGGCCGTGGAGACGAGCCTGCGCCCCGTCGCGGGCGCGGCGCTCGGCGTCTCGCCGCCGGATGGGCCCACCGGGGCCGCACCGGTGGGTGTGGAGGCGGGGGAGGGCGGACCCGGAGTGTCGCGGGCGAGCGCGAGGCGGATCTCCTCGGCCGTCATCGGCCGCTCCGCCGGGCCCGTGAGCGGCCGGCCGAGCAGGCCGAGCACCGCCACGCCCGTACCGGTGGCGAGGGCGGCGGCCAGAAGCCACCCGGCGACGGCGAGTACGAGGCGGCTGTTCACGCCGCCACTCTCCCACCCCGAACGCTAAGGGATTGCTAAGGCCCGGATAACGGACTTATGCCGCTTTCGCCGGGCGGCTACCGTAGCGCTCAAATGCCAAGCGTGCTGCTCATCGAAGACGACGCCCCCATCCGCACCTCCCTCACCCGGAGCCTGCGTGATCGCGGCCATGCCGTCTCCTCCGCCTCCACCGCCCTCGACGGCCTGCGGTCGGCCGTCGAGGACCGCCCCGACCTGATCGTGCTCGACCTCGGCCTGCCCGACATGGACGGCGCCGACCTGCTGCGCATGCTCCGCGCGGTGAGCCGCGTCCCGGTCATCGTCGCCACCGCCAGGGACGGGGAGGCCGACATGGTCCGCCTGCTCGACGCCGGCGCCGACGACTACGTGGTCAAGCCCTACAGCGCCGCGCAACTCGACGCGCGCATCCGCGCCGTGCTGCGCCGGGTCGACACCGGACGTACGGACACCTCCCTGACGGTGGGAACGCTGCGCGTGGACGCGGGCACCAGAGAGGCGACGCTCGACGGCGCGGCGCTGGAGCTGACGCCGCGCGAGTTCGACCTGCTGCACTATCTGGCGGCCAGGGCCGGGCAGGTCGTCACCAAGCGCGAGCTGCTCACCGAGGTCTGGCGCGTCCCCTACGGGGGCACCGACAAGACGGTCGACGTCCACCTCTCCTGGCTGCGCCGCAAACTCGGCGAGACCGCCCAGCGACCGCGCTACCTCCAGACGGTCCGCGGGGTGGGCGTGCGCCTGACCGCGCCGCCTTCGCCCGGGGAGTGAGCCGATGAGGCGCTGGCTCGCGGTCCTCGTCGCGGCGACCACGTCGCTCGTCCTGGTGTCACTGCTGGTGCCGCTGGCGTTGCTGGTGCGGTCGGTGGCCCACAGCGAGGCCGTCGCCTCCGCGACCCGGGCCGCCGAGTCCGTCGCGGTGGCCGTCGGCGCGGTGGACGAGGAGACGCTGCGGCTGACCGCGGAGCAGGCGGGCGCGTCGAGCGGACACCCCGTCACGGTCTTCCTCGCGGACGGCCGCGTGCTCGGGGCCGCGGTGGCCCGCACCCGCGCCGTCGACCTCGCCGCACGCGGCCGGAGCCTGAGCGCGGCGGTGCCGGGCGGCAGGGAGATCCTGGTGGCGGTGCAGGGGGCGCCGGGCGGCACCGCCGTCGTCCGCGCCTTCCTCGGCGACGACGACCTCGACCGCGGCGTCCACCGGACGTGGCTCGCGCTGCTGATCCTCGGGGTCGCCCTGGTCGGGCTCGGCATCCTGGTCGCCGACCGTCTCGCCCGCGCGGTCGTACGGCCCACCACGGCGCTCGCCCAGGTCTCCCACCGTCTCGCGAAGGGCGACCTGACCGCCAGGGCGACCCCGCAGGGCCCGCCCGAGGTCCGTACGGCGGGCCTGGCCCTCAACCACCTCGCGGGACGCATCTCCGACCTGCTCGCCGAGGAGCGCGAGACGGCGGCGGACGTCTCCCATCGGCTCCGCACCCCTCTGACCGGCCTGCGGCTCGAAGCGGAGTCGCTGGCCGATCCCGGCGAGGCGGCCAGGATGGAGGCCCGCGTGGACGCGCTGGAGCGAGCGGTCACCGCCGTCATCAACGACGTGCGGCGGCGGTCGCGGGAACGGGCCTCCTGCGACGCCGTCGCGGTCGTGCGCGGCAGGGTGGAGTTCTGGTCGGTGCTGGCGGAGGACCAGTCCAGGACCTTCGCGCTCGACCTCGTGCCCGGCCCGCTGCCGGTGGCGGTCCCGGCCGAGGACCTGGCCGACTGCGTCGACGCTCTCCTCGGCAACGTCTTCGCGCACACCCCCGACGGGACGTCCTTCCGCGTGTGCCTGGCCTCCGAGCCGGATGGCCCGGTGGCCCTGACGGTCTCGGACGCCGGGCCCGGCTTCGGCCCGGGCGATCCGCCGCGACGCGGGGAGAGCGGCGCGGGCTCCACGGGGCTCGGGCTGGACATCGCCCGCCGTGTGGCCGAGGACTCGAGTGGATCCCTGACCGTCGGCCGATCGGACCTCGGCGGCGCGGAGGTGCGCCTGCTCCTGGGCTCGGTCCCCGTTCCCGGCTGAGACCGTGTGCCTCGACCCCCAGCGCCTCGACCCCCAGCGCCTCGACCCCCAGCGCCTCGGACCGGTGCCGAGCGCGCCTGGGCCGCGCCTGGGCCGGGGCTGGCACGGGGCTGATGTCCATGCTGACGCGGCCCGGTCGCGCGGGGCGAGCAGCGCTCCGACGAGTGAAGTCCGCGACGAGCAGGAGGAAACCACGCTTTAGGGACCGCTTAGCGCGGCCATAGCGTGATCGCTGCGAACCTCGGGGCATGAGACAGACAAACAAGATCGCTCTCGCCGCCGCCGTCACCGTCGCCGCCCTGGCCGCGGGGGGAACCGCCGTCGCCGCCGCCGCGCCCGCCCCTCTCTCCTCGACCGCCTCTGCTTCCATCGCCCAGACCTCGGTCACCCGTAGCCAGGCGATCGCGATCGCGACGAGGCGGGTGCCCGGCGCGCGGGTAACCGAGGTCGAACGCGAGTGGGAGCACGGCCACCGCACCTGGAAGATCGAGCTGCGCAAGGGCCACAGGGAGTACAAGGTGTACGTCGCGATCGCGACCGGGCGGATCGTCAAGTTCCGCGCCCATCACGACGACTGATCACAGGGAGGCGGACACGGGCGGCTTCCCCGGTCGCGTACCCGGGGGAGCCGTCCGGCGAGTCCGTCCCGCGAAGCCGGAGGCCTGACAGTCCGGGGACCCGGCGGTCCGGGGTTACGGGAGGCGCGGGGGTCCCGGCCGGCGGGGCCCGGTCGTGGGGGTGGGCCAGTAGGGATTGTCCCGGCGCCGCGACTCCACGTCGTGGAAGTGCCCGGTCGTGAGCTCTCCGGGTGCCAGGGGCCATCCGTGGCCGGAGGAGCGGCCGTGGGGGTGCGCCCCGCCCGGCTTGGGCGCGGTGCGGCTGGGCAACTCGCCGGCCGTACGGCCCGGCGTCGCCGCCGGGATGCCCTGCCGCCGCAACACGTCCACGAGCACGTGCATCGCCTGGTCGACCGTGAGCCGTTCGTCCGGGTCGTGCCGCAGCAGGCCCTCGATCAGCGGTCGCAGGAGGCCCGCCCGGCGCGGCGGCTCCGGCTCGCGGCCCAGCAGCGCCGCGGCCGGCAGCGGCTCCGTGGCCGGGTACGGCGGCCGCCCCTCGACCCCGCAGTACAGCGTGGCGCCGAACGACCACAGGTCGGCGGCGGGGGCCAGGCCCTTCCCGCGCAGCCGCTCGGGGGCGAGGTAGGCGCCGGACCGCGCCACGGGCACGGTCGTCGACCCGCCGGGATCCCGGTCGAAGGCGGCGATGCCGAAGTCCGTCAGCACCACCCGGTCCTCGGTCAGCATGACGTTGGCGGGCCGGATGTCCCCGTGGACGACGCCCATCGCGTGCGCGTGCCGTACGCCCGACAGGAGCTGGAAGCCCACCCAGGCGGCCCAGTGGACCGGCAGCCGGCCGAGGTGGCGGACGGTGGCGCCCAGCGTGAGGCCCTGCAGGAGCTCTGTCACGATCCAGAGCCGGCCCTTGTCCTCCAGCAGGTCGTGCACGGTGATGACGGCCGGGTGGCTGAGCCGGGCCGCGGAGCGGGCCTCCCGCAGCGCCTGCCGGCGGGCGGCCGGCAGGTCGGCCACGTCCACGCGGTACGGCGGCTGCACTTCCTTGATCGCGACGTCGCGCTTGAGGCGGAGATCGTGTGCCTGCCACATGATCCCGCCGCCGTCGCGACGGAAGGGCGTCAGCAGCTTGTACCGATCCGCCAGCAGTTGCCGTGCGTGCGATGCCATCGACCACCCGTGCGCTAGGTCGTGCCGTGATCCATCAATTGTCGTCCCGGACTCGGTCGCTCTGCGCCGAAAGGCGGCCACGGGGAGTGTGAGGTCGATAACGATCCGGTCTAACGAAGACGCTTCCCGCGGGCCGGGATGCCCGCCGCAGGGCCGGATCCCCGCGCGTTTGCCTTCCCGGCGCTCACCGGGTTGTCTGGCCACAGCGGCCGGCCGAAGATCGCACGCTCTTTCGCGCGCATTGTCGGTCGGTTCGGGGAAGATATGGGGAGAGGCGTCCCCCCGAGCAGCGGAGGTGTCAGGGATGGCGACCAAGGAGACCGGCGGCCAGAAGCAGACAGGGCGCCAGGAGCACGAAGTCGAAGAGACCGAGGCGCAGGCGTCCCCGGACGTCCAGGAGCGCCACGAGAAGCTCACCGACGACGTGGACGCGATCCTGGACGAGATCGACGAGGTCCTCGAGGAGAACGCGGAGGAGTTCGTCCGTTCCTACGTGCAGAAGGGTGGGCAGTAGCCCCGGCGGGAGGCGTCCGGGCCGGTGGCGGCCGCGCCGGGGGAACGTTCCCCCGGCAGGGCCGCCGCCGGGCCCGGGAACGCCCGTCGAACGCGCCCCCGCCGGCGCGCCGCGATGACGGGCGCACGAAGCCGCTTTCGGCGACGACGCGGCAGACGATGACGTGGCAGACGACGCTGCAGACGACGCGGTAAGCGACGCCGGCAGGCCCGTCCCGGTTCCACCGGCCCCGTGAAGCGAGACCGCGCGTCAGGCTGTGCCGAGATGGACGGTCGCGATCTCGAAGGGATTGAGCGGGACGCGCACCGTCCGCCACGACCCCGGGGACCCCGCGGGCCCCTGCCCGTCCGCCCCGTCGCCGCGGAAGTCGCCGTGGAAGTCGTCACGGAACACCTCGTCGCGGGACACCTCCAGAGGGCTCAGGGGAGAGCCCAGCACGCCGGCCGTCCAGGCCGCGGTGAAATCTCCCCGGACGACCGCCTCGGTGGCCGTGGGATGCTCGGCCACCAGGCGGACCTCCAGCCGTCCGTCCCGCTCGCGCAGAGCGGCCATCATGACGCCGTCCCCGCTGATCGCGACGCGACCGCCTCCGCCCGGGCCGTCCCCGTCTCCAGCCGTGGCGGCGCCGGTGCCCGGTACGGCGAGCAGGTCGTGGCGGAACTCCTCGGCGAGCCTCGGCAGCCCGGCCTCGTGCCACTCGCCCGCGTACGGCAGGACGGCGAAGCGCACGGCCAGCGGCCCCTGGCACTGGGCGGCGGGGGTGGGCACCTCGGGCCCGGCGGGCTCGTCGCGGTAGGGGTTGCGGTTCCTGGACAGGTAGCCGACGGACCGTACGAGCGTCAGCGCCATCTCGGTCCCGTCCCCGCCGATCTCGTATTCGGTGACGTGGTCGAGCAGCACGGCCAGGCCCCCGGCGGCGGCGAAGGACTCGGCGGGGAAGGTGGGGATCGGCCGCTCGCCGCCCCCGCCCTCGGCCGTCAGGCCGCGGCGCACCACGGCGAACTGCCCTTCGGCGTACGACTCGGCCGCCGCGCGGGGCAGCGGCGCCTGCCAGCGGACGCGGTGGTCGCGGCAGCGCACGTCCATCGTGATCTCGCACCGTGCGAACGGCTCGCCCGCCCTGAGCTCCACGCGGGTCGTGACGGCCGTAGGGACGGTCTCGTCGTCGCCGAGGCCGGCCGGCCAGTCGTACACCCGCGTGATCTCGTACGCGCCGGTCAGCGGGCCCGAGCAGACCTCCTCGACGAGGACGCGGGAGGGCCGGTCGAGGAGCCGGTCGTCCGGCGGGGGCGCGTGGTTGTAGCTGTCCCCGGCGTCCCCGCCGTGGACGATCCGCCCGACGCCGTGGATCTCGGCCCCGTCCGCGCCGCGCAGCGAGAGCGTCCCGTCGTCGGCCACGCGCACCCGCAGCAGCCCGTTGTCCAGCACCGGCTCGAACCCGTACGCGTCGTTTCTCAGGGCGTTCGCGACGGGAGCGGGGCGGCCGGGCGCGGGCGGACGGGCCGTGAGGACGGCACGGCCGAGCGGCGGCACGGTGACCAGCGCGGCCACCGTGACCACGGGCTCGGCCACCGTGCGGACGACCCACGGCCCGGGGCCGGCCCCCAGGACCGCCCCGCGCAGGTCCTCGTAGGCGTACGCGCCGGAGGCGTGCCTGCTCACGGTGACGGTGAACACGCCGTCCCCGGCGTGCCAGGAGACGATCTCGTGGCCGTACAGCTCCCGCTCGTGGACGCGCCCGAGAAGCCGGGAGAGGTCGTCCATGACGGTCTCGTCGAGCAGGGTCGGAGCGTGTTCGAGCCGCTGGACGGGGACGGCCCGCCCCGAGGCGTCCGCCAGGGACGCGCGGTCCTCCGGCAGGTCGGCGAGCACCAGGCCGGTCCGCTCGAACGGGGACGGGTTGACGACCACGAGCGCGCCCTTCGGCGCGGCCTCGGCGAGGGACGCCGCGACCAGGTCCACGACCGCCTGGGCCGTCTGTCCGGCCTCGGCGATCCGCGCGGCCACCTGCTGGGCGGTCTCGTCCGAACCGCACCCGGTGACCGAGTCGTGCCCGCCGCAGGCGATGACCGACCGCCAGGCCATGTCGATGAGGCGTTCACCGGCGGACCGGTCGGCGAGCCACAGCGCGGACAGCGGTTCCGCGTAGCGGGTGAGGATCCGCTCGGCGCGGGCCATGGCCTGCTTCAGCGGCACCCGGGCCGAGATGACGCCGGGCAGGATGTTGGCCCGCGCGTGTGAGCGCAGCTCGCCCACCACCCGCGGCACCTGTCCGTCCGCCGGATCTCTGGTGAGGGCCTCGGCGAGGGTGGCGACGCGGAGCCCGGACGCGGTGATCTCGCGGGCCGGCGCCGAGTGGTCCGCGCCGTACATCGCCAGCAGGGTGTCACCGGCCGCCCAGCCCTCCGCCGTGGAGACGAAGGCCGTCACGCGGTCGGGCATGCCCTCGGCCGGGCCGGTGAACAGGCCGAAGGCGTTGCCGTACCCGCCGGGCAGGTATCGGGTCCTGATCGTGGTGCCGTCGGCGCCGGTCCAGTCGAAGGCGTCGCGGTCCACGTGCGCGGGCACGCCGCGCCACAGGCAGGCCAGGCGCAGCCCCGCCAGCGCCAGCATCTGCGGCATCTGGGCGCAGTGGCCGAACTGGTCGGGCAGGTAGCCGACGGGCATCGCGCCGCCGAGCGCGGCGGCGCCCCGCATGCCGTACTCCAGGTTGCGCAGCAGGGTCTCGCCCGAGCACAGGAACTCGTCGGCGAGGATCAGCCAGGGCCCGACGGCCAGCCGTCCCTCGGCGACGAAGCGGGCGACGTCGCCGCGCCGCGCGGGCCGGATCTCGAGGTAGTCCTCGATCGCCGCGAGCTGGCCGTCCATCGTGAAGCGGTAGGCGGGGTCGGCGGCCATGGCGTCCAGGACCTCGTCGAGCACCCGCACCAGCCCGACCCGGAACCGCTGGAAGGGCAGGTACCACTCCCGGTCCCAGTGCGTGTGCGGGACCACCACGATCCTGTCGCTATCTGCTGAGGCTCTCCTCGGCGTGACCGCTGGCTCCACTCCCGCCCTCCTCGGCGTAGCTGCTGTCGGCCCCGGCGGTCGCCTCCCGCGGGGCGCCGGTGACCTCCTGGGCGCACTCTCCGCCGATGGGGATGCCCGCCCACCGCGCGTACCGGTGCACGATCCGCTGCGCCGTGACGATATCCTCCAGGGCCCCGTCGAGTCCGGTGAGCGGCGGTTCCTCCTGGGTGACGAAGCGGTGGAAGGCGCGCAACTGGCGCTCGAACGCCTCGGCGACGTCCTCGTTGACGACCGTCCGCTCGGTGGTGCCGACCCGGCAGGTGACCGTCAGCCGGGTGGGCGCGTTCAGCAGATAAGGGGAGGGGAAGCGCAGCTCCAGCGAGCCGTGATCGTGGTGCAGCGTCATGACCTCGTGGTAGGCCGGGTAGCTCGGCAGGTAGTGCCAGCGGATGCCGTACCTGCCTGAGCATTCGCCTCCGAGCGTCCCGCTCACCTCCAGGGACGGCGGGAACGCCTCCACCGGCCACACCGCCACGTGGTCCACCGTGTCGGGAGACCCCGTGAACAGCCGCATCAGTGACAGCTCGTGGCACAGGCTGCTCAGCAGCACCTCGGCGTACAGCCGCCGCAGCCGCTCCGACGACGTGCCGAGCGCGGCGGTGAGCGCCCGCTCGTCGGCCTCGGCGTAGGGGGCCACCCGCTCGGGCGCGGGATGTCCCGGCCGCGCCCGGGCGAACAGCAGCTGCGACTCCTCCGACGGGTGCAGCACGGTGGCGTCCAGGTGGCGGACGACCTCCGGCCCGCCGGCCTCGTGCAGCGCCTCCAGCAGCCGCTGGGAGGCCGGGTCGTACTGCTTCATGTAGCCGGCCATCAGCCGTTCGCCGGAAAAACCGCTCAGCTCGGCCCGGCTGTAGGCGAGGGGCTTCTCGCACAGCACCCACAGGCCGCGTTCGAGGGCGGCCCGCACCAGCGGCCCGTGGGATCCCGGGGTGAGCACGATCAGCGCGTCGAACCCGCCTCTGTCGAGCATCGCCAGCGGGTCGTCGTACGCCGGGACGCCGGCCTCCCGGCCGACCGTCTCCGCGTGCCCGCGGTCGAGGTCGCACACGGCCGCGACCCGGAACAGGTCGCGCCGCCGCGCCAGCAGGGGCAGGTAGACGACCTGCGCGACCACGCCCAGCCCGGCGATGCCCACCTTCACCGTCTCCACGTCCTCACCCTCCTCCGCTCGGCGACCTGCCCTGCACCTCCCCATCGGTGGCGGAGCGCAACCCCCCGTCACGTGCAGACGGCCACCACCTCGTTGGCGTGCGTCTCCAGCCGGTGCACCCCGGGACGGGCGGGCAGGAGGGCGAGGTTCCCCCTGACCACCCGCCGGGTCTGCGGTCCCCACAGCACCAGCCCGTCGGCGTCCACGGCGAGGAACTCGTCCTCCAGCCGCAGCAGCAGCGGGGCGCCGGGGGAGGCCGACACCGCCGTCCGCCCCTCCGCCACGGCCCGTACGACCGCCCCGGCCGCCTCGGGACCGCGGCCGTCGCCCTCGACGAGCACCCACGTCGTCGGCGCGCCGGGCAGGTGACCCTCCTCGGGCCGGTGGTAGTCGCCGCCGCCCACCACCACGAGATCGCCGGCCGGGTCACCCGTCCACGCCTGCGCCCAGGCCAGCGGCGCGCCCCAGCTGCGGTCCCACCAGCTCCAGTGCCACAGCTCGACGACCCGCGGCCGGTCGGCCATCGGGTGCCGCCAGGCGCAGTCGGCCGCCACCGGATGATTGACCGACAGCACCCCGCCCCGGTCCCGTACGGCCTTCGCCCACTCGTCGGGGGGCCGCCGGAAGTCGATCCAGCCGACGTCCCCGAGCGCGCCGGCGTGCCCGAGGTCGGTGGTCACCTCCTGCCCCGGCACGAGCACGAGACCGGCCAGCGCCGAGGCCGCCGCGAGCTCCACGTGGTGGCTGACGGTGTTGTGGTCGGTCACCGCGAGGAAGTCCAGCCCGGCCGCGGCCGCCACACAGGCCAGTTCGTAGACGCTCAGCGTCCCGTCCGAGTGGTCGGTGTGCGCGTGCAGGTCCCCGGCGAGCCAGCGGTATCCCGGCGGCGACGGCAGGCGGCGCCGTACGGCGGCGGGCGCGGGCGGGACGGGCCCCGGCACGCGGGAGAAGCGGGTGCGGCGCCGGCGCGGCCGGGCGGGCGGCCGCACGTGCCTGATCACCCGGATCTCGTACGGCAGGCCGCCGAGGGGCACCCGGTGCAGCCCGACCAGCACCCGCCACACCCCCGGCTCGATCTCACCGGGCAGGTAGCCGGGAGTGGCCCAGGAGGGGGTGATGGTGTACTCGGAGCGCGCGCCCCCCGACCAGCCGCGGAACCCGGCCGGCCCGGCGCAGCCGAGGTCGAGCACGCCGGCCGACCGGTTGTAGGACAGGCGCACCGTGAGGGCGGCCGTGCCGGGCCGCACCTCCACCGGCACCTCCGCCACCGGCCCGGCCAGCCGGTCGTCCAGCGTCCACGTCCCGCTGATCGCGGCCCTGGTCGTCACGCGCCACCCACCAGGGTGTCGTCGCGGTAGAGCAGCGCCCGGCCCGGGCGGGGCACCGCCCAGGCGGCCGTCCCCGGCGGCGGCTCGGCGCCCTCGGGAACCACCACCTGCAGCAGGTGGTCCGTGCACTCCAGCGTGACGAGATGAGCCGTGCCGAGGTTCTCCACCACCGCCACCTTCCCCCGGAACGCCCCCTTCTCCCCGGGCTCCCGGGTGGTCAGGTCGGCGTACTCGGGCCGCAGGCCGTACAGGACCTCGCCCTCGGGCGCGCCGGCCGGCAGGGGGAACTCGGCCCCGGCCACCCGCAGCACGCCGCCCTCGGCGACGCCCGGCAGCAGGTTCATCGGCGTGGACCCGATGAAGGAGGCCACGAACGTGGTGGCCGGGCGCCGGAACACCTCGGACGGCGTGCCGAGCTGCGTGATCCGCCCGGCCGACATGACCGCGATGCGGTCGGCAAGCGCGAGCGCCTCGCTCTGGTCGTGCGTGACGAAGACCGTGGTCACCCCCAGCTCGCGCTGCAGGCGCTTGAGGAACGTGCGGGCCTCCAGGCGCAGCCGCGCGTCCAGGTTCGACAGCGGCTCGTCGAACAGGAACGCCTTCGGGCGGCAGGCGACCGCACGCGCGAGCGCCACCCGCTGCTGCTGCCCGCCGGACAACTGCCCGGGCCTGCGGTCGAGCAGTTCCGACAGGCTGAGCCGGGACGCCGTCTCGGCGGCCTTGGCCGCACGCTCGGCCCGCGGGACCTTCCTGATCCGCAGCGGATAGGCGATGTTGGCGGTCACGTCCATGTGCGGAAACAGCGCGTAGTCCTGGAAGACCATCGCGACGTCCCGCCGTCCCGGAGGCGTCCCGGTCACGTCCACGCCGCCGATCTCGATCCGCCCCGAGGTGGGGGTCTCCAGGCCGGCGATCGTCCGCAGCAGCGTCGTCTTGCCGCAGCCCGACGGGCCGAGCAGCGCGAAGAACTCGCCGTCGCCGATCTCCAGGTCGAGCGAGTCGACCGCCCGCACCCCGCCGGGGAACTCCTTGGTCAGGCCGCGCAACGCGATCACCGCTTGATCCCCCCGTGGAATCGGAAGCCGTACCTCCGGCTGACGAACACGTACATCACCACCACCGGCAGCGAGTAGAGCAGCGAGAACGCCGAGATCACGTCGAGGCGCGGCGCGCCGCCCTCGGTGTAGAGCGTGTAGAGGATGACCGCGCCGGGGGCCTTGTCCGGGTCGCGCAGCAGGATGAACGGCTGCAGGAAGCTGCCCCAGACTCCTGCGACCGCCCACACCGCGATCGTCGCCAGGCCGGGCCGCACCAGCGGGATCACGACGTGCCGCAGCACCTGCCCCGATGACGCGCCGAACACCCGCGCCGACTCCTCGTACGACGTGGGCGTGGCGTCCATGAAGTCCTTCAGGATGAAGATCGCGGCGGGGAGCAGGCCGCCCGACAGCGTGAGCACGACGCCGAGGTGGGTGTCGATCAGGTTCAGCCGGGTCGCCAGCTCGAACAGCGGCACCATCGCCGCCGTCCCCGTCACCACCGACGACAGGAGCAGCAGGACGTACAGCAGCGCGTCGCGGCCGGGCACCCGCGCCCGCGACAGCGCGTACGCCGCCAGCGCGGCCAGCGTCACGACCAGGGCCGCGCTGCCGCACGCCTGGATCAGCGAGTTGCGCAGCGAGCCCAGCGCGTACGGGTTGTCCAGCAGCGCCCGGAAGTTCGCCAGCGTGAACTCCGGCACCGAGGCCGTGATCGACGGGTGGGCGTCGAACGGCGCCGAGGCCAGCCACAGCAGCGGCAGCGCGAAGAACCCCAGCACCAGGGCGAGGAAGGTGGCCCGCCCGATGGTCCCCAGCATGTGGCGCACCGGCGTCATGACGGCCTCACCCCGCCCCCCGAGACCTTGCCCCGGGACCGCAGGAGGCGCAGGTAGGCGAAGGCCAGGACCAGGTTCACCACGAGGACGAGGAAGGAGACCGCCGCGCCGAAGCCGAGCCTGCCGCCGCTCATCGCGACGTTGTAGATGTAGACGGGCAGGATCTCCGACCGCCCCTCGGGGCCTCCGGCGGTGAGCTGGAAGGCCGTGAAGTCGTTGAACGTCCACAGCGTGATCAGCAGCAGGTTCGTCAGCACGTGCCCCTTGATGTGCGGGAAGACCACGTCCCTGAGCTGCTGGAGCGTTGACGCGCCGGCGAGCCGGGCGGTCTCCAGGTGCGACGGCG
This sequence comes from Microbispora sp. KK1-11, assembly GCF_006874435.1. Classification (NCBI taxonomy): domain Bacteria; kingdom Bacillati; phylum Actinomycetota; class Actinomycetes; order Streptosporangiales; family Streptosporangiaceae; genus Microbispora; species Microbispora sp. KK1-11. The sequence goes on along the minus strand of NZ_VIRJ01000004.1, from coordinate 47,176 downwards.
GCACGTTCTCCAGCGCCGCGCCGTACAGCATCATCGAGAACGCCGTGCCACGCCAGACGTTGAACACGATGATCGACGCCATGGGGTGGTCGAGCAGCCAGGCGAAGCCGGGCGTGTGCAGGATCGCGTTCAGCGTCCCGCCGTCGCGGTCGAGCAGCGCGATCCACAGGAACGCGACGACCGACGACGGCAGGATCCACGCCAGCAGCACCAGCCCCTCGGTGAGGCTCTTCAGCGGCCCCCGCCGGTCGCGCAGCGCCCATGCGATCGCGAACCCGAGCACCGCCTGCCCGAGCACGGCCGAGCCGAGCACGAACTGCACGGTGAGCCACAGCGACGAGCGGAACCGCTCGTCGCCCAGCGCCTCGGCGTAGTTGGCCGCCCCGACCACCTGGGGATCGGCCGCCGCCAGGCCCGTGAGCCGGTAGTCCGTGAGGCCCAGGTAGACGGTCCACAGTGCGGGGAAGACCAGGAACACCCCGATCAGCACCAGCGCCGGCAGCACGAACCCCAGGGCGGGACGGCGGCCCAGCGTGCCCGACTCAGCTCGCGACATGCTCAGCTCGCGACATTGGCGGGGCCGCCGACGAGGGACTCGACCTTGCGCTGGTAGGCGGCGGCCGCCTCGTCCACGCTCGTGCCCGACACGACCGCGGCCGTGGACTCCTGCAGGGCGACCGACACCTGCGGGTAGACGGCCAGGGGCGGCCGGTACGCCGTGAGGGGCAGGACCTCGTCGGAGACGAACTTCAGCATCGGGTCGGCCCCCAGCACCGTGTCGTTCACGTCCTTGCGCGCCGTGATCCGGGCGGCCCCGGCGAGCTGTGACGTGGTGGCCTCGGCCGAGTGCATGAACGACAGCAGCTCCCAGGCCAGCTTCGGGTTCTTCGAGTTGGGGTTGAGCACCCGTACGGCGCCGCCGGACATGCTGACGTAGTCCTGGCCCCGGATGCCGGCGCCGGGGCGCTGGGCGGGGATCAGGGCGTAGCCGACGACGGAGTCGCGGTCCTTCATCGGGGCGACCCCGGCCTCGGGCTCGATCACCGACCGCCAGAAGTAGTCGCCCTCCGCCAGGATGCCGATCCTGCCCTCGGCGAACTGGGCGAACGACTTGTCCCGTCCCCGCGCCTCCTGCTGGAGCCCGGGGTCGCCGAGGCCGCCGGAGTAGACCTGCCGGTAGAAGTCCAGCACGTCCCTGAGCGCCCGGGAGGCGCCGGTCCACTTGCCGTCGGCGTAGATCTGCGCCCCCGCGCCCGCCAGCAGCGGCAGCGCGCCCTGCATGGTCGTCGCCTCGCCCATGGCGGTGCCGGCGTCGATCTGGATCGGGACGGGGACGCCGGCCCTCTTGAGCGCCCCGCCGGCGTCGAGGATCTCCTGCCAGCTCCGCGGCTGCCAGTGGTCCGGGAGGCCGGCCTTGCGGAACAGGGCCCTGTTGTAGAACAGCACCCGCCCGTCGGTGCCCTGCGGCAGGCCGTACCTCTTGCCCTCGAACGTACCGAGGCCCTGCACGGCCTGCGGGATCTGGCTCCAGCCCTCCCAGGAGTCCGCCTCGGGACCGGCGACCTCGGCGAGCGGCTTGATGTAGCCGGCCTGGGCGAACTCTCCCACCCAGATGCCGTCGAGGTCGATGACGTCGGCGCCCGCCCGCGACTTGAGGTCGAGGGCGACCTTCGTCTTGTACTGCTCGTCGTCCACGCCGCTCGGCTGGAACACCACGCGGACGTCGCGGCCCTTGGCCTTCTGCGCGGCCTCGAACCGGGGGACGACCCATTTGGCCGTCCAGTCGGCGGTCTCGGCGTTCTTGCCGCCGGAGATCGCGTTGGCGGTGATGGTCAGGGTGACGCCCTCGTCTGTGGAGTCGCCGGAGCCGCCGGTGCCGCAGGCGCCCAGAGCGAGCAGGGCCACCACCGTCACCGCGAGCGCAGGTCTCATGATCGACCTCCCCATAAGTCCTGACGTACGGACAAACCGACCCTCGCACGTGATTACCAACACGTAAAGAAACGGTTTGGTGAACGAGTAAGGGACGCGCGCCCGGCCTCTTGGGGGATGTCTGGTTCGCGCTGAGCTGATCGGGAAGAGTGCAACCAGTGCTGAGACCTGAGTATGGTCGGGCGTAACAACGCACGCTTGGAGGGAGTCGCGTGGCATCTCAGCCAGCCTGGATGAACAGCCTCTTCACATATACGGGATCGTCGTCGTTCTCGGAGTTCCTAGGCGTGCACGCGCCGAATCTGCTGCCCGCCCGCAACGAGTCGCTGGCGGCGCCGGTGGGTGACGAGATCCCGCACGCGACCACCATCGTCGCGGCGACCTGCGCCGGCGGCGTGGTGATGGCGGGCGACAGGCGTGCGACCTCCGGGAACATCATCTCGCAGCGGGACATCGAGAAGGTGTTCCGCACCGACGACTACTCCTGCATGGGCATCGCGGGCACCGCGAGCACCGGCCTGGAGCTGGCCCGGCTCTACCGGGTCGAGTTGGAGCACTACGAGAAGACCGAAGGTCGCTCGCTGTCGACCGAGGGCAAGGCGCACCGCCTGGCCACCATGATCCGCGGAAACCTGCCCATGGCCATGCAGGGCCTCGTGGTCGTGCCGCTCTTCGCGGCCTACGACCCGTCCCGCGACACCGGGCGGATCTTCAGCTACGACGTGGGCGGCGGGCCGTACGAGCAGAGGGAGTTCCACTCGATCGGCTCGGGTTCGATCTTCGCCCGGGGCTCGCTCAAGAAGCTCTACCGGGAGAACTCCAGCCCGGAGGACACGGTCCTGGCCTGCCTGCACGCCCTGTATGACGCCGCCGACGACGACTCGGCGACCGGCGGCCCCGACGTGATGCGGAAGATCTGGCCGGTCGTGGCCGTCATCACCGCCGACGGCTTCCGCCGCCTCCCGGACGACGAGGTCGCCGAGTTCGTGGAGTCCATGCTGGAGAGGCGGATGACCGCCCCCGAAGGCCCGACCGCGCCGCTGCGCTAACCCAAGAGAGGATCACCCCCGGTGTCCATCCCCTTCGGAGGATATGCCTCGCCCGAGCAGATCATGCGGGACAGGGCGGAGTATGCCCGCAAGGGCATCGCTCGCGGTCGCAGCGTGGTCGTGATGCAGTACGCCGACGGCATCCTGTTCGTGGCGCCCAACCCGTCCAAGGCGCTGCACAAGATCAGTGAGATCTACGACCGCATCGGCTTCGCCGCGGTGGGGCGCTACAACGAGTTCGAGTCGCTCCGCCTGGCCGGCATCCGCTACGCGGACATCAACGGCTACACGTTCAACCGCAACGACGTCACGGGCCGCGGCCTGGCGAACCTGTACGCCCAGCAGCTCGGCATGATCTTCACCGAGTCGATCAAGTCGTTCGAGGTGGAGATCGTCGTCGCGGAGGTCGGCGAGTCGGCCGAGGACGACCAGATCTACCGGATCACCTTCGACGGCTCGGTCTTCGACGAGCAGGGCATGGCCGTGATCGGCGGCCAGGCCGAAGCCGTCGGAGGGCGCCTGAAGGAGCGCTACAGCGAGGGACTGCCGCTGCCGCAGGCCCTCGACGCCGCGCTGGCCGCCCTGACCGAGCCGGGCGGGGAGCGCCCCCCGGCGCCCCAGATCGAGGTCGCCGTGCTCGACCGCGGCAGGGAGCACCGCAAGTTCCTGCGCCTGACCGGCCCCCGCCTGGAGAAGCTCCTGGAGGCCGCCAGGGAGAGCGAGGGGGGCGCGCAGCGGCCCGCCGCCGAGGAGGCCCAGGCCGAGCAGGCACAGGCCGAGCAGGCTCCCGACACCGCCCCGCCGATCGCCCCCGAGGGCGACATCGACACGGGCTCCGGCGAGTAGCCCGCCCTCCCGTCCCCGTACGTCCGCGGCGCCGCGCCCTCACCAGGGGCGCGGCGCCGCTGTGTCATGGGCCGTGTCATGGGCCGTGTCATGAGGCCGGCGTCAGGGGCCGGCGTCATGGGGCCGGCTCGGGCGTTTCGGTCCAGCCAACCCGTGATTTCGCTACCCTCATCCGGTTATGACGACTTTTGATCTCTTTCGGCGAGCGGGCGTTCCGGCCGCCGCCGTCGCCCTCCTGTCGCTGACCGCATGCTCCGGAGCCTCCGGCACCTCGGCCTCGCCCACCGTGACCGCCACCGTGACGGTGACGGCCCCGGCGTCGCCCGCGGAGCCGTCCGCCGACCCGGCGGCCTCCGAGACCCCGGCGGCGGACACGCCCACCGACTCGGCCACGACCGCGCCGACGCGGAAGCCGGGCAAGGCAGGGCCGCCGATCACGGACAAGACTCCTGCCCCCTTCGGCGGGACCATCCAGTCGGACCCCGGGCACGACTTCACCAAGGGACTCAGCCCCAGCAGGAACGGTGTCGTACGCGCGCAGCTGGTCGCCATGCACGACGAGAACGTGGCGGAGTACCGGCCCGTCAAGTTCGTCAAGGAGTACGGCGGCAGCACCAGCGGCCACTTCGAGGGGCCGCCGGAGGGGGACGTCACGGCCTTCGCCGCGCCGATCGCGAAGAACGTCGTGTTCCTCAGCGCGGTCGGCTGCGACGGCAAGGACCAGACCATCGATAGCGAGTACCTCGGCACCCAACGCTGCTCACGGGACAAGCTGGTCCTGCGGGCCGACGCCGGCGACCTGCGGGCTCTCGTCACCGTTCAGGGCGGGCAGATCGTCAACGTGACGGAGATTTACGCCGCCTGACCGCCCCTTCTCGGCATTCCCCCGCCTGATCACTGTTCGGCCGCCGGTTTATGGGAATAGTGTGAGGTGATGGATCGACGCATATTCGGGCTGGAGAACGAGTACGGCGTCACCTGCACGTTCCGCGGGCAGCGGAGGCTGTCGCCGGACGAGGTGGCGCGGTACCTGTTCCGGCGAGTGGTGTCCTGGGGCCGATCGAGCAACGTCTTCCTACGCAACGGCGCACGTCTCTACCTGGACGTGGGCAGCCATCCCGAGTACGCCACCCCTGAGTGCGACAACGTCGTGGAGCTGGTCACCCACGACAAGGCGGGGGAGCGGATCCTGGAGGGCCTCCTCGTGGACGCCGAGAAGCGGCTCCGCGAGGAGGGCATCGCGGGAGACATCTACCTGTTCAAGAACAACACCGACTCGGCCGGCAACTCCTACGGCTGCCACGAGAACTACCTCGTGGGCCGGCACGGGGAGTTCGGGCGGCTGGCCGACGTCCTGATCCCTTACCTGGTGACCCGCCAGATCATCTGCGGTGCGGGCAAGGTGCTGCAGACCCCGCGCGGAGCCGTCTACTGCGTCTCCCAGCGGGCCGAGCACATCTGGGAGGGCGTCTCCTCGGCGACCACCCGGTCCCGGCCGATCATCAACACCCGCGACGAGCCGCACGCGGACGCCGAGCGGTTCCGCAGGCTGCACGTCATCGTGGGCGACTCGAACATGAGCGAGACCACGATGCTGCTCAAGGTCGGCGCCACCGACCTGGTGCTGCGCATGATCGAGGCCGGTGTGGTGATGCGCGACCTGTCCCTGGAGAACCCCATCAGGGCGATCCGGGAGGTGTCCCACGACATGACGGGCCGGCGCAGGGTGCGCCTGGCCAACGGCCGCGAGGCCTCGTCGCTGGAGATCCAGCAGGAGTACCTGACCAAGGCGCAGGACTTCGTCGAGCGGCGCGGCGGTGACGCCACCGCCAAGCGGGTGCTGGAGCTGTGGGAGCGCACGCTCCGGGCGGTCGAGACGGGCGACCTCGACCTCGTCTCGCGGGAGATCGACTGGGTCACCAAGTACCAGATGATTGAACGTTACAGACAGAAGTACGACCTGCCGCTGTCGTCGCCGCGCGTCGCGCAGCTCGATCTGGCCTACCACGACGTCCACCGCAAGCGCGGGCTGTTCTACCTCCTGCAGAAGCGGGGGGCCGTCGAGAGGGTGGCCGACGACGTGCGCATCTTCGAGGCCAAGTCGGTTCCGCCGCAGACCACACGGGCCAAGCTGCGCGGGGAGTTCATCCGCAAGGCCCAGGAGAAGCGGCGCGACTTCACCGTCGACTGGGTCCACCTGAAGCTCAACGACCAGGCCCAGCGGACGGTGCTGTGCAAGGATCCGTTCCGCAGCGTCGACGAGAGAGTCGAGAAGCTCATCGCGGGCATGTGATCTCTTACACCGCTCTGACGGCGGGTTCGGGTAGCCTGGCCCGGACCCGCTGTCTGTTTGAGGATTCCCATATGCGCCGTCGTACGGCACTCGTCGCCGCCCTACCCCTGTTGCTCGCCGCCGCCTGCGGAACCGCGCAGAAGAGCACGTCCAGCGCGAGCCCCACCTCCAGTGGCCAGGCCGCCGCCTCGGCCATCAAGGTGACGGGAGAGGCCGGCAAGAAGCCCACTGTGACCTTCCCGGCGGGCAAGCCCTCGCTCACGTCCGCCTCCATCAAGGTCATCGAGGGCCAGGGCACTCCGGCCAAGGACGGCGACGTCCTCACCGCCAACGTCACCGTCTACAACTGGGACGGCAAGGAGAACAAGGCGGCAGGCTCTGACTACGACCAGGGCAAGTCGGAGTTCGTCTCGGTCAGCCCGCAGCTGCCCAAGGCGCTGCACGAGGCGCTGATCGGCGCCAAGCCGGGCGGCCGGGTGATGGCCGTGGTCGCCAAGGACAACCTGAGCACGGAGCAGGTCGACCAGGCCAAGCAGCAGGGCCAGGACTTCAACGCCGCGTCCCAGGTGCTGGTCATCGACGTGGTGGGGGCCGCGCTGAAGTCCGTCCAGGGCACCGCCGTCGACCCGGGCGTCGCCGGCGTGAAGGTCGAGAACCCGGCCGGTGACAAGGCCCCGACGCTGACCACCAAGACCAGTGAGAAGGCGCCCAAGAAGCTGGTCGTCAAGACCGTGATCAAGGGCGGCGGCCCGGAGGTCAAGGCCACCCAGACGGTCCTCGCCCACTACGTCGGCAAGATCTGGGGCACCGACAAGCAGTTCGACTCCAGCTGGGAGCGGGGCCAGCCCGCGACGTTCGCCCTCGACCAGGTCGTCAAGGGCTGGGCGCAGGGCCTGACCGGCGTCCCGGTCGGCAGCCGCGTCCTGATCACGATCCCGCCGGACCTCGGTTACGGCAAGGAGGGCAACGCGCAGGGCGGCATCAAGGGCACCGACACGCTCGTCTTCGTCGTGGACGTCCTCGGCGCGGCCTGACGGCCCGACCCCACGGACAGCAGGGGCCCCTCTCACCGGGCGGTGGGAGGGGCCCCTGGCGTACGGGCGTACGGACGTCAGCTGAGGATCTGGTAACTGTCGCCGTAGACCTTCCAGCGCAGCGGCGGGTCGAGGTCGAGGTTGCCGTTCTTGAGGAACACCCGCTGGGCGGTGTCGACCCGGCTGGTGTCGCTGTGCGCCTCCTCGGTCTTCATCGCCGCCTTGCGGGCGTCGAGGAACGCGTTGAGGTAGGCGACCTCGTCGCCGCCCTGCGCGGGGGTCTTCGCCTTCTTCATGGCCGTCTTGCGGATGCCGCCGAAGCTGACGGGGTCGGTGCCGGGGCCGTGCATCACGATGGCGTCGTAGTAGACGAACTGCCCGAGCGCGCGCAGGCCGTCGGCCTTGGCCTGGGCCACGGCCGGGTTGAAGTAGACCCGGTCGCGCTCGTCGTTCTGCGCCTGCTGGAACACGGGATCGGCGGCGGCGGCGCGCCAGTCCTTGGGGAAGTTCGGGTCCAGCCCCTGGTGCGAGTCGGTGCCGTTCACCTTCCGCAGCGCGGGCAGATACCTGGCCAGTACGTTGCCAGGCTTGCGCGCGGTGTAGAGCTCGAGCAGGTCGAGCATGTCGCCGGTGCCCGAGCAGAAGCCGATGATCCCGGCGGTGTAGCCGCGCCCGTCGTCGATGTCCTCGATGTACTTGTACTGGGCCTTCCAGTCGAGTGAGGAGTTCTCCGCGCTGGAGACGAGCTCCATCGCGATCTCCTTCTTCTTCGGGTCCGTGAGGTCGACCGGCGCCGCCTTGACCGTCACCTTCACGGTCTCCCCGGTGGCGGCCGGACCGCCGGCGGCGGCTCCCGCCGCGTTCGCGGGGAGTACGGCCGCGGCGGCGGCCACGAGCAGCAGAGCCGCGCGCCGGGGAGTGCGCCTGATCAGCGGGTCTTTCACGTGCGTCGCTCCGTTCTCCGCCCGCGGCCGTGCGTCGTGACGGGAAGGGGGGCGCGGGGCGGGGGATGAGCCCTCCGTGAGGAAGTTTAGTTAGTAAGGTTTCCTAATGAAAGCAGTGATCCACGGCGGTGTCAACGGACTCCTTGACCGGCCGTCCCGGCCGGCGTCCGATCGTCCGGGCGGCCCCGCCTAGACTCCGGCTGTGACGAGCGACGACCTGGAGTCGATGAGCGTGCTCGGCGATCCCGTACGACGGGCGCTGTACCGGTTCGTGGCCGAGCAGGGGCGGGACGTGGGCCGCAACGAGGCGGCCGAGGCGACCGGCGTCCAGCGCACGCTGGCCGCCCACCACCTGGACAAGCTGGTTGACGCGGGGTTGCTGGAGGCGGGTTTCCGGCGGCTGAGCGGCAAGGCCGGCCCCGGCGGCGGCCGCCCGGCGAAGGTCTACCGGCGGGTGCGCGAGGAGCGGACCGTGAGCCTGCCGCCCCGCGACTACCGCACGCTCGCGCTCGTGCTGGCCGAGACCGTCGACCTGCTGGGCGGCGAGGAGAAGGCCGAGGAGGCCGCCCGGCGGGCGGGGGAGCGCCTCGTCGCCTCCGGCGCCGCCTCCGGCGATCTCCTGGAGGTGCTGCGTGCGCGCGGCTACGAGCCGTACGAGGAGGACGGGCGGGTGCGGTTGCGCAACTGCCCCTTCCACGTGCTGGCCGACAGTCATCCGCTGCTCGTGTGCTCGATGAACCTCGCGCTGTGCGAGGGGCTGCTGGCCGGTCTGGGCGAGACCGGGGTCGCCGCGGCGCTCGACCCGAGACCGGGGGAGTGTTGTGTGGCCTTCTCATCTTCTAAAAATAACGTAGATTGACATAGAATCCGGGTATGCATCTCGCCCAGCTCAACGTCGCCCATCTCAGGGAACCCCTCGACTCCCCCACGCTGACCGACTTCCTCGCTGCCCTGGCGCCGATCTACCAGGTGTCGGACGCCGCGCCCGGCTTCGTCTGGCGCATGAAGGAGAGCGATGAGCCCACGGAGTTGATCCAGCACGACTACGGACCGATGCTGGTCGTGAACCTCTCGGTCTGGGAGTCCCGCGAGACGTTGTGGAACTTCGTCTACCGCAGCGCTCACCTGGAGGTGATGCGGCGCCGCCGGGAGTGGTTCCATCGGATCGCCGAGCCGTACACGGTGATGTGGTGGGTGCCCGAGGGCCACCTGCCGCCGCTCGACGAGGCCACGGCCCGTCTGGACCTGCTCCGGGCTCAGGGGCCGGGCCCGGAGGCGTTCACGTTCAAGGATTTCTACGACAGCAGTGACGCCGCGTGCCTCCCGGCGGCGGCGGAGGTCACGAAGTAGGCCAGGTCCTCCTCCAGGCCGCGGCCCATGGTGGACAGCCGCACCGGGGACGCCTTGAGCGCCTCGTGCAGGCCCTCCACCGGCACGGTCACGATCTCGTGACGCGTGGCCAGGGCCGCGGCCTGCTCGCGCACCGTCGCCCCGAACGCGCCGGGCAGATCCGGCACGGCGATCTGGGCCGGGGCCAGCGCGACCCGGCCGTACGCCGTGAGCGAGTGGTGCGACACTCCGACATGCCGCTCGCGGCGGTCGCCCTCGCTGACCCGCAGCGCGGCCACGGGCCGCCCGGCCAGCACGGCGGCGGCGTTCACGGCCTCGCCCGCGGCGACGCCGGAAAATCCCCAGCGGGTGCCGGTGCCGAGGTTGCCCGGCCCCTGCGCGACGACGGCGACGTCGGCGCCGAGCACGTGGCGGGCGGCCAGCAGGCGGGTGGGGAGCGTGACCGCCTCGACGTCCCCGCCGAAGGACTGGCCGGTCGTCACCACTCCGCACAGCCAGTCGCGCTCGCGCAGCGTCGCGCACGACATCGAGAACCAGGCCGGCAGCGCCCCGCCGTCCTGCATCACGTACGCCACCCTGATCCCCGGGGAGTCCGCGTACAGGCCACACAGGATCGCGGGCAGGGCGGAGTGCAGGTCGGCGACCACGACGGGCATGCCGTCGACCGAGTCGGCCTCCCGCAGCGCCTCGTGGTGCGGGGACCCCTGCTCGTCCGCGCCGAGCACGGTGGCCTGCAACGGGGTGTAGCGTGCTTTCACCAGATGGCCGGGGCCGGAAGGATCTTGCGGTAAACGGTCCGGGACGGCCACCACCATGGCGTACCCTCCCGTACCGAGACCCATGGCGAGGGCGGTCGTGTTGAGCAGCACGGTGTCGCCCACTTCAGGGCGTCCCACCAGCGGGGGATAGGCGAGCGCCCGGCACTCGCCCTCGGCGACGGCGACGTCGAGTTCCACCGCCCCCGGCCACTCGCGCCGGACCCGCACCACTTCGCCCTTGCGCCATCTGATCACGCCGAAAAGGGTAGCGTTCTCGACTGGAAGGGAGGCCCGATGTCGCGGCGGAAGACCGAGCGGCTGCTCAATCTGGTTATCTGCCTGCTCGCGACGCGGCGGCCGTTGAGCGCGGAGCAGATCCGGCAGGCCGTCCCCGGGTACGACCCGGACAACGACGAGGCCTTCCAGCGCATGTTCGAGCGCGACAAGAACGAGCTGCGCGAGATCGGCATCCCCATCGAGGTCCACAAGGACCCCTGGGAGGACGACCCCGGATACCGGATCGTACGCGAGGCGTACGAGCTGCCCGAGATCACCCTGGAGCCCGACGAGGCCGCCGTCATCGGCCTGGCCGCGCAAGTCTGGCAGCGGGCGAGCCTCGCCGAGGCGGTCGGCGGGGCGCTGCTGAAGCTGACCGCGGGCGGCGTGCACGCCGACCTCGCGGAGAGCCCGCTGGAGCTGCGGGTGGACACCCGCGACCCCGCGTTCCCCGCGCTGTGGGAGGCCGTGCGGGACCGGCGCGCGGTCGCCTTCGACTACCGGTCGGCCGGCAGCGAGTCGGTGTTGCGGCGGACGGTCGAGCCGTGGGGGGTCGTCAGCAGGCGCGGCCGGTGGTACCTGGTCGGGCACGACCGCGACCGCGGCGCCGCCCGGGTCTTCCGGCTGAGCCGGATCACGGGGGCGGTGTCCACGCTCGGCCGGCCGGGGGCGTTCACCGTGCCTGAGGGGCTGGACCTGCGGGCCATGGTGGGCTATCAGGAGCTGCCGAACGAGCGGGTCGCCCTGGTGCGCGTGCGCAAGGGCACCTGCCTCGGCCTGCGGCACGCCGCCCAGGCCGTGCGCACCGGGCCCGGGGAGTGGGACGAGGCCGAGGTGACCTTCGCCGACGCGGAACGGCTCGCCGGATGGCTGGCCAGCCTCGGCCCCGACGCCGTCGTGCTGGACCCGCCGGACGCGCGCGAGGCCGTGATCCGCCGTCTGAAGGGGGCGTTGCAGTGAGTTCGGACCGGCTGCCGCGGCTGCTCGCGCTCGTGCCCTACCTCATGTCGCATCCGGGCGCGCAGGTGCCCGAGGTGGCACGGCTGTTCGGCCTGTCGGAAAAGCAGCTCATCGACGACCTCCAGCTCGTCTGGATGTGCGGCCTGCCCGGGCACACACCCGGCGACCTGATCGACGTCTCCTGGGACGGCGGCGAGATCCTCATCGACAACGCCGAGGCGATCGCCCGGCCGCTCAAGCTCGGGGTGGACGAGGCGAGCGCGCTGCTCGTCGCGCTGCGCATGCTCGACGAACTGCCCGAGTTCCAGGGCCGCGACGTGCTCGGCCGGGTCATCGCCAAACTGGAGCAGGCGGCGGGCGAGGGCGCGGCCACGGTGAGCAGCCAGGTGCAGGTGGAGATCGGCGCTGCGCCGGACGCCCACGCCGTCATCACCGACGCCGCCCGCAGGGGCCGCAGGCTGTCGCTGCGCTACTACGTGCCGGGACGCGACGAGATCACCCCCAGGGAGGTCGACCCGCTGCGGGTCGTGCTCGTGGACGGCCGGCACTACCTGGAGGGCTGGTGCTACCGCGCCGAGGCGATGCGGATGTTCCGCGTCGACCGGATCCTGGACGTCGAGATCCTCGACGTGCCCGTGGACCCGCCGGCCGGCGCCGAGCCGATGGACGTCACCCGGGGCGTGTTCCGGCCGTCGGACAGCGACGAGCTGGTGGAGCTGGAACTGACCCCGGCGGGCCGCTGGGTGGCGGAGTACTACCCCTGCGAGGAGGTCGTCGAGCTGGGCGAGGGCCGTCTGCGTGTCTCGCTGCGGGCCCGCGACCAGTCCTGGCTGGTGCGGCTCGCGCTCCGGCTGGGGGACAGCGGCCGGGTGCTGTCGCCGGCGTCCCTCGCCGAGCGGGCGACCGCCACCGCCAAGCAGGCGCTGGCCAACTACGAAACCGTGTGACCTGGGAAAGTGACATGACTTTGCTCTTCGCCCTGTCCGCGGTGGCCGTGGCGGGGCTCGCGGCCCTCATGTGGCCGGCCGTCCGGGTGCTCACCGCGGCGCGGGACCTGCACGCCGAAGTCAAGCGGGCCAAGGGGCGGCTTCGAGTGCCCGAATAAGGGACTTTGCCCACGATTGATGTGATTTTGAGGCCCGCGGACAGGTGAACTTTGGCGCGTGGTGCGCGTACGATCGGGGGGTAGTACCCACGGCCCTCGCGGTAAGGACATGACATGCCCAACCTCGGACCCATGGAATGGATTCTGATCCTCCTGGTTCTGATCCTTCTTTTCGGCGCCAAGAAGCTCCCGGACACCGCGAGGGCCCTTGGGCAGTCGCTGCGCATGTTCAAGAAGGAAACCAGCAAGATGAGCGAGGAGGACGAGGAGCGGCAGACGGTCAAGGCGCAGGCCGAGCCCGTCGCTCCGCCGGCGGCGCAGATCCCGCCGACCACCCCGTCCGTCGAGGAGCGGCTGCGGGCCCTGGAGGAGGAGAACCGGAGGCTGCGTGAGAGCCAGCAGCCGGTGAGCTCGCAGAACGAGCAGCGCTCCAACTAGGCGCCGCACCCCCACTGACCCCAGGACGAACCAGATGGCCCTGTTGAAACGGTCGACTCCCGCCGCCTCGGCGGACGACGGGCGGATGACGCTCATGGAGCACATCCGCGAGCTGCGCAACCGGCTGATCAAGGCCATCCTGGCGGTGGTCGTCGGAACCGCCGTCGGGTTCATCTACTTCGAGCCCATCTGGAACTTCCTGAAGCAGCCGTACTGCCGGCTGCCGCAGGCCCACCAACTCAACGGCGACAAGTGCACGCTGGTGGTGAACGGGGTCTTCGACTCGTTCTTCGTCAACCTCAAGGTCGCCGTGATCTTCGGTGTGGTGGTCTCGGCGGTGTTCTGGATCTACCAGCTCTGGGCGTTCGTGACTCCCGGGCTGTACCAGAACGAGCGCCGCTACACCATGGCGTTCCTCGGGCTCTCGGTCCCGCTGTTCACCGCGGGCTCGGCCCTCGCCTACGTCACGATGGACAAGGGCCTGTCCCTGCTCCTCGGCTTCGCGCCCGAGGGCACGCTCACGCTGGTGAGCATCAACGAGTACCTCAGCTTCGCGCTCGCGATGCTGATCATCTTCGGCGTCTCCTTCCTGATGCCGCTGCTGCTGGTGTTCCTCAACGTCATCGGGGTGCTCCGGTTCAAGACGGTGTCCAAGCACACCCGCATGGTCGTCTTCCTGATGTTCGTCTTCGCGGCCGTCGCGACGCCGAGCCAGGACCCCGTCACCATGCTGGCCCTGGCGCTGCCGATGGTCGCGCTGTTCTTCGTCGCGATGGCGTTCATGTACTTCCACGACAAGAAGCGCGACGCCGCCGACGCGGCGCACGCACGGGCCATCGAGGAGGAGCTCGACGGGCCGTCCGCCGCAGAGGGCGCGGCGGACTCGGTCGATGTGAGGGACTGACCGAATATCCCTCTGGTGTCGTCCGATGGGCGGCGGTAGGTTCCGCGTATGGCCGATGAGATCGTCGTCCTGGTGAACCCCGCTGCCCGCGGTGGTCGTACGCTGCGCCTTCTCGACCCGGTGCTGCGCCGGCTGAGGGCGGGCGGCCGCCCGGTCTCGGTGGTCGTCGGGACCTCGGCGGCGGACGCCCTGGGCCGGGCCCGCGAGGCCGTCGCCGCCCGGCCGGCCGCGTTCGTCGCCTTCGGCGGCGACGGCCTGGTCCACCTGGCCGTGCAGGCCGTGGCAGGGACGGACGTGCCGCTCGGGATCGTGCCCGCCGGGACCGGCAACGACATCGCCGACGCCCTCGGCATCCCACGCAAGGATCCGCTCGCCGCCGCGGACATCGTGACCGCGGGCGACCGCCGGGTGGTCGACGCCGCCAGGCTGGGCACGGGCGAGTGGTTCGCGGGAGTCCTCGCCTGCGGGTTCGACTCCCGCGTCAACGAGCGGGCCAACGCCATGACCCGGCCGCCGGGAATGGCGAAGTACCTGGTCGCGCTCGCACGAGAACTGCGATCGTTCACCCCGATCCCGTTCCGGATCACCCTCGACGGGGAGGCCGTCGAGCGCGAGGCGATGCTGGTGGCGGTGGCCAACACCCGGTCGTACGGCGCCGGGATGCGGGTGTGCCCGGACGCCCGGCCCGACGACGGCCTGCTCGACGTCCTCGTGCTCGGGGCGGTGCCCAAGGGCGAGTTCCTGCGCACCTTCCCCCGCGTCTACCGGGGCAGCCACACCGGGCACCCCGCCGTGACCCTGCGGCGGGCCCGGCGGGTGGAGATCGAGGCCCTGGACGGGGACGTCGTCGCGTACGCCGACGGCGAGCGGGCCGGCCCGGCCCCGCTGACCTGCGCCGTCGAGCCGGGAGCGCTGCGCGTCCTGGTCCCGGATCTACGGCGCTGATCTACGGCGTAAAGGCGGCCGCGTAAAAGGATCACCGATGACGGACGCCCGGAATCCCGTTATCGGTAGGGTTGACGGTATGAGTACGCCAGCGGAACGCTATGCCGCCTTCCGCGAGGGGCAGTCCGGAGCCGGACCCGCTCTCGCCTCGTTCCGCGAACTTTACGACTTCGAGCTCGACGAGTTCCAGATCGACGCCTGTCAGGCGCTGGAGGCCGGGGACGGCGTGCTGGTGGCCGCGCCGACCGGGTCGGGCAAGACGGTGGTGGGGGAGTTCGCCGTCCACCTGGCGCTGGAGCAGGGCCGCAAGTGCTTCTACACGACGCCGATCAAGGCGTTGTCCAACCAGAAGTACAACGACCTGGTCAGGCGGTACGGCGCGCGCAAGGTCGGCCTGCTGACCGGCGACAACAGCGTCAACGGCGAGGCCCCGATCGTGGTCATGACCACCGAGGTCCTGCGCAACATGCTGTACGCGGGCTCGAACACGCTGACCGGCCTCGCGTACGTGGTGATGGACGAGGTCCACTACCTGGCCGACCGGTTCCGCGGCGCGGTCTGGGAAGAGGTCATCATCCACCTGCCGGAGTCGGTGCGGGTGGTGGCCCTGTCGGCCACGGTCAGCAACGCCGAGGAGTTCGGCGAGTGGCTGGGCGAGGTGCGCGGCGACACCACCGTCATCGTGGACGAGCACCGGCCGGTCCCGCTGTGGCAGCACATGCTGGTCGGCAACAAGATGTTCGACCTGTTCGTCGACGAGGGCGACGGCACGCTGCGGGTCAACCCGTCCCTCATGCGGATCTCCCGCGACGAGATGCGGCTGGCCCAGGCCAGGGGCAGGCGGGGCTACTCGCGGCCCGGCCGGGGCACGACGCCGAGCCGTTCCGACGTGATCGAGAAGCTCGACGCCGAGGGCCTGCTGCCGGCGATCACCTTCATCTTCTCCAGGAACGGCTGCGACGCCGCCGTCATGCAGTGCCTCTACTCGGGGCTGCGCCTCACCACAGAGGCCGAGAGCCACGAGATCCGCCAGATCGTGGACGAGCGCACCGCGCACCTGCCCGACGAGGACCTCGCGGTGCTCGGCTACCTCGAATGGCGCGACTGCCTGGAGCGTGGGCTGGCCGCCCACCACGCGGGCATGCTCCCGGCGTTCAAGGAAGTCGTGGAGGAGCTGTTCACCAAGGGGCTGGTGAAGGCGGTCTTCGCGACCGAGACGCTGGCGCTCGGCATCAACATGCCGGCCAGGTCCGTGGTGATCGAGAAGCTCGACAAGTGGAACGGCGAGACCCACGCCGACCTGACCCCGGGGGAGTACACCCAGCTCACCGGCCGGGCCGGGCGGCGCGGCATCGACATCGAGGGCCACGCGGTGGTGGTCTGGCAGCCGGGGATGGACCCCCTCTCCGTCGCCGGTCTCGCCGGCACCCGCACCTATCCGCTGCGCTCCAGCTTCAAGCCGTCGTACAACATGGCGGTCAACCTCGTCGGGCAGGTCGGCCGGGAGCGGGCGCGGACCCTGCTGGAGGACTCCTTCGCCCAGTTCCAGGCCGACCGCGCCGTCGTCGGGCTGGCCCGCCAGCTCCGCAAGGCGGAGCAGGCCATCGAGGGCTACGCCGAGGCCATGACCTGCCACCTCGGCGACTTCGAGGAGTACGCCGCGATGCGCAGGCGGCTGTCGGACCGCGAGGCCGAGCTGTCGCGCCAGCGGGGGGCGGCCCGCCGCGCCCAGGCCGTGCAGTCCCTGGAGGTGCTCAAGCCCGGCGACGTCATCCGGGTGCCCGGCGGGCGCCGCGCGGGCATCGCGGTCGTGCTCGACCCCGGCGTCAACGGCCGGGGACACGAGGGCCCCGCGCCGCTCGTGCTGACGATCGGCAAGCAGGTCAAGCGCCTGTCGGCGGCCGACTTCCCGGTGCCGGTCGAGCCGGTCGACAAGATCAGGATTCCGAAGGGGTTCAATCCGCGCTCGCCGAAGGAACGGGCCAACCTCGTCTCGACGGTGCACGCCAAGCTGGGCGACCGCGACCTCGGCAAGCCGCCGCGGGCGCGCGACCACGCCGCGGAGGACGAGGAGATCACGCGCCTGCGGCGGGAGCTGCGCCAGCACCCCTGCCACGGCTGCGACGAGCGCGAGGACCACGCGCGCTGGGCCGAGCGCTACCACAAGCTGCTCAAGGAGACCGAGGGGCTGCGCCGCCGGGTCGAGGGACGCTCCCACGTCATCGCCCGGACCTTCGACCGGGTCTGCGGCGTGCTGGACCAGCTCGGCTACCTGGACGGCGAGACCGTCACGGAACAGGGCCGCAGGCTCGCCTCGCTCTACACGGAGCTGGACCTGCTCACGGCCGAGTGCCTGCGGGCGGGCGTGTGGAACCGTCTCGACCCCGCCGAGCTGGCCGCGTGCGTGTCGTCGCTGGTGTACGAGTCGCGGCAGGCCGACGACGTCCGCAGCCCCAAGATCCCGGCCGGGGCGACGCGCGATGCGCTCGCGGAGATGGTGCGGCTGTGGGGCGAGCTGGAGGGCATCGAGGAGGACCACGGGCTGTCGTTCGTCCGCGAGCCCGACGTGGGCTTCGCCTGGGCGGCCTTCCGCTGGGCCAAGGGCCACAGCCTCGACGCCGTGCTGACCGACTGCGATCTCGCGGCGGGCGACTTCGTCCGCTGGGTCAAGCAGCTGCTCGACCTGCTCGGCCAGCTCAGGGACGCCGCGCCCAAGGGGAGCAAGGTCGCGGAGAACGCCCTCAAGGCCATCGACGCCATGCGCCGCGGGGTCGTCGCCTACTCCTCCGTCAGCTGAACTGTCGCTCCACCTATCCGCTCACACGGCGGTGAAGCGGACCTCGCGGGTGGCGGGGTCGGCGCGCGTGAGCCGTACGGGGACGCGCTCGCCGAGCGGCAGGCGGTCTCCGTCGCACCGGGCGATGACGGCGGGCTCGGTGACCTGCACCTGCCCGCCCGGCTTTCCGTCGGTGACGTCGACGACGACCGCCTCGAAGACCTCGCCGATCCTGGGGTGCAGCACGGCCGCCTCGACCAGGTCCACGCAGGCCCGCTCCACCGCGCCGGCCCGCCTGCCGCCCGCGGCCATCTGCTCCGGCAGGTCGGGCAGCGCCGCCGCGACCTCCTCGGGCACCTGGCGGCCCGCGGCCACGGCGAGGCAGACCTCGGTGCCGTACCGGTCGACCAGCCGCCGCAGCGGCGCGGTGACGTGCGCGTACGGTGCCCCCAGGGCGGCGTGCAGCACCTGCGCGGGTGCCGGACCGTCGAAGGCGACGTAGGCCGCGCCGCGCAGCAGCACCGTCGACTCGTGCAGGAAGGCGGCATGGCCGGGGATCTTCGGGTCGAGCCCGTGCACGACCTCGGCGTACGACGTGCCGCCGGGCCAGGGCACGCCGAGCGCGGCGGCGACCCTGCGGACCTTGCCGACGTCCTCAGGGCCCGCCTCGGGGAGGACCCGCAGCACGCCGACGCCCGCGTCCAGCATCATCCGGGCGGCCGCCATGCCGGTGAGCAGCGAGATCTGGGCGTTCCACGCCTCGCAGGGGTGGTTCGTGCGGAACTCCACCCGATAGCCGCCGTTCCCGTCGGGGACCACCTGCTGCTCGGGGGTCGGCAGCGACAGCCCGCCCCTGGCGCGCTCGCGTTCCAGCCGCAGCGGCCCCACCTCGGCGAGCAGCGCGATCGTCCCCTCCGCCCGGCCCGTGTCCACGGCGGCCTGGACCGTCTCGTAGTCGAGCCGCTCCCGGCTGCGTACGAGCGCGCGGCGCAGGTCCACCGCCTCGATCTCCCCGTCGGACCCGAGGTCGAGCCGCCACAGGGCCGCGGGCCGGGCCTGCCCGGGCAGCAGGCTGGCCGCGCCCTCCGACAGGACCGGCGGGTGCAGCGGCACGCGCCCGTCGGCCATGTAGACGGTCTCGGCGCGGCCCCGCGCCTCGGCGTCGATCGCCCCGCCGGGCCGGACGAACGCCGCGACGTCGGCGATCGCGTACCAGACGCGGTAGCCCGTCCCGCGCCGCTCGATGCACAGCGCCTGGTCGAGGTCCATCGATCCCGGCGGGTCGATCGTCACCAGCGGGAGATCGGTCCGGTCCTCCTGCGGCACGGCGGGGGAGGCGGCGGCCCGCTCGGCCTCCTCCTGCACGGGGGCGGGGAAACCCTCCGGCAGATCGAACTCACTGCGGATGCGAGCGAACCCGTCGCGGAGCCCGTCCGCGGTGTCCGGGAGGCGGATCGTCGTGTACGGCACGCGATCAACCTACCCGAGTGCGGACATTCCGGGCCGTAAACGGCCGGGGGTCAGGCCAGCGCGGCGAGCAGGCGGTTGAGCGGGCTGTCCAGGCCGTGCTTCTCCGACAGCGCGACCAGCCGCTCGGGGTCGCGCGGCGCTGCGGGCAGGGTGATGTCGACGTCCGGGACCGGGACGTCGTGGGCCACCCGGACCACGGCAGGGGCGACCTCCAGGTAGTCGCGGGCGGCGGCGAGCTTGTTGCGTGCGCCCGCGGGGAAGCCGTCGGCGCCGCCGTCGTCCAGCGCGGCGAGCAGAGCGGACAGCGACCCGAAGCGTGTGATGAGGGCCGCCGCCGTCTTCTCGCCGATGCCGGCGACACCGGGCAGGCCGTCGCTCGGGTCGCCGCGCAGCGTCGCGAAGTCGGCGTACGCCCGGCCGGGGATGCCGTACTTCTCCCGGACGAACGCCTCATCGATGATCTGGAGGTTACGGATTCCCCTTACTGTGTAAAGGGCGCGGCAGGGCTTCTCGTCGTCGACGAGCTGGAACAGGTCGCGGTCGCCCGTGACGATGTCCACGGCGCCGCTGGCGGCGGTCGCGTAGGTGCCGATCACGTCGTCGGCCTCGTATCCGGCGACGCCGACGCGGGCGATGCCGAGCGCGTCCAGGACCTCCTCGATGACCGGGACCTGCGGGGCCAGCGTGTCCGGCACCTCCTCCTCGTCGCCGATCGCCACCCGGTGCGCCTTGTACGACGGGATCGCGGCCACCCGGAACGCCGGCCGCCAGTCGGCGTCCATGCACGCCACGATCTGGGCGGGGGAGTGCTGCCGGACCAGGGTGGCGATCATGTCGAGGAGCCCGCGCACCGCGTTGACCGGCATGCCGTCCGGCGAGGTCACCGACTCCGGGACTCCGTAGAAGGCGCGGAAGTACAGCGACGGGGTGTCGAGAAGCATCAGCACCCTGCCATTGTCACGCCTGTCAGGGGTGCCGCGGACCCTCTCCGGTCACCGCCACGGCCAGCAGGCAGGTGTCGTCCTCGGGGTTGGGGCCACCGATCGCCTCCAGCAGGCGGTCGAGGCCCGCGTCGAGGTCCGCTCCGGCCGTGCCGAGCCCGGTCGCCACGGCCGCCTCCACGATGAGGGACACCCCGGCGCCGATGTCGCGCGAGCGGCGCTCGACCAGACCGTCGGTGAACATCAGCAGCAGGTCGCCGGGCTCGAGGCGGACGTCGGCCACCCCGTACGGCAGGCTCGACGTCGCCCCGAGCACGACCCCCCGGGGCGCCCCGAGCTGGCGCGCGCCCCCGCGACGCACCAGGATCGGGGCGGGGTGGCCCGCCTGTGCCCACGTGAAAAGGCGGGTCGCCGGGTCGAAGTGGCCGCACACGGCGGTCGCGGTGGTGTCGTCCAACCGGGTGAGGACGAGGGTGTTCAGCCACGTCAGCAGCCTGCCGGGGCAGGCCCCCGTCATGCTCAGGCCGAGCAGCGCGTGGCGCAGCTGAGCCATCTCGGCGATCGCGGGCAGGCCGTGTCCGGACACGTCGCCCACCGCGAGGAACATGCGCCCGTCGGGCAGCGGCGCGGCGTCGTACCAGTCCCCGCCGAGGCTCGACGCCCGGCCCGCCGGGACGTACCGGACCGCGATCCGGGCGTAGGGCAGGTCGATCGACGCGCCGGGCTCGGGCAGGATCGCCTCCCGCAGCGCCAGGGTGACGCGGCGCTCCTCGGCGGCGCGTTCCCGGCGCTCCGCCCACCGCCGTCCGCCGATGTCCTGAACCATGAGGGTGCCGACGGGGGCGGCGCCGGGCGTCGTGTCCGGGTCGCGGTCGTCCGCGGGGGGAAGGGCGGGCTTCGTGCCGCCCACTACGCCGACCATTTGTCTCGCTCTCGATGCCGCTCTTGCAGTGCTGTGCGGACGTTCTGTGCTCGTCCTGACGCGGAGCGTAGCAGTCCTGCATTCCACAGGGGTTGGTTTTCTTCTATGGCGTGGAATAAGCCAGAGCCCCGCGAAGCTCGCCCGCGTGGCGGCTGTGGTATGCGCACCTGAGTACGTCGTCGGGGCCCGCGCTCGTTAGATTAGGTGGCGTGACGACGATGTCCCCGGAGCCCTCCGACCTGTATCCCACGACCCGTCCGGCCGCAGTGAGCGAGGCCGTCGACCGCGCCGGCCTCGACGCGCTGCTGCTGACGCCAGGCCCCGACCTGCGCTATGTGACCGGCTACGACGCGATGCCGCTGGAACGCCTGACCTGCCTCGTCGTGCCGGCCTCCGGCGAGCCGTTCCTGATGGTGCCACGCCTGGAGCTGCCGGCCGCCGAGCACTCGCCCGCCTCCCGGCTCGGCATCGAGTTCGTCGCGTGGGACGAGACCGACGACCCGTTCACCGAGGTGGCCCGCCGCCTGGGCCCGGTCACCCGGGTCGGGCTCGCCGACCGCATGTGGGCGTTGCAGTCGCTGCGGTTCCGCGCGGTCATGCCCGGGGCCGAGCAGGTGCTGGCCGGGAGCGTCCTGCGCGAGCTGCGCATGCGCAAGTCGCCCGCGGAGAAGGCGGCGCTCGCGGAGGCGGGGGCGGCCATCGACGCCGTGCACAACCTGGTGCCCCGGTTGCTGAAGGCCGGTCGCACCGAGCGGGAGGTCGGCAAGGACATCGCGGAGGCGATCATCGACGCGGGTCATGCCCGGGTCGACTTCGTGATCGTGGGCTCGGGCCCGAACGGCGCCAGCCCGCACGCCGAGCTGACCGACCGGGTGATCCGGCCCGGCGAGCCTGTCGTGGTCGACATCGGCGGCGTCATGCCGAGCGGCTACTGCTCGGACTCCACCCGCACGTACTGCGTGGGCGAGCCGCCGGCGGAGTTCACGGCCTACTACGAGGTGCTCAAGCGCGCCCAGGAGGCCGCCTGCGCCCACGTCAGGCCCGGCGTGAGCTGCGAGTCGGTGGACGCCGCCGCCCGCGAGGTGATCGCGGAGGCGGGGTACGGCGAGTACTTCGTCCACCGCACCGGGCACGGCATCGGCCTGGAGACGCACGAGGAGCCGTACATCGTCGCGGGCAACACCGAGGAGATGCGGCCGGGGTTCGCCTTCTCCGTCGAGCCGGGCATCTACCTGCCCGGACGGCACGGCGCCCGGATCGAGGACATCGTCGTCTGCGGCGAGACCGCCGGAGAGCGGATGAACACCACCACCAGGGACCTGGTGGTGGTCGACTGATCCCCGCGGCCGTGCTCTCCGTCGCTCTGGCAGAGTGATGATCACGACTGCCGGATCGGAGGACGTATGACGCACGAGGGCATCGACGAGGGCATGGACGATCCCCGCGCCCAGGCCGAGGGCGAGGTCAGCATGGCGCGGCTGGCCCTGGCCGACGGGGAGACCGGGCACGCCGCCGCGCACGTCGCGGCGGCGCTGGCCCACGATCCCGCCCTGCCCGAGGCCCACGAGATGCTGGCCCGGCTGCTGGCCGGGCCGGGCGGCGGGCCGGACCTGTTTCCCCTGGAGGAGCCGGTCTTCCTCGGCACCGCGCTGGCCCGCGCCCACGCGCTGGCCGCGCGAGGCGAGCACGTGCCCGCGCTGCGCCTGCTGATCTCCGTGCAGCGGCACGAGCCGGGGGGACGCTGGGCGCACGTGCCGTGGGTGCTCGACCCCGAGCTGCCCGGGCGGATCCCGCCGGGCGAACTGGGCTCGCTCGTCTCGCTGCTGGCCTCCGGGCTGCCCGGCACGGTGCCTGAGGACGGCCGCGAGGCGCTGCTGCCGTACGTCGCCCTGGTGCGGGGCGCGCTGCGCGCCCACCCGGACGACGCGTCGCTGCTCTGGCTGGCCTCGCTCCTCCTGCGCCGGGTGGGGGAGGCCGAGGAGGCGGTGGAGCTGGCCGCCCGCTCCTACGCGCTGGCGCCGTCCTTCCAGGCCGCCCTGGCCGAGGGATACGCGTGCCGCGACCTGCAGCGGTGGCCCGAGGCCGAGCGGGCGATGGTGCGGGCACTGGAGCACGACCCCGCCAACCTCGCGTTGTACACCGACATCGGCGAGATGCTGTACAGCAGCGGCCGCCCGGAGGAGGGCCTGGAGTGGGTGGAGCGCGCGCTGCGGCGCGAGCCCCGGCACCCGAACGCCTATCCGACGGCCTGCGGGATGCGTTTCGAGCGGGACGGGGACGTCCGGCACCTGGTGGAGCTGGCCGACCACCTGCGCGACGACCCCGGCAACGAGCACGGTGACGCGGTCCTCGGCGAGCACTGCGGGCTGCGCCTCTGGCTGGGACGCGTCCCGGGCCCGACGGAGTCGGTGATCGACGTGCTCTACCAGATGGTGGAGCAGGAGGAGATCCCGGCCGGCGGCGAGCTCACGGTCTCCGCCCCCGAGCCGCCCAGCGCGCTGCTCGCCTTCTCCCTCGTCGTGCCCGGATTCGCGCTGACCATCGCCGGCGCGCCGGAACCCGACGCGCGGCTGACCGTGCCCGAGGTGTACGCCCACGGGCCGGTGCGGAGCGTGGCACGCCGGGTGTGGCGTTACGAGGGCCTGACGGCCGTGCCCGCCGTGCCGCCGCCGTCCCGCGAGGCGCTGGAGGCCGTCGCCGCCGTCGCGACGCTGCGCTGGCCGCACCTGCCGGGCGCCTACGACCACGCCGTACGCCTGTCGGGCCTGTCCCTCGGCGACCTGCTCGGCGTGCTCGCCCACCCGCCGCTGTCGCCGTACGGCGAGCCCGCGGCCGTGCCGCTGTGGATCAGGCAGGTCCAGGCGTGGGCCTGCCTCGGCATCGCCCACCACCAGGCCGGCCAGCCGTGGGCGGAGTCCGAGCGCAGGAGCGTGCTGGCCGACCTGGCGTACGGGCCGGAGGACTGGGTGACCGAGGCCGCTTTGCTGGGAATGATCGCCACGGCCTGGGTGGACCCGGACGCCCGCGCCGACGTGGCCGAACTGGTGGCCTGGCGCTACCTGGCCGCCGTGGAGGCGTCCAAGACGCGGCCCGTGACGATTCTCGGCTCGCTGGCCGCCCTCGTGTCGGCGACCCCCGGCATGCACCCCGACGTACGGGCACTGGCCGCGGAAGGGTGATCGCGGCATTGCCGGCAACGCGGCATTTCGGCGGCTTCGGGACGAGACAGTCTCGGGCGGCGCTACCGTTGCTGGGGTGGAGGAGATCGATCGCCGAATCGTCACCCTGCTGGCGACTGACGGCCGGATGAGCTTCACCGATCTGGCCAAGGAGACCGGGTTGTCGGTCTCCGCAGTGCACCAGCGGGTACGCAGGCTGGAAAAGCGTGGTGTGATCCGTGGATACGCCGCTCTCGTGGACTACGACGAGATCGGTCTTCCGATGACCGCGTTCGTCTCGATCAAGCCGATCGACCCCTCCGCGCCGGACGACGCGCCGGAGCGGCTGAGCCATCTGACCGCCATCGAGGCGTGCCACAGCGTCGCGGGCGATGAAAGTTACATTCTCAAGGTCCGCGTCGCCTCCCCTCTGGCGCTGGAGGAACTCCTCCAGCACATCCGCGCCTCGGCCAACGTCAGCACGCGTACGACGGTCGTCCTCAGCACGCCGTACGACTACCGTTCCCCGGTGATCGAGAAGGAGCCGGAAGAGGACGCCGCCGAGGGCTGAGCGCCCGGCGCCTGGGGCTTCCTGTTCCAGCTCGACTCGTGCGGCACGCTGCAGGAGGTCAACTTCGGCGACGTCGGCGTCGGCTACGGCTTGGCAGTGCTGCTGAGGACGTGCGGCAGGAAGTGCGCACGCACCCGGGCGTACGCCTCGGGGGGCGCGCCGAGACGGTCGAGGCCGAGCAGGGCGGCGCCCACGATCGGCGGCACGTCGGCGACGACGAGCCGGGCGAGCGGCGCGCGTTCGGCGTAGCGCCGCTCGACCAGCGACGTCAGCAGGGGATGCCGTGCGGTCAGCACGCCGCCGCCGAGCACGACCTCGCAGGGCGCGGCGAGCAGGCCGAGCCGCCGCATGGCGACGACGCCGAGCAGCGCGATCTCCTCGGCCTGCCGCTCCACCAGGGACCCGGCGATCGCGTCCCCGTCCGCGGCGGCGGCCAGCAGGGGCGGCACGAGGGCGTGCAGCTCGTCGGCCGGCAGGTCGCCGAAGTGCAGCCCGACGACGACCTCCTCGACCGTTGCGGCGCCGAAGCAGGCGCGCACGACGTCGGTCAGCGCGGTCGCGGGGCCGCGGCCGTCCTCGGCGCGCACGGCGTGCCAGAGCGCCTCCTCGCCCAGGTGGTGCCCGCCGCCCCAGTCGCCGCTGAGGCGGCCGAGCGCGGGGAAGCGGGCGACCTGCCCGGCGGGGGAGACGCCCACCGCGTTGATCCCGGCGCCGCAGACGACGGCCACACCCCATCCCGTGCCCGACCCGGCCCGCAGCAGGGCGAAGGTGTCGTTGCCGACGACCACGCTCGCGCCGTAGCCGCGGGCCAGCAGTTCGGCCCGCAGCCGCTCCTCCTCGACCGGCAGGTCCGCGCCCGCGACGTACGCCGCGACGTGGTCGGCGTACGGCGGCGCGGCGATCTCGTCGGCGAGGGCACGCCGCACGGTGCTGCCGACCACGTCGACGGCGGCTTCGGCTCCGGCGCTCTGCGGCAGGAACGCGGGCCCGCGCGCGGTGGCGAGCACCGTGCCGTCCTCGCGGACGAGGGCGACGTCGGTCTTGCTGTTGCCGCCGTCCACGGCGAGCACCGTACGGGTCACCGGGCCACCGCCCACGGCAGGAAGTCGCGGTTGGCGTCCACGAGGCGCGCGGTGAGGCCGTCGGCGAGGGAGGCCTGGCCGACCAGCGGATGGGCCAGCAGGGCGTCCCTGACGCGGTTCTCGCCGCCGTGCAGGGCCGCCTCCAGGGCGAGCGACTCGTACGCCGACACATGGGCGATCAGGCCCCGATAGAGCGGCTCCACGGGATCGACGGGCAGCGGCACGGCCCCGGCGGCCCCGACGGCGGCCGGGACCTCGATCACCGCGTCGTCGTCGAGGAACGGCAGCGTGCCGTTGTTGCGGGTGTTGACGACCTGCACGTCCCCGCGGTCGCCCATGAGCGAGGCGACCAGGGCGACGGCGGCCTCCGAGTAGAAGGCGCCGCCGCGCTTGTCCAGCAGGTCGGGCTTGGTGTCCACGGCCGGGTCGGCGTACATCTCCAACAGCGCCGACTCCACCGCCGCCACCTTGGCGGCCCGCGACGGCGAGGTCCGCTGCTCGGCCACCACGCGGTCGTGCTCGTAGAAGTACCGCAGGTAGTACGACGGCACGGCGCCCAGATGGCGGACCAGGCCGACCGGCAGGCCGAGGGCCTCGGCGATGCCCTCGCCGTGCTCGTCCAGAAGGCGGGGCAGCACGTCCACGCCGTCGAGCAGGACGGACCGCTCCCAGGTGAGGTGGTTGAGCCCGACGTGGCCGAGCGCGATCCGCTCGGGGGCCACGCCGAGGAGGGCGGCGAAGCGGCGCTGGAACCCGATGGCCACGTTGCACAGCCCGATGGCCCGGTGCCCGGCGTCCAGCAGCGCCCGGGTGACGATGCCGACGGGGTTGGTGAAGTCGACGATCCACGCGCCGGGCGCGTGCGCGCGCACCTTCTCCGCGATGTCGAGCACCACCGGCACGGTCCGCAGGGCCTTGGCGAGGCCCCCTGCGCCCGTGGTCTCCTGCCCGACGCAGCCGCACTCCAGCGGCAGGGTCTCGTCGACGTTCCTGGCGGCCTGGCCGCCGACGCGCAACTGCAGCAGCACCGCCGCGGCCCCGGAGACGCCGTCCTCCACGCGGGTGGCGGTGGTCAGCGCGGCCGGGTGCCCGGCGCGGGCGAGCATCCGCCGGGCCATCCCGGCGATCGTCGCGAGCCGCCGCTCGTCGGGGTCGACGAGCGCGATCTCCGACAGCGGCAGTTCGCCGCGCAGGCGGGCGAAACCGTCGATCAGCTCCGGCGTGTACGTGGAACCGCCCCCGACAACGGCCAGCTTCATTTGACTCCCGTCAGCTTGACGCCCTCGATGAAGACCTTCTGGGCGAAGAAGAACACGATGATCACCGGGGCCATGGCCAGCAGTGTGGCGGCCATCGTGAGGTTCCACTGCACGCGGTGCACCGACCGGAACGCCGCCAGCCCCAGCGACAGCGTCCAGTTGTCCAGGTCGGTCCCCGCGTACAGCAGGGGTCCGTAGTAGTCGTTCCAGCAGTAGAAGAACTGGAAGAGCGCGACGGCGGCGATGGCCGGGCGGGCCATCGGCAGGATCACCCGCACGAGCGTGCGGAACTCGCCGCATCCGTCGACCTTCGCCGCGTCGGAGTACTCGCGCGGGATCGTGACGAGGAACTGGCGCAGCAGGAAGATCGAGAACGCGTCGCCGAGCAGCATCGGCAGGATCAGCGGCCACAGCGTGCCGGTCAGGTGGAAGCGGGCCCAGATCAGGTAGATCGGCACCGCCACGACCTGCGGCGGCAGCATCATCATGGTGATCACCAGCAGGAGCGCCGTCCGGCGGCCGCGGAAGCGGAACCGCGCCAGCGCGTACGCCACGGGGATCGACGACACCAGCATGAACGCGGTGGCGAGCACCGAGTAGAGCAGCGTGTTGCGGATCCAGGTCAGCAGCGGCGCCTTCTCGAAGATCTCCGTGAAGTTGCCCCAGTTCCAGGTGTGCGGCCACAGATCGGAGGTGAGCGCCTGCCGGTCGCTCATCAGGGCCGTGAGCGCGATGAACACCAGCGGGCCGAGGAACATCAGCGCGAGCGCGATGGCCAGCGCGTGCCGGGCGACCCACAGCAGCACCGTGCCCCTCGTCATGCGTCCTCCTCGCCGAGGCCGCGGAACTGCCGCAGCAGGATGAGCGTGAACACCATCGCGACCGCGAACAGCACGAGCGCGAGCACGCAGGCGTAGCCCATCGCGTAGTCCCGGAAGCCCTGCTGGAACAGCCACTGCGGGAACGTCAGCGTGGACTGGTCGGGGTAGCCGGGGGTGAAGACCGACCCGGCCGAGTCGGTCGCCCCGGACGCGACCCGCGCGGCGACCTCGGCCTGGGTGAAGTACTGCAGGGTCTGGATCACCCCGGTGACGAGGGCGAACATCAGCACCGGCCGGATCACCGGCAGCGTGATCGAGGTGAACTGCCGCCATCCGTTCGCGCCGTCGATCGCGGCGGCCTCGTAGAGCTGTTTCGGCACGTCGAGCAGTGCGGCCATGAAGATGACCATCAGGTCGCCGACCGACCACAGGCCCAGCAGAGTGAGGCCCCACTTCGACCACGCAGGGTCGCCGAACCAGTCCGGCGCGGGCAGCCCGACGGCCGACAGGATCGCGTGCACCGGCCCGGTGCCGGGGTTGAGCAGGAACACGAACCCCAGCGTCCCGGCCACCAGCGGCACCAGCGCCGGCAGGTAGAAGATCGTGCGGTAGACCCCGGCGCCGGCCTTCAGCCGGGTCACCAGCTGGGCGACGCCGAGGCCGAACAGCACCCGCAAGGGGACCATCACCACGACGAGCCACAGCGTGTTGCGGATCGCCGTCCAGGCGGCCTGGTCCTTGAAGAAGTACTCCCAGTTGAGCAGCCCGACGGGCTCCAGGGTGAACAGGTCGTAGCGCTGGAAGGAGAAGTAGACCGTGGACAGCAGCGGGTAGACGAAGAAGATCGCGAACCCGGCGAGCCAGGGGGACAGGTAGAGCAGGGCGCGCAGGTTTCCCCGGCCGGGATTCCTGTGGCGCAGCGCCGTCGTCGCCATCGGCTCAGCCGCCCGCCGTCAGCTTGAGCTTCTCGTCGATCTTCTTGTCGACCTCGGCGAGCAGCGCGTCCAGGTCGGACGCGCGGCCCGACTCCCACTTGATCTGCGCCTCCTGCAGCGTCTGCTGGTTGAAGACGGAGTTGACGTGGGCCGGCATCGTCGTGCTGTTCGGGTTGGCGAAAATATCGAGGAAGGTCTGGAAGTTCGGGTCCTTCTTGAGGTCCGGCGACTGGAGCGCGGGCAGCGTGCTCGGCACGTTCCTGATCGCGTTCGACAGCGTCACCAGCGAGCCGGTGTCGGTGGTGAGGTATTTCACCAGCTCCCAGGCGGCCTCCGCGTGCTTGGCGCCGCGCGGGATGCCGATGACGGTGCCGGTGATGAAGCCCGCGCCGTACCGCTGGGGCTGGTCGTCGGCCACCGGCAGCGGCGCTGTGCCGTAGTCGAGGTCCGGAGCGTCGGCGGCGAGCATGGCGGTGCGCCACTCGCCGTCGACGGCCATGGCGACCTTGCCGGTGGTGAACGGGTTCTCGGCCGACCACTCGTCGCCGAGGCTCTTGCGGAACTTCTCGAGCTTGTCGTAGCCGTACCAGTCGGTGAGGTCCTTCTGCCAGGTCATCAGCTTCTTCCACTGCGGGTCGGAGCCGATGGCCGAGGTGCCGTCGGGGTTGGTCCACTTCGCGCCGACCATCACGCCGGTGTGGATGGGGGCGTTCTCGTACATCTGGCTGGTCGGGACGAACCCGGCGACCTTGATGTCGCCCTTGTCGTCCTTGACCGTCAGCTTCTTGGCGAGGTCGGCCAGCTCGCTCATCGTCTTCGGGGGCTGGTGGCCCTTCATGAGCGTCTTGTTGTAGTAGAGGCCGTACGCGTCGGCGAGCATGGGCATCACGCAGCGCTTGCCCTGATACTGCGTGTATTCGGCGATCACCTTCGGGAACAGCGACGCCGGGTCGATGCCGCTCGCCTTCAGGTAGGGGTTGAGGTCCTGGAAGATCCCGGCCTTGCAGAACTCGGCGACGCTGTCGGTGGTGAACGACAGGGCGACGTCGGGCGGGTTGCCGCCGCGTACGGACTGGAGGATCTGGCTGTCCTGGACGGCCTTGGTCGGCTTGACCGTGATCCAGGGGAACTTCTTCCGGAAGCCGGCGAGGGTCTCGTCGAAGGCCTTGAGCTCGTTGTCGGCGCTGAAGCCGTGCCAGAACTCGATGGTGACCGGGTCGTGGCTCGCCCCGCTCTGGGCCACCTTGGGCGGCGCGCTCTCGGTGCCGGCCGTGCAGGCGGTGAGCGCGGCCAGCCCGGTCCCGATGGACAGTGCCGTGGAGAGGAAGAGAAGGCGTTTCATGGGGGGTGCCTCCCTAGTGCGTCGAAGGGGACTTGTTCACCGCGCCGAACAGTTCCTCGCGTACGGCGCCGAGCGCGAGGTCGAGGGCCCCGGCGAGGACCGGATTGCCCTCCAGGGTGGACAGCAGCACGCGGGGCCGGGGGATGGTCAGCGCGTGCAGCTCACGCTCGACCGTCTCCCGTAGGACCTCGCCGCCGGCCAGCAGCACGCCGCCGGACAGCACGACGATCTCGGGATCGACGACGGCCGTGATCGCCGCCAGCCCCAGCGCGAGGCGGCCTGCGAGGTCGCGGAGGGCCTCGCGCGCGCTCTCGCCGTCCGGGCCGCCGCGCCCGGCCGCGGCGACCGCGTTGCGGACGGCGCCGCTCGGCGTGGAGCCGCGCACGCCGTGCGCCCGCAGGAGGGCGAGCACGGCCGGGCCGCCCGACAGCGCCTGGAACCCGTGGTTGGCCCGCCTGCCCACGTCCCGCGCGGTGGGGGCGCCCACCACGGGCATGTAACCGACCTCGCCCGCGCCGCCGGTCGCCCCGCGATGGAGGCGGCCGCCGATGACGAGGGCCGCGCCGATGCCCTCGTCGGCCCACAGCAGCACGTAGTCCTGGTGGCCCCGGGCGCTGCCCCTGGACCGTTCGGCCTGGGCGACCAGGTTGACGTCGTTCTCCACGTCGATCGGCACGCCGATCCCGTCGCGGAGGGTCCCGATCAGGTCGGGGATGTGCCAGCCCGGGATGTGGGCGGCGTAGCCGAGCCTGCCCGTCGAGGGATCGACGGCGCCCCCGATGCCGACGACCACCCGGCTCAGCTCCGTCGGGTCGAGCCCGGCCGGGCCGCCCGCCCCCGCGAGCGCGGCCCGGACCCGCTCCACCACGTCGCCCCCGGTGCGCCCGGGGGTGGCCAGACGGTGCTCGGCGACGACCCTGCCGGTGACGTCCGCGACCGCCACGGCGATGCGCGCCGGCGTGACGTCCAGCGCCGCCACGTGCGCCGCGCGAGGGTTGATCCGGTACAGCTCGGCCGTACGGCCCGGCAGGCCCTCGCGGATGCCGTCCAGGACGACCAGGCCGGCCTCCTGGAGCCGGGCCAGCAGCTGGGAGGCGGTCGGCTTGGACAGGCCGGTGAGGGTCCCCAGCTCGGGCCGGGTCAGCGGGCCGCGTTCGAGCAGGACCATCAGCGCGGCACGGTCGTTGATCGCGCGCAGCAGGCTCGGCGTCCCCGCGATCGGGCGGGTCATACGTTCTCCCAGCAGCCGGTTAGGAAAGTTTCCTAACTTTTGAGGCGACCGTACGAACGGGCTCGAGTGCCGTCAAGACCGCGATCCGCGCCGAGATCCATCTGTGACCGCGCCTGTGACCCCGCTGTGCCCGATGCGGGAGAAGAGCGGGACGGCACGTAGAATCTGGCGGCCTATGCCAGAGTCTTCGACGGGCGAGCTGGCCCGGGAGCAGAAGTACGTCGCCGCGCTGTACGAGCGCCTCGACGTGCTGCGGGAGCGCACGCGCGGGCAGCTCGACGCCGTGCTGGCCCAGGGGGCCTTCGGCACCCACCAGAACCGCTCGGAGCGCGACAACTTCGCCGTCATGTACACCCAGCGGCTGGCCCGCCTGTGGGCGGTGGAGAACGGCCTGTGCTTCGGCAGGCTCGACCACGCGGAGGGTGAGCGGCTGTACATCGGCCGCATCGGCCTGTCGGACGACGACCAGCACCGGCTGCTGATCGACTGGCGGGCCCCGGTGGCGCAGCCGTTCTACCGTGCCACCCCGGCCGCCCCGATGGGCGTCACCCGGCGGCGCCACCTGCACACGCGGGGCCGCAGGGTCACCGCGATCGACGACGACCTGCTCGACCTCGACAGCCTCACCGACGCCGACCGGGCCTCGCTGAACGGCGAGGCGGCGCTGCTGGCCGCGCTCGGCGAGAAGCGCACCGGCCGCATGCGCGACATCGTCGCCACCATCCAGGCCGAGCAGGACAAGATCATCCGAAGCGACCTGAACGGCGTGCTCGTCGTCCAGGGCGGCCCGGGCACCGGCAAGACCGTGGTGGCCCTGCACCGCGCGGCCTACCTCCTCTACACCTACCGTGAGCGGCTGGAACGCCGGGGAGTGCTGATCCTCGGGCCCAACCCGACCTTCATGCGCTACATCGAGCAGGTGCTGCCGTCCCTCGGCGAGACCGACGTGCTGCTGTCCACCGTGGGCGAGCTGTACCCGGGCGTCACCGCGACCCGGGAGGACCCGCCCGAGGCCGCCGCGGTCAAGGGCCGGATCGCGATGGCCGACGTGATCGCCCGGGCCGTACGGGAGCGCCAGCGGATGCCGCGCACTCCCGTGGAGATCAAGCTCGACAAGTTCACGCTGAAGCTCGACCGGCAGACGCTGGAGGCGGCCCGGTCGAAGGCCGGCCGTTCCCGCCGCCCGCACAACCAGGCCAGAGCCGTCTTCATCCGCCACCTGCTGACCGTGCTCACCCGGCAGGCGGCCCGCCACCTGGGCCGCGGCGCACTCGACGACGCCGACTTCGCCGACCTGCGCGAGGACCTGCGCACCGAGGAGCCGGTGCGGGTGGCGCTCAACCGGCTGTGGCCCTACCTCACGCCGCAGCAGCTGCTCATCGGCCTGTTCACCGACCGCGACCGGATGGCGGCGGCCGGGCTGGGCGCGCCGGAGCGCGACCTGCTGCTGCGCGAGCCGCCCAAAGCGGGGGAGAAGCCGGGGGAGAACTGGTGGAGCGCGGCCGACGTGCCGCTGCTCGACGAGGCCGCCGAGCTGCTGGGGGACATCGACGAGGGGGTGCTGCGGGCGGCGCGCCGGGCCGAGCAGGAGCGCGAGGAGCGCATCGCCTACGCCCGCGAGGTGCTGGAGCTGACCGGCCTGGCCGACATCATGGACGCCGAGCGCTTCGCAGAACGGCAGCAGGCCGAGGAGACCTATCTCACCACGGCCGAGCGGGCCGCCAGGGACCGCACGTGGGCCTTCGGCCACGTGATCGTGGACGAGGCCCAGGAGCTGTCCGAGATGGCCTGGCGGATGGTCATGCGGCGCATTCCCGGCCGGTCGATGACGATCGTCGGCGACATCGCGCAGACCGGGTCGGCCGCGGGCGCGGCGAGCTGGGCCCGGGTCCTCGATCCGTACGTCGCGGGCCGCTGGCGCGAGGAGCACCTCAGCGTCAACTACCGCACCCCCGCCGAGCTGATGGAGGTCGCCGCCCGCGTGCTCGAACTGGTCGGCTCCGACCTGAAGGCGCCGGAGTCGGTGCGGGAGACGGGCGAGCGGCCGTGGGCCCTGCGGGTCGCCACCCTCGCGGAGGCGGGCCCGGTGGTCGCGGCGGAGGTCGTCGGGGAGGGCCGCCTCGTGGTCATCGCCCCGGCCGGGATGACCGAGGAGATCGGGGCGATCGTCCGGGCGGCCGTGCCCGAGGCGGCCACAGGGCCCGGCCCGGCCGCGCTGGACGCGCCCGTGGCGGTGCTGTCGGTGACCGAGGCCAAGGGGCTGGAGTTCGACTCGGTGATCGTGGTCGAGCCCGGCCGGATCCTGCGGGAGTCGCCGCGCGGCCCGAGCGACCTCTACGTCGCACTCACCAGGGCCACGAGCCGCCTCGGCGTGGTCCACACGGAGGAGCTGCCCGAGGTCCTCAACGGTCTGGAACGGCGTTGACCGGAACGGTGCCGAACGGGCACCGCTCCTACCTGCGGAAATGTGGTATTTCCGCTGATCGGGACGCGGTTGACATCTGCGCTGAGGTCGGTAGTTTGCTGCGCAGTCCAGCACGGGACTGACCGGTTGGCCGCTCTATGGCGCCGCCGACCTCTGCGTCGATGACGGAGCGTGACCCCGTCAGCACACCAGGCGCAGGGCGGCGTCCCGCCGAGGCGGGGCACCCCATCCGGCCGGGGGGTTGGACCCAGGAGGGGCCCGGGCACCCAGTAGACAACGGAGCTCCGCGCCCGCCGCCGACGGGACGGAACCGGTCCGAAGGGCCGCCCGGGCCTTCTTCCCTTCCTCTCTCCTCCTCCGCCTGCTCCTCGCCGCCGTACAGTGGCTGAGGCCGGTTTGGCGGCCTGCGCCGCCGTCTGCGACCCTGACCTGGAATGATTTTTGGCGTCGGGACCATCGACATGCGAGGAGATACTGCCCCGTGGCACTGAAGACGGCACAGGACGCGGCTCCGCCCGCCGCCGCGGCGTCGAAGCCATGGGTGCCGGGCGTGCTGATCCGCCTCGCCGCCTCCGTCGCGGGCGGCCTGGTGCTCTACCTCGCCTTCCCGCCCATCGGATGGTGGTTCTGCGCGCCGGTGGGCGTGGCGCTGCTCGCCCTCGCGTTGTACGGCCTGCGGCCGCGCCGGGCGGCGTGGATCGGGTACGCCGGGGGGCTGGCGTTCCTCCTGCCGACGCTGGCCTGGGTCCGCCCGATCGGGGACGACGCCTGGCTGGCCCTGTCGGGCATCGAGAGCCTGTTCTGGGCCGCGCTGGCCTGTGTGGCCGTCCTCGTCATGCGGCTGCGCCTGTGGCCGTTGTGGGTGGCCTGCCTGTGGGTCGTGCAGGAGTGGGCCCGTGGCCTGTTCCCCGTCGGAGGCTTCCCCTGGGCGCGGCTGGCCTTCAGCCAGGGCGAGTCGCCGTACACCGGCTTCGCCGCGCTGGGCGGCGCCCCGCTTGTAAGTTTCACGGTCGCACTCACGGGGGCGCTGCTCGCCGCGCTGGTCACACGGCGTCCGCCGAGGTGGCGGGCCGACCGGGTGCTTGCCGGGACGCTGCTCGCCGCGATAGCCGTACCGGTGCTGGGGCTGGTCGTGCCCCGGCCCGGCGACGAGGGCAGGACAGTGCGGATCGGTGTCATCCAGGGCAACGTCCCTGGGCGGGGGATGTACTTCCTCGGCGACGAGCCCGCCGTCGTGCTGCGCAACCACGCGGACGAGACGCACCGGATGGCCGAGGCGGTGCGCGCGGGGAAACTCCAGCGGCCCGACATCGTGGTGTGGCCGGAGAACTCCACCGACATCGACCCCTACACCAGCGCGTACGCCAGGCAGGTGATCGACTCCGCCGCCAAGGACATCGGCGTGCCGATCCTCGTCGGCGCGGTGGTCAAGATCGGCACCGAGAACCGGGCCACCCGCGGTGTGGTCTGGGACCCGGTCACCGGCCCGGGCGCGTACTACGACAAGCGGCGGCTGGTGCCGTTCGGCGAGTACACCCCGATGAAGGACCTGTTCCTGGCGCTGTCGTCGCGAGCCCAGCTCGTCGGCCGGCAGTCGGTCCCCGGCGACAAGGTGGGAGCGCTGCGGATGGGGCCGGTGACGATCGGCACCGTGGAGTGCTACGAGGTGGCGTTCGACAGCACGGTGCGCGACACGGTGCTGGCCGGCGGCACGCCGCTGGTGGTGCAGACCAACAACGCCAGCTACGCGCTCACCAACCTGCCGCCCCAGCAGCTCGCGATGTCGCAGCTGCGGGCGGTGGAGTTCAACCGGGCCGTGGTCACCGCGGCGACCACGGGCATCTCCGCGTACGTCGGCCCTGACGGCCGGGTCGGATGGCGTACCGGCGAGCTGGTGGCGGGGATGAACGTCCTGGACGTCCCCGTCAGGACGAAGAACACGGTGGCGGCGGAGCTAGGTGCGCTGCCGGAGTGGATCATGGTACTCATGGGAGCCGGAGCGACGGTGGCGGCCATCTCTGGGCGGAGGAGAAGCTGATGGAGCGGACCCCAGGGCGGGTGCTCGTGATCGTCCCCACGTACAACGAGCGGGAGAACCTCCCGTTGATCACGCGGCGGCTGCGCGAGGCGCTGCCCGACGTGCACCTGCTCGTGGCCGACGACAACAGTCCCGACGGCACCGGCAGGATCGCCGACGAGCTGGCCGAGGCGGACGATCACGTCCACGTCCTGCACAGGACGAGCAAGCAGGGGCTGGGCGCCGCCTACATCGCCGGATTCCGGTGGGGCCTGGCCGAGGGCTACGACGTGCTGGTGGAGATGGACGCCGACGGCTCCCACCAGCCCGAGGAGCTGCACAAGCTGCTCGACGCGGTGACCGACGGCGCCGATCTGTCGATCGGCTCCCGGTGGGTGCCCGGCGGCAAGACCGTCAACTGGCCGTTCTCGCGCGAGTTGCTGTCCCGGGGGGCCAACACCTACGTCCGGCTGGTGCTCGGCATCCCGGTGCGCGACGCCACGGCGGGCTTCCGGGCCTATCGTGCGGCCACCCTGGAGAAGATCGGGCTGGACGACGTCGAGTCGCAGGGCTACTGCTTCCAGGTGGACCTCACGCTCCGCACCGTACGGCAGGGCCTGCGGGTGACCGAGATACCGATCACGTTCGTCGAGCGCACCGTGGGCAGCAGCAAGATGAGCCGCAAGATCATCTTCGAGGCCTTCTGGCGCATCGCCGTCTGGGGGGTCGCCGGGTTCGGTGATCGGTTTCGCCCGAGGCGATAGCCACGATCCACAGGAACCCCAGCGGCCGCGGGGACGTTGACGCAGACGTACGAGTGCCGGGGTGAGTGGGGCAAGACATGGTGCGGATCGGGCTGTTCCTCGGGTTCCTCCTGGTTCCCATCCTGGAGATCTGGATTCTGATCCGGGTGGGGTCCGTGATCGGCGGGTGGGAGACGGTCGCTCTGCTCATCGCCGACAGCATCCTCGGCGCCTGGCTGGTGCGCCGCGAAGGGCGGCGGGCGTGGGCGGCAGTGCGCGCCACCATCGAGTCGGGGCGCATGCCCGACCGTGAACTCGCCGACGGGGCGATGATCGTCGCCGGCGGCGCCCTCCTGCTTGCCCCCGGCTTCCTGACCGACGTGTTCGGGTTCTTCATGATCCTGCCGTTCACCCGGCCGATCGCGCGGCGGTGGCTGTCGTGGTTCTTCGGCCGCCGCGTGCGGTCGCTCGCCGCCCGCTCGCCGTACGCGCCGCTCTTCGACCGGACCGCGGGGTTCGACGAGGGGGCGGGCTTCGGCGGTGCAGGTGGCTTCGGCGGTGCGGCCCGCTCCGGCGGGCCCGCCGGAGCGGGCCGGGGCCGTGTGGTGCACGGCGAGGTCATCGACGACGACTGAAAGACGCCTCGAAAGCGGGCCGGGTAAGCGGCCGGGCATGCCGTTGCCCCGGCGGCGGAGGCGCACCGGGGCAACGGGGCTGGTGACGAGCGGCTTCCCCGGTTCTGCCGGGTTCGCCGGTGTTCGTCCGTGTTCGTCCGTGTTCTTCGGTGTTCTTCGGTGTTCTTCGGTGTTCGTCCCGGTTACAGGTGCGGCTCGTCCTGGCCGGGGATGTCCCGGCGACGGATGTCCCGATCGCGGGCGTCCTTGTCGGTGACGAACCGGTCGCCGGCGCCGGTCACCGGATCGCCGGTGCCGAACCGTTCCTGTGACCGGGCCGCCGGGTCCTCGGTGCCGTACCGCTCGCTCGACGTGCGCGAGGGATCGCCGCTGCCGAACAGCTCCTCGGACCGCGTCTCGGGCTCCCGCCGCGCCAGCGGCTCACCCGGTCGCGTGCCGGGGATCTCGGCGTCCAGGCGGTCCCTGGAGCCGAGCGCCGGATCGTCGGTGCCGTACCGCTCCCCGCCGCGGGTCACGGCGTAGTCCCTGTACTCGCCGGGATCGTCGGCGCCGACCCCCAGCCGTTCGCGTTCGCGCCGCCCGGCGCTGTCGGCCCAGCCGGCGAGGCTGTCGGGCCGGTTGGCGCGTTCCCAGGCACCGTCCCAGTCCATGTCGTAGTGACGGTAGAGCTCACGCTCCTGCTCGGCGGACAGGTGCCCGTCGGCGTCCAGGTCCACGTCGGGCGCGTTCTTGACGTGCTCCTTGTCGTACGGGACCTCGACATGGCCGGCCGTCAGGCTCGCGTCGTGCAGCGGGACGAAGGTCTCCTTGGTGTGGAGAAGTCCCGTCTTGATACAGAGCCACTTCGGCCGTCCGGTCGCGTCATCGAGGAAGACCTGTGCGACCTCGCCGATCTTGTCGCCGTCGGGGTCGTAGACCGGGTTGTCGAGCACCATGGGGATCTGCTCGTGGGTGATCACGTGCTTCTCCTTGTCTCTCGCTTGGTCGGTCCCTTACTGGGCTACCGCCGACGGGCGGACGGAAACCACCTTTTCTGGATTTCGCCTCTCCAATGCCCAGACGGCTACGCCGGTGCGTCCGGCATCGGCGCAGGTGAAGCCGCGCGTCGCGGTATCCCTTGCCGCTGCGGAATTCGCCGCCGCGATCGTCCGGACGGCACGGACCGCGGTCTCGCGCTGACCGAGCCGCGGGGCGCCACAGAGGAGCCGGGGGCGGCACCAGCGCGGCTCTCCTCGTCGGCGGGACCTGGGATTCGCGAGCGAATTCTGGGGCCCTGGCAATCGGGAGGCCATGGAGCGAGCCGGGTGAAAATGGAATCTATACCCCGAATTGTGGTTCTGCCTGTGACTCCATTTAATTCGCCTCCGCGCTTGAGCGGGGTGAGTGGCGCGTGAAAGAATTCATACAGATTTTCGAATGAGCATGAGGAGGTGTCATGGAGTCGCCGCTCGTCGACCCTGGCCGCCTCGGTCGTTCGAACATTCCCGATGAGCACTGGTGGGAGCGGCTGACTTCTCGATCGCCCCTCTGGTCTCCCGAAAGCGCGACCTCCGGCGGCGAGCACGTTCGGGGACCTTTCGGTGAGTCGGGCCGGGATGCTCGTGTCACACAACGATGGAAGTGCCTCCTCGGACAAATGCGACTGCATGCGAATGCCGCTGCCGGAAATCGTGCATCTGCGACCTCGCATGCCGGTGCCTCCACCGGCGCTGACTCCGGCGCCCGCAGGGCTGGTGCCGGTAGTGCCCATGGCTTGGGTGCCGGTGGTTGTGGGGGCGGCGCCGGCCGGGACAAGTTCCGGTCGTCGTGGGCTTTGGTGGCGTCGTTGCGTGAGTCGGCGCAGGCGTTGGCGTTGGCGCCGTTGCCGGATGATGCGGATATCTGTCTTGCTGAGGCTGAGGAGTTGCTGTTCGCGCGGGATCGGATCACCTCCGCGTTGGCGGATCGGGTGGGGCGGGTGCATGGTGCGGGGCAGGCCAAGCGGCATGGGCATGCCTCGACCCGTAGTTGGTTGCGCACCGCCGCGGGGATGAGCGTCGCGGGAGCGGGCCGCTTGCTGACCTTGGCGGTGGAGTTGGCGCGTCTGCCCCGGGTGCGGGAGAAGTTCGCTGAGGGTGGGTTGGCGGCGGGGGTGGTGGAGGCGATCTGCACCGCTACCGCCCAGTTGAGTGACGAGCACGCCGCCCTGGCCGAGCCGATCCTGCTGGAGCTGGCGGGTAAGGCGGGGGCGGCGGAGGTGGCCAAAGCCGGCCGCTACCTGCGGGCGGTGCTCGACCCCGACGGGGAGGACCGCGACGAGCAGGCCGACTACGCGCGGCGGTTCCTGCGGGTCCGCCCCACCAAAGGTGGGGGCCTGGAGGGGGAGTTCTACCTGCCGCGCGAGGCGGCCGCCCGGCTACGGGCCCTGCTGGACGCCTACGCCAAACCGCGCGCGGAGGGCGACGACCGGCCGCTGCGGGTCCGCCAGGCGGATGCGTTCATCGCGCTGCTGGAGCAGAAGATCGCCATCGAACTCCTGGTCCTGGTCAACGCCGAATCCCTCCCTGCCGACCCCCAACCCGCTGCCCCCGGCAACGATCACACCGAAGACGCCGAAGACGCCGAAGACGCCGAAGACGCCGAAGACGCCGAGGGCGCTGAGGGCGCCGAGGACGCGGAGGATGGCCGGGACAGCGAGGACATCAGCGCCCCCGGCGACGCCGGAAGCGCCGACGACCCTTGCGACCCCTGCGACGCCGACAACACCGCTGCCTTCGGCGACACCGGAACCAGTGACGGGCCCGGCGACGTCGAAGACACCAACTCCGGCGAGATGGGCGACCACGGCGACGTAGACGCAACGCACGCCACCGCACCTGCTCAGGGTGAGGGCTCCTGCCCGCCCAACGATGCCGGCACTGCCGAGGTCGAGGCAGATGCCGGGTTACCTTCGCAGACAGCGCGGCGGGATCCTCCGCCCGAGAACGCCAATGCGCATCACGCCCACGCCGGGCATCGGCCTGCGGGGGACTGCCGGCATGCGCAGGACACGCCCGAAGGCCGCAACGACGTGCGCCGTGGACAGTGCCGCCACGAGCCGGGCCGCCGCCGGGAGCCAGGCCGCGAGGAGCAGGACTGGGCTCAGGAGGATGCAACCGTTGGCCTTGGCACATGCGGGCGCGGCCGCGAGGCGCGGTGCTCGCGTGCGACGAGGATGCCAGCGACGCCCGGGACGCCAGGAACGGCGCCGGGCGCGGCGGAACCGGAGCTGGGGAGGCCAGCGGGGACAGCGCCGGGAACGCCGCTCGGGACGGCGCAGGAAGCGCCACCGGGAACTTTGTGGGGAGCGGTGCCGGGGGTGGCGCTGGGGACGGTGCCGGGGTTGTTGCTGGCGACCGGGCAGGTGCTGCCGGTCTCCAGCGTGCACCGCCTTGCCCGCACCTCCACCCTGGTGCGGCTGGTGATGGACGCCGAGGGGCAGGTGCTGGACATGGGCCGCAAGGTCCGCCTGGCCACCCCCGCCCAACGACGCGCGATCTACGCCCGCTACGCCACCTGCTGGATCGACGGCTGCCCACTGCCCGCCACCATGTGCCAGATCGACCACGCCGACAACTGGAGCACCGGCGGCTTGACCGACCTCAAACTGCTCGGCCCGGCCTGCCAGTTCCACAACCGCGACCGCTACCAGCACCCCGACCGCTACACCCGCCGCAAGATCGGCACCGACCGCTGGGCCTTCACCTACCGCCCGGCCCACATCAGGGTCCGGAGCCCCCGACGTGAACCGGGAACAGGAGGCCAGGCTCCGGGATCAGGCTCCTTCCCAGGGGCCGACGTCGTCCTCCTTCCACTCCAGGCGGTCGACGACCCCGATCACGCCGTTGGTCCGTTCGACCATCCGGGTGAGCACCCGCGCCTGCGAGCGGCGTTCCAGGGCGCCGGTGAGCGTCACGACGCCTTCCGACGCCGAGACCTCGACGCCCGACAGGTCGGCCCACAGGCAGTTGTCGATGATGTCCTCCCGCACCTCGCGGGCGATGTCGGCGTCCGCGCGGGCGAGAACCTTGAGCAGGTCGTGACGGCTGATGATGCCCATGAGCACGCCCTCGTCGTCCACGACGGGCAGGCGTTTGACGCCGTGCTGGCTCATCTGCCGCGCCGCGCTGACCACGCTGGTGTACGGCCGGGTGGTGACCGCGGGAGTGGAC
Organism: Microbispora sp. KK1-11; assembly: GCF_006874435.1. NCBI lineage: Bacteria > Bacillati > Actinomycetota > Actinomycetes > Streptosporangiales > Streptosporangiaceae > Microbispora > Microbispora sp. KK1-11. Next base: position 5,824 of record NZ_VIRJ01000004.1, on the reverse strand, counting down.
ATGAGTTCGGCGGCGGTCACCCCACGGGCCCGCTCCTGGGTCCTGGCGGCCCCGTGCCCCACGGCCTCGCGCAGGCGGGCGCGTAGCGGCGGGCGGTAGCCCTCGCGGTAGAACTGCTCGCGGAACTCCTCCTTGCGCAGCAGGTCGGCCTCGGAGACCACGCCGACGACGTGGCCCTCACCGTCGACGACGGGTACCGCGCTGACCTCGTGCGCGATGAGCACCTCGGCCACGTCCCTGAACGGCGTGCTGCCGTTGACGGAGGCGACCTCGCTCGTCATGACGTCCCGCACCTTCATGTGCATGATCGGCTCCTTCCCGGGCCGTCTGCCGTTCCCAGTCCCATCGCACCGCCGTACGGGCCGGATGCGAAGGGACGGACGGCCCTGCCGGTGGGGCCCTTGGCCATACCCCGCCGCGGGCGGCTCGATGGGTGGCCGAAAGTCCCGGGCGGTCAGGACCTTCACCGCTGACCTCGGAAGACGTGGCGAGGCACGCTGGGCACTGGGAGAGATGGGAGGCGTCGTCATGACGGCGAAAGTGAAGGATGTCATGGGCAAGGTCGCCATCGCGGTGCCGATGGACGCGTCGTTCGCCGACCTTGTCGCCACCATGCAGCGGTTCAAGGTGGGCGCCGTCACGGTGATCGACGCCGACCGGCGCCCGGTCGGGGTGGTGTCGGAGGACGACATCCTGCTGAAGGAGATCGATCCGGGCGAGAGCGTGCTCGACGGTTCCCGCAGGCGTGAGGAGCACCGCAAGGCGACGGGCACGAAGGCCGGCCAGATCATGACACGTCCCGCGATCACGGTCACCGGCGGCACGTCCGTGCGGGACGCCGCCCGGCTGATGCACCGCAACCGCGTCAAGCAGCTGCCCGTGATCGACGCCATGACCGGCCGCATCGTGGGGACGGTCCATCAGGGAGACCTGCTGCGTGTGTTCGTCCGCCCGGCCGAGGACATCCTGGCCGACATCGAGGAGATCGCCGCGCGGCTGAACCTCGGCCCCGACGACCTCCGGATCACCGTTACCGGCGGCGTGGTGGCCATCAACGGACAGGTGCCCCGCAGGTCGGACATCAAGCCGCTGCTGCACGCCGTACGCCGGGTCGAGGGCGTCGTCGAGGTGGACGCCGACCTCGCCTTCCTCGTGGACGACCTGCTCATCGCCCCGCCGTTGCTGTGACCGACCGCCGGGGAGGAGACCGTGAACACTCGGACCGCTGAAGGGATCGTGCAGGCCGCGAGGACGGCGGTGGAGGCGGCCCTGTGGGCGCCCTCGATCCACAACACCCAGCCCTGGTCGTTCGGCGTCTCGGGCGACGAGATCTGCCTGCGCGCCGACCCCGACAGGAAGCTGCGGGTCTCCGACCCCACCGGCCGGCAGATGACGATCAGTTGCGGCGCCGCGCTGTTCAACGTGCGGATCACGCTGCAGGCCCTCGGCTACGAGCCCCAGGTGCGGCGCTTCCCCGACCCGGAGCGCCCGCTGCTGCTGGCCACCGTACGCGTGCGGCCGGGGCGGGAGCCGGGCGAGCACACCCGCCTGTTGCATGCGGAGATCGAGCGCCGCCGTACCCACCGGTCCGGGTTCACCGCTCTGCCGGTCCCCGACCGCCTGGTCGACTCGCTCGTGGCAGAGGCGGCGGCCGAGAATGATGGCCACCTGATGCCGATCGGGTCGGAGGCCGCCGCGCGGGTGCTCGCCGCGCTCACCGGCGCGGCCCAGGACGTGCAGTCGCAGAACCGGCTGTTCGTCCTCGAACTCATGCGCTGGGCCCGGCCGCCCGGCAGTTCACGCCGCGATGGGGTGCCCGCGGCGGGCTATCCGACCGATCCCCGGCGTACGCACCCCCAGCACTTCGCGCAGCGGGACTACGCCCGGGGCCACGAGTGGGGGATGGCGCCGGACGAGCGGGTGTCCGCCTCGACGGGCCTCGTGGCGCTGCTCACCACCGCGGGCGACGGCCGGGAGGACTGGCTGCGCGCGGGCGAGGCGCTGCAGCGGATGCTGCTGCACGCCTCCGCGTACGGCGTGAGCGTCGCCTTCCACACCCAGGCACTGGAGATGCCTGAGTTGCGGGAGTTCATCCGCATGCACCTGTGCTCAGGAGAGGCGCCGCAGATGATCATGCGGCTGGGGTTCGTCATCGACGAGAGCGAGAGCGTCCGCCGCGCCGCCTCCGACGTGATGGACTGATGGCGTGACGGACTGACTCGGTGGCCGTGCCGCCGGACCCGGCCGTGACCAGGGCCCCGAATGTCTCGTGCAACGAGTTCCAGATCTACGACCGCGCGCTCAGCGCGTCGGAGGTCAAGGCCTGACGACCGCCGCGGACGGCGGCCTGGGCGGCGGGAACGTGGCGTGGTACCGGTTCGATCCTCGACGCCGTCTGAGAGCAGGCCCCGTTCGGCAACCGGGGCCGGTTCCAGTCGGCGGTGGCCAATGCCGCCGAGGAGTGGGTCGCCCCCGGCCTGCTGTCGCCCGCGGAGAAGGACAAGGTCGTGTCCACGGATGCCCGGGCGAAGCTGAGCTGAACCCACCCAGGCGGGCGTGGACGGGCCCGCCCGGGGAAGTGGGACCTCCTGTGGCCCGACAGGAGGTGCGCGATGAGGTCGATCGTCCGCTGGGTCGCGTCGCGGTTACGCCGCTACCGGCCCGATCGCAACCCGCTGCGCCGCCGTTCCGACCGGATCGAGGCGGCGCTCGCCGCGGCGGCGCTGGCCGCCGTCCTGTTCGCCGCGTGGCCCGCGGCGCTGGCCGCTCGTACGGTGTACGACGGCGGCGTCGCGGCCGAGCGGGTCGGGCCAGGGACACGGCAGCTGGTCCCGGCCACCCTGGTCGAGGCCACATCGATCGGAGGCACGTCGATCGGAGGCACGTCGATCGCGAACACGTCCGCCGTGACGGCCAACGGCCGCGGTCTGCCCGCGGTGAGCCTGGCACGGTGGACGCTGCCATCCGGTGAGGTCAGGGAGGGCATGGTCCCGGTGGCGCTCCTCCTGCGGGACGGCCCGGCGAACGCGCGGCTGTGGGTGGACGCCGCGGGCAGGCCGGCCGCGCCGCCGCCCCAGCGCGCCGAGACGGTGACGAGGGCGGGACTGGCCGCCGCCGGCGTCGTCGCCAGCGCCGCCGTCCTGGCCTGGGCCTGCTTCGCGCTCGCACGTCACCGGCTGGACCGCAGGCGCTACCGCGAATGGGAGGCCGCCTGGGCGGCGGCCGACCAGAGGTGGCGCCGTCACCACATCTGAAGGCGCGCCGGACCCCCGTGCCCACCAGACCACCGTGCTGCCAGACTTCTGCACTATGACGGAGAACGAGCCGCGGTCGCTGATCCCCAGCATGCGCTTGGACGATCTGCTGGCGGAGTTGCAGTCGCGTCTGGAAGCGGTGCTGGCCACCCGGGATCGGGTGCACGCGTTGCTGGAGGCGGTCGTCTCGATCGGCAGCGACCTCGACCTGGAGGTGGTGCTGCGCCGCATCGTCGCCACCGCCGCGACGCTGGTGGACGCGACGTACGGCGCGATGGGCGTGATCGGGGAGGAGAACACGCTCGTCCAGTTCGTCCCCGTGGGGCTGAGCGAGGAGGAGATCGCCAGGATCGAGCACTGGCCGCACGGGCTCGGCCTGCTCGGCCTGCTGATCAAGGAGCCGCAGACATTGCGGCTGTCGGACATCTCCCAGCATCCCGAGTCGTACGGCTTCCCGCCCGGCCACCCGCCCATGGGCAGCTTCCTGGGGGTGCCGGTCCGGGTGCGCGACGAGGTGTTCGGCAACCTCTACCTCACCGAGAAGCGCGGCGGCGGGAACTTCGACGAGGACGACGAGGCGATCGTGGTCGCCCTGGCCACCGCCGCCGGTGTGGCGATCGAGAACGCCCGTCTGTACGAGGAGAGCCGCCGCCGCGAGACCTGGTTGCAGGCGTCCTCGGACATCACCACCCGCCTGCTGTCGGGCGGCGAGCCGCAGGAGGTCCTCACGCTGATCGCCCGGCGCGCCCGCGAGATGGCCGACGCCGACGCCGTGGCGATCCTGCTGCCGGGCAAGGGCGGAGACAGCCTGCAGGTGGCACTGAAGGACGGCGCCCTGCAGGACGGCGCACTGCAGGACGGTGGCCTGCAGGACGGCGACGTGCCGATCGAAGGATCGCTGTCGGGCCGGGCGTTCCTGAGCGGCGAGCCTCTCATGCTGGACGACCCCGTCGGCGGGGACGTCCATCTCGCCGGCGACCTGGACCCGGGCCCGGTGGCGGCCGTGCCGCTGGGCGCGGCCGGGGCCGTACGCGGGGTGCTGGCCCTGGTCAAACGCCCGGGACGGATGCCGTTCAGCCAGTCGGAGCTGCGCACGCTGCACGCCTTCGCCGGGCAGGCGGCCGTCGCGCTTGAGCTGGCCGAGACCCGCAGGGACGCCGAGCGGCTCGGCCTGCTGGAAGACCGCGACCGCATCGCCAAGGACCTGCACGACGTGGTCATCCAGCGGCTGTTCGCCGTCGCCATGACGCTGATGAGCGCCGTGCGCCTGGTCGAGCGGCCGGAGGCGTCCTCTCGGCTGCAGAGCGCGATCGACGAGCTGGACATCACTATCCGGCAGATCCGCTCGACCATCTTCGCCCTGCAGACCCCGCGCGAGGACGCCTCGCCCAGCCTGCGCGCCCAGGTGGTCGATCTGGTCGAGGGCGCCCGCGGGCACCTGGGCTTCATGCCGGGCCTGAGCCTGGAGGGCCGGCTCGACAACGACGTGCCAGCCGAGGTCGCGGAACACCTGCTCGCCGTCCTGCGCGAGGCCCTGTCGAACGTCGTCCGCCACGCCAGGGCCAGCCGCGCCGACGTCGCCGTCCAGGCCGGGGACGGGCGGCTGACCCTCGTGGTGGAGGACAACGGCGTCGGCATCCCGGCCGAGGGCCGCCGCAGCGGCCTGCGCAACCTCGCCGACCGGGCCGAACGGCTCGGCGGCGCCCTCACCCTCGCCGCTCCGGAGGCCGGCGGCGCCCGGCTGGAGTGGAGCGTCCCGCTGGGCTGATCACCTCACGTTCTGATCACCTCATGTTCTGGGAGATGTTGCAGGACCGGCTGCCGGGGGCGCAGTAGGCGCCCTGGCTGGTGATCTTCCCGGCGGACGTGACGGCGGTCGACTGCGGGCCGCTCAGCAGCGAGGGCGTGTAGACGCCGTTGAGGTTCTGGATGTTCCTGCCGCGGCCCGACTTGTACTGCCTGGCGCTGGTCCGCCCGCCTCGGGCCATCTGGTAACCGCGCGGGCCGGGCCTGGGCCTGGCCGGCGCCTTCGCGCGGGCTGCCGCCTTCGCGGCGGCCGCGGCCGCGTGCGGTTTGCGGCGCAGCGGAGCGGAGGCCGCGTCCGCGGATCCCGGAACGGCGAGACCGGCCAGTGAGACGACGAGCGCGGCCACCGAAAGCCGCCGCACCGCCGAGACGAGATCGGTTCGGAAGACGTCCGCGCAGTGACGAGACACCTGGCAACCACCTGCCCATGCGCCAGTTGGGTATAAGCGACATAGGGCATATGCCCGAATCGCCGGGTCCCGCCGGCTTCCTGGGAAACTCCGGCACGGATGATTACCCTGTCCCGGCGCGCCGGCCGGCCTTGAGGCGGGCGGCGAGCGCGGCGGCCTGGGTGCGGCGCTGCATGTCGAGCTTGCTCAGCAGGTTGGACACGTAGTTCTTGACCGTCTTCTCGGCCAGGAACATCCGCTCGCCGATCTGGCGGTTGGTCAGGCCCTCGCCGATCAGTTCGAGGATCTGCCGCTCCTGGTCCGACAGCGCGGCCAGCGGGTCCTTCTTCGTGGCCTGGTCGCGCAGCCGGTGCA
>NZ_VIRJ01000049.1:0-37834 GCF_006874435.1 Microbispora sp. KK1-11 | reverse complement strand
CGGTCAGCGTGGTGGTCATGGACTGCACCGAGACCGGCGCGTCCCCGCCGACGGGGACCGAGCCGACCATGATCTGACGTGACACCCGCCGCTTGGCGATCGGCTGGGTCCGTACGGCGGGAATCCCGAGATCAACAGACATTTCTGCACCTTGTTGTGATAGGCGACGCCCGATGGGGGCTCTCCCAGTCTAAGGAGTGCCGCGACGCCGGGCGGCCCGAAACCTTTTCACGAGGAATGAAGGTTTCATGACCCGCGGCTGAAGGAAGAGCCGCCACCTGCGAGGACGGGCGCGGTGGCCCTCACCCGGGTGGGCAGGCGGCGGAGGCCGACCTAGAGTCCGAATCGCGAGAGCGCTCTACGCACCACCTGGTCGGTAAGTCAAACGGCTGTCCCCCCGGGCCGACGTGCTCGCGCCGTCGGCGGTGCCGTGCTGCACCACGAGTGCGGCAGCCATGACCACGCGAAAGGGTAGCCCGTGGGTAGACCACGAAGAAAACTGTCGAAAGCGACGATCGGGCTGATCGCCGCAGCGCTGTCCGCCCTCGTCTCCGCCGTCGTGCTCGCCTCCCCGGCGTCCGCGCACGGCGCGCCGATGATGCCCGGCAGCCGCACCTACCTGTGCTGGAAGGACGGCACGACCTCAAGCGGAGCCATCCAGCCGAAGAACCCCGCCTGCGCGGCCGCGGTCGCCAAGGGCGGGACCAACGCTCTGTACAACTGGTTCGCCGTGCTCCGCTCGGACGGCGCGGGCCGGATGTCCGGCTTCATCCCGGACGGGCAGCTGTGCAGCGGCGGCGCCGTCGTCTACGACTTCAGCGGTTTCGACCTCGCCCGCGACGACTGGCCGGTCACCCACCTGACGTCCGGGGCGACCATCCAGTACAGGTACAACATGTGGGCGGCCCACCCTGGCACGTTCCGGTCGTACATCACCAAGGACTCCTGGAGCCCGACCCGGCCGCTGGCCTGGAGCGACCTGGAGTCGACCCCGTTCGACAGCGTCACCAACCCGCCGAGCGTCGGCTCGGTGGGCACCGAGGACGGCCACTACTACTGGAACGCCCGCCTGCCGTCGGGTAAGAGCGGCCGCCACATCATCTACACCGTGTGGCAGCGCTCGGACAGCAACGAGACGTTCTACAGCTGCTCCGACGTCGTCTTCGACGGCGGCAACGGCGAGGTGACCGGCGTCGGCACGGGCCCGAGCACCAGCCCGAGCCCCAACCCGCCCGTCTCCCCGTCCCCCGGCACCTCCCCCAACACCTCGCCGAGCCCGAGGGTCAGCCCCTCGGCGAGCCCGACCGCCGGCCCCGGCGGCTGCTCGGCGACCTACAAGGTCGTCAGCTCGTGGGGCGGCGGATTCCAGGGTGAGGTGACGGTCAAGGCCGGCTCCTCGTCCATCGGCGGCTGGACCGCCAGATGGACCCAGCCGAGCGGCGTCACGATCACGCAGGTCTGGAACGGCACGCTCAGCCAATCCGGCAGCGACGTCAGCGTGAAGAACGTGAGCTACAACGGCAGCCTGGGCGCCGGCGCATCGACCACGTTCGGCTTCCTGGCCAACGGGTCGAGCGGCAGCACCCCGACGCTGTCCTGCTCGGCGGCCTGACCCCGCGGCCAGTGGCGCGGCCCGCCTGACCCGGGTCGCGCCACTGGCTCGCCTAGCTCGTCAGTTCGGCCGCCCGCGCCCTCGCCCACGCGTCCGCCGCGAGGACCTCCTCGACGGACGCCGCCGGGCCGGGGGTGTGGGCGGCCACCACGCGTTCCACCGTGTCCACGATGCCGAGGAACGGCAGGGCGCCCTTCAGGAACGCCTCCACGCACACCTCGTTCGCCGCGTTGTAGACCGCCGGCGCCGTGCCGCCCAGGGCGCCCACGTGACGGGCCAGCGCGACCGACGGGAACGCCTCGTCGTCGAGCGGCTCGAAGGTCCAGGTGTGGGCGGTGGTCCAGTCGACCGCCCGGGCCGCGCCGGGCACCCGGTCGGGGTAGGCCAGCGCGAGCGAGATCGGCAGCCGCATGTCGGGCGGGCTCGCCTGCGCGATCGTCGAGCCGTCGGCGAACTCCACCATCGAGTGGATGATCGACTGCGGGTGGACCACCACTTCGATCCGGTCGAACCCGATGTCGAACAGCAGATGGGCCTCGATCACCTCCAGGCCCTTGTTGACGAGCGTCGCCGAGTTCACCGTGATGACCGGGCCCATGCTCCAGGTCGGGTGGTTCAGCGCCATCTCCGGGGTCACGTCCGTCAGCTCGGCCCGCTTCCTGCCCCGGAACGGCCCGCCGCTCGCCGTCACCACCAGCCGCCGTACGGCCGCAGGGTCGGCCCCGCCCGGACCTGCCGCCCACAGGCACTGGGCGAGCGCGGAGTGCTCGGAGTCCACGGGGATCATCTGCCCCGGCCCGGCCAGGCGCTTGACCAGTGGGCCACCCACGATCAGCGACTCCTTGTTGGCCAGCGCGAGCACCCGGCCCGCCTCCAGCGCGGCGAGCGTGGAGGTCAGTCCGAGGGCCCCGGTGATGCCGTTGAGCACGATGTCGCAGGGCGACGCCGCGACCTCCGCCACCCCCTCCGGGCCCGCCAGCACCCTCGCCCGCGCGCCCGCCGCCGACAGCGCCTCGCGCAGCGCCGGCACGGCCGCCGGGTCGGCGACCGCCACCGCCTCGACACCGAAGTCGGCCGCCTGCCTCGCCAGCAGGTCGACCCGGCCGCCACCCGCGGCGAGCGCGGTCACGCGGAACCGTCCGGGGGCGTTGGCGACGACGTCGAGAGCCTGGGTGCCGATGGAGCCGGTCGAACCCAGCACGACGACAGACCGGGGCTGCGGCAGGGATTGGGAGCTCATCCCCTCATTGTCTCCGAGACGGCCCGCGGGCCCGCAACGGCACGCGCCGCTACGCGGGACGGCCGGAGCCGAAGCGGGCCGCACTGCGCAGAGAGATGCAGGGGAGAAAGCAGCACATATATGCCCGGATCTGCCCATAACCGTATGGGCAGATTGCGAGAAATCCGGTTGAAGGCGTCGCTACCTTCCCGCGTCAGGACATCCCGACACGCCTCAGGCATCCCGACACGGAGGTAGCTAGGCATGCACCCCAAGGCACGACGTCTCGCCGTTCTCGCGGTCCCCGCCCTCGCCGCGGCGGGGGTGATGCTCCCCGCCGCACACGGCGCCGCGGCGACCGTGACGGGAACCGCCACGCGGTCGGCCGCCGCCGGCCCCCGGCCCGCCGTACACGAGGCGGCCGACACGGCGACGGAGCTGCGCACGGTCAAGAAGTTCTGGACCGTCGCGCGGATGGAGGCCGCGGAGCCGCTGGACGCCCCCGGCACCGGCGACCGGCACTTCGCGGCGGCCGGCTCCACGACCGGCTCCACGACCGGCTCCACGACGGGCTCCACGACGGGCTCGGCCGGCTCGGCGCCCGCCGACGCCTCCGCGGCGCGGCCCGCGACCGTCGCCCCCACCGCCGCGACCCTGACCGCCACCACCGGCACGGCCGCCGCCACGGCTCGCGTCTCCTCGCGGACCTCCGGCTCGTCCTGGACGGCGGGCGGAACGGTGGCGAAGACCACGGGGAGGGTGTTCTTCACGGTCACGGCCGGATCGGACGCCGGAAGGAACGCCTCCTGCTCGGGCACCGCCGTCACCAGCGCCAACAGGAGCGTGGTCATCACCGCGGGCCACTGCGTGAAGCTGAACGGCGCCTTCCACGCCAACTGGGTCTTCGTCCCGGGCTACGACCAGGGCAACAGGCCCAACGGCACCTGGCCGGCGACCACCCTGCTCACCACCGCGCAGTGGAACTCCGGCGAGAACATGAACTACGACGTCGCCGCCGCCGTCGTCGCGCCGCAGGGCGGCAAGAGCCTCACCGACGTCGTCGGCGGCCAGGGCGTCGCGTTCAACCAGCCGCGCGGGCGCCAGACGTACGCCTTCGGCTACCCCGCGGGCGGGCCGTACGACGGGTCGAGGCTGGTCTACTGCAGCGGGCGGACGTTCGACGACTACCTCAGCTCGCAGGACCAGGGGCTGAGCTGCGGCATGACCGGCGGCGCCAGCGGCGGCCCGTGGTTCGTCAACTTCAGCGAGAGCACCGGCGGCGGCATGCTCAACTCGGTGAACAGCTTCAAGTACAACTTCGCGTCCTACTGGATGTTCGGCCCCTACTTCGGCCCGGAGGCCGAAGCGGTCTACAACACGGCCCAGAACGCGGCCCTCACCTGATTCACCGAAAGTAACCACAAGAACACTTCTCGTGGTCCACACTCGGGAGCCATGACTCCGAGCCTCCCCTTGCTTGCCGTCACCGCCCTCGTCACCGGACTCCTGGGAGCCCCCGGCCGGGAGGTCTCCCCGGTGGGAGACGTCGTGGAGCACGTGGCCGGGCACGCCTCCGGGACCTACTGGACACCGCAGCGGATGGCGCGGGCGGTCCCGATCGGGCTGCTGGGGGGCCTGCGAAGGATCACGGCCGCCCGGCCGGGCGCCCAATCGGTGCTGCCGCCGGCCGTTCCCCCGGGGTCGGTGCTGCCGTCCGTTCCCCCGGGGTCGGTGCTGCCGTCCGTTCCCCCGGGGTCGGTGCTGCCGTCCGTCGCCAGGGCCGCCCTGCCGCCGGTCGCCGGAGCGGTACTCGCCCCCGGCCAGGCGGCGCGCCGGTCCACCGCAACGACCAGGACGACCCGGGCGAGCAGGACGGCCAGGACACGGCAGGCGGCGGCGATGCCCCCGGCGACGACGAGCGGCACGCGCTGGGCGGCGGGCGGCTCGGTGACGAGGACCACCGGCAGGGTCTTCCTCACGCTGAACGGGGTGGACTTCTCCTGCTCCGCCAGCGCCGTACGCAGCGCGAACAGGGATCTGGTCGTCACCGCGGGGCACTGCGTCAAGGACGGCGCCGGGGACTGGGCGGAGAACTGGACCTTCGTCCCCGGATACGACGAAGGGCGGCAGCCGTACGGCGCCTTCCCCGCACGGCGGATGTTCGTCGCCGGGCCCTGGTCGCGATCCGGGAACGACGACTACGACGTGGGCATGGTCGCCGTGGACGACCTGGACGGGCAGCACCTGACCGACCTGGTCGGCGGACAGCCCATCGCCTTCGACCCGCCCCGAAGCCGCCGGACCTACGGTTTCGGGTTCCCCGCCGACCCTCCGTACGACGGCGAGCGGCTGCTGTACTGCGCGGGCGTCCCCCACGGCGACCCGCAGGGGCAGACCCGCGACCAGGGCCTGCGCTGCGACCTCACGGCGGGGGCCAGCGGCGGGCCCTGGCTCAGCGGCTTCGACCCGGCCTCCGGCCGGGGCACGCTGACGTCCGTCAGCAGCTTCAAGTACAGCAACGACCACCGCACGATGTACGGCCCCTACTTCGGCTCCGCCGTACACGACCTGTTCCGCACCGCCGAGCGGGCATGACGAGCCGGCTGAGGGTTCAGAACGGCGACAACGGCTCGGCGTTGTCCTCGTCCACGATGTCGGCGGCGGACCGGACGATCAGGGGGTCGGGCTCGCCCACGACCGAGGCGTCCTTGTCGTCGTACTCGTACAGGGACAGGACGTAGCGCATCGCCTCCAGCCTGCCGCGCTTCTTGTCGTTGCTCTTGATGATCGTCCAGGGGGCGTCCTCGGTGTCGGTGTTGAGGAACATGTCCTCCTTGGCCCGGGTGTACTCGTCCCACAGGTCCAGCGAGGCGATGTCCATCGGCGACAGCTTCCACTGCCGCACGGGGTCCACCTGGCGGATGACGAACCGGGTGCGCTGCTCGGCCCGCGACACCGAGAACCACAGCTTGACCAGGCGGATGCCGTCGCGCACGAGCATCCGCTCGAACAGCGGCGCCTGGTACATGAACTCCATGTACTCCTCCGGAGTGCAGAAGCCCATGACCCGCTCGACTCCGGCCCGGTTGTACCAGGACCGGTCGAACAGCACGATCTCCCCCGCGGCCGGAAGGTGCTCGACGTACCGCTGGAAGTACCACTGGCCGCGCTCGCGCTCGCTGGGCTTCTCCAGCGCCACCACGGTCGCGCCGCGGGGGTTGAGGTGCTCCATGAAGCGCTTGATGGTGCCGCCCTTGCCGGCCGCGTCCCGCCCTTCGAACAGGATGACCAGGCGGCCGCCGGTGTCCTTCAGCCAGTACTGCAGCTTCAGCAGCTCGATCTGCAGCAGCCGCTTGTCCCGGTCGTACTCCTGCCGGGAGATGCGGTGGTCGTACGGGTAGTGCTCGCGCCAGGTGTCCACCGGGCCACCGTCGGCGCGTACGAGGACGGGATCGTCGTCATCGTCGTCCAGCACCTTCAGCCCCGGCGTATGGCGCAGCAGCTCGACCCCGTTGGGATGCTCCCCTACCTGCGGTGATACTTCCGGCATCTCAGGCGTCCCGTTCACTTGGCCAGCATGTCCGCGGACGTCCGCTGCCCCGCGCCGGGTGTCGTACACCCGGTGACCGCTGTTCGTCCCTCAACGGGAGATCTCGTCGAGACGGACGGCGACATCGGGCGGCAGATCGAGCCCGAGCCCGGCGAGGTTGCCGCGCAACTGGTCGAGCGTGCGGGGGCCGACGATGACCGAGGTCACCTCCGGCCTGCGCCGCACCCAGGCCAGCGCCACGGCCGCCGGGGCGACCCCGAGCCCCGCGGCGGCGTCGGCGACGTGCCCGGCGATCGCGAGGTTGGGCTCGTTCAGGAAGCCCTCTGCCCAGGCACGGGCCCGGGGCATGGGAGACGCCATGAGCCGGCCCAGCCGGGTGTCGGCCCCGGGGGTCTCGCCCCGGCGGTAGCGGCCGGTGAGCACGCCGCCACCGAGGGGCGACCAGACGAGCGTGCCGAGCCCGTGCCGCCGGCAGACGGGCAGGATCTCCGCCTCGATACTCCTGGCCACCAGCGAGTACTGCGGCTGGAGGCTGACGAACGGCGTCCCGCCCGCCCGCTGCGCGGCCCACTGGGCCTCCACGATCTGGGCGGCGGTGAAGTTCGAGCAGCCGATGTAGCGCACCTTGCCCGACCGTACGAATCCGTCCAGGGTCGCCATGGTCTCCTCGATCGGAGTCGAGTCGTCCCACTGGTGGCACTGGTAGAGGTCGACGTGGTCGGTCCCGAGCCGGCGCAGGCTGCCCTCCAGCGCCCTGGTGAGGTGGGCCCGGGACAGCCCGCGGTCGTTGGGGCCGGGCCCCTGCGGCAGGAACGCCTTGGTGGCGAGCACCACCGCGTCCCGCCTGCCCCGCACGGCCCGCCCGACGATCCGCTCCGCCTCGCCGCCGTTGTAGGCGTCGGCGGTGTCGACGACGTTCCCGCCCGCCTCCAGGAAGGCGTCCACGATGCGGGCGGCCTCCGTCTCGTCGCAGCTGCCGGGGGCGCCGAAGTTCATCGTGCCGAGGCACGCCGTGGAGACCCGCAGTCCCGAACGGCCGAGCGTGGCGTACTCCATCACGCGTCCTCCCGTAGTATCAGGAACACCTGTTCCGGTTGGTCGGGAACGATACGGAACACGTGTTCCGGCTGTCAACGCGACGAGGAGGACGATGACCGGCGAAGCCAGGCCCCTGCGCGCCGACGCGCAGCGCAACCGGGAGCGCATCCTGGAGGCGGCCGAGGCCGTGCTGGCCCGCGACGGGATGTCCGCGTCGGTGCGCGCGGTCGCCCGGGAGGCAGGGGTGGGGCTCGGCACGATCTACCGGCACTTCCCCACCCAGGAGGCGCTCTACCACGCGGTGATCGTCGACCGCACGCGACGGCTCCTGGCGGAGGCGGACAGGCCGTCGCCGGATCCGGGCACGGCCTTCTTCACGTTCCTGGAGCGGATCGTGGTGGACGCGGCCCAGAAGAAGACGGCCGCCGACCTGCTCGCCGGGGCCGGCGTCGACCCCAAGGCCGGGACGGCCGACGTCAGCCGCGACATGCGGCAGGCGATCGGGCGGCTGCTCACGGCCGCGCAGGAGGCGGGCGCGGTGCGGCCCGACCTCCGGATGCCCGAACTGCTGGCCCTGCTGTCCGGGGCGTGCCTGGCGGCCGAACGCGACCAGTGGAGCGACGGACTGCGCCGTCGCACGCTCGACGTCCTCTTCGACGGCCTGCGCCCCCGCCGCTGACCACACCCCTTGTTCATGGGACGGCTTATGGGACGACCGCCGGGAACGTCACGGCGACCTCGATGCCGCCACCGGGATTCGGGCGCGCCCCCACGGCGGCCCCGTGCGCCGTCGCGATCGAGGCGACGATCGACAGCCCGAGCCCCGCGCCCTGCCCTCGCGTCGTGTGCAGGCGCCGGAAGGGCGCGAAGAGGTCGCCGAAGCGTTCCGCCGGCACCTCGGGACCGGTGTTGCGGACCGTCAGCACGCCCCCGGCGAGCGTCACCTCGACGGCGCCGCCGGGGTGGTTGTAGCGCACGGCGTTGTCGACGAGGTTGGTGACGAGCCGGTTGAGCAGGACCGGGTCGCCGTGGACGGTGAACGGCTCGATCCGCGCCGTGACGGTCACCTCGCCGCGGTCCGCCTCCGCCAGGACCAGCCGTACGACCTCGTCCAGGGCCACCGGGCTGCGCCTCTCCAGGCCGTGCTCGGCCTGGGAGAGGACCAGCAGGGCGTCGATGAGGCCCTCGATGCGGTGGTTGTGGAGCAGGAGCTTGTCGCGGATCTCCCCGACGTCCTCTGGCAGGCCGATCTCGATCGCGGTCCGCTGCACGGCCAGCGGGGTCCGCAGTTCGTGGGACGCGTTCGCGATGAACCGGCGCTGCCCCTCGACGGAGCGCTCCAGCCGGTCGAGCATGGCGTCGAACGTGTCCGCCAGTTCCTTCAGCTCGTCCCGCGGCCCGCCGAGGGCGATCCGCTCGTGCAGGGTGGACAGGGACAGCCGCTGCGCGGTGGCGGTGATCCGGTGGAGAGGCCGCAGGATCCGTCCCGCGATCACCCATCCGACGACCACCGACACCAGGGTCAGGACCCCGATCGCCAGCGCGCTCACGTCCCACTGATAGTGGATCACGTCCCGCGCCAGCTCGGACAGCGGCGGGAGCCGCTCCACCTGCGATCCGGGGAGCGGGGCGGCCGGGGCCGCCGGGGCCTCTCCCATAGGACTCGGGGAAAAGCGCTCGATCCGCGAGTGCAGCGCCGTGCGCAACAGCGTGTTGACGATGACCAGCAGCACGACGGAGGTGAGCAGGAAGAGCCCCGAGTAGATCAGCGTGAGCCGTACGCGGACCGTCGTCACAGCAGGTACCCGGCACCGGGGACCGTCTGGATGCACGGCGGGTCGCCCAGCTTCGCGCGCAGGCGGCTGACCACGACCCGCACCACGGTCGTGAAGGGGTCGGCGTTCTCGTCCCACGCCTCCTCCAGGAGCCGCTCGGCGCTCACCACGGCGCCCTCCGCCCGCATCAGCACCTCCAGGACGGCGAACTCCTTGAGCGACAGATGCAGGTGCCGGCCATCTCTGGACGCCTGGAGCCGGTGCGTGTCGAGCACGATCCCGTGCCGGGCCAGCACCGGAGGCACCTGGTCCCGGCTGCGCCGCCCCAGCGCCCGCACCCGCGCGACCAGTTCGGTGAAGTCGAAGGGCTTGGGCAGGTAGTCGTCGGCTCCCATGCCGAGGCCGGCGACCCGCTCCGGCACCGACGACGCCGCCGTCATCATCAGGATCCGCGTGCGACTCCCGCGCGCCACCAGCTCGCGGCACACGAGGTCGCCGTGCAGCCCGGGCAGGTCGCGGTCCAGCACGAGGACGTCGTAGTCGCTGACCGCCAGCCGCTCGGCCGCGGCCGCGCCGTCGTACACGACGTCGACGGCCATGGCCTGGCGGCGCAGTCCCATCGCGACGAGGTCGGCCAGATCGCGCTCGTCTTCGGCCACGAGAACCCG
This sequence comes from Microbispora sp. KK1-11, assembly GCF_006874435.1. NCBI lineage: Bacteria > Bacillati > Actinomycetota > Actinomycetes > Streptosporangiales > Streptosporangiaceae > Microbispora > Microbispora sp. KK1-11. Next base: position 27,972 of record NZ_VIRJ01000049.1, on the reverse strand, counting down.
CATGCCCCGTTCGTACCGCAGGCGGGGTAACAGCGGCGTTAACGGTGTCGTTCACGGCCGTGCAACCCGTCGGCGGCCACGCTGACCGGCATGATCAGAACTGTCTGCGCCGCCGTCCTGCTGACCGCCGGCACCCTGTCCGCTTCCCTCCCGGCCCCTGCCGCGCGGGCCGCCACGGACGGCGCGTGTGCCCGGATAACCGCGCCGCCGCCCGAGTCCGCGCCGCCGACGTCGGTGAACACGCTCCGGCAGGCGTACGAGTGCGTGCTGGACAACTACTACAGCGGGCCCGTGCTGGACTCGAAGGTCCTCCTGCGGGACGCCCTCGCCGCGTACACCCAGGAGCTGATGCGGCGCGGGGCCGACAAGGCCGGCCTTCGCCTGCCGGAGCTGACGGGGAACCGCGACGCCGACTGGGCCGCGTTCGCCGACATGATCGGCACCGGCGGCCCGGCGGCGCTGCACGCCGCGATCACCGGCATGGTCGCGGGGCTCCACGACGACCACGCCCGGGTGGAGAAGATCACTCCCCCGTCGGAGGACGGGCCGGTGGGGACGGGCATCGCCGGTCTGTCGGCCGCGCAGGGCCCACGATTGGACCCGGCCGCCCGGCCGCCCCTGTTCATCACCCGCGTCCTGCCCGGCAGCCCGGCGGACACGGCCGGCATCCGGCCCGGCGACATCATCGAGAAGGTCGACGGCATACCGGCGTTCATCGGGGACAAGGTGAACCAGAGCCTCATCGACGCGTTCGCCTCCGGCACCGTACGGCTCACCCTGAAGCGGCCCACGACGGGACGCGTCCGGACCGTGAAGCTCACGGAGGGTCCCCTCGAAGAGCAGGAGCGGGCGGTGACGTCGAAGACGCTCCCCGGCGGCGTCACCTACGTCAAGGTGCCCGGGTTCTTCCAGGGCGCGGCGGACCAGGTCATCGCCAAGCTGAAGGACACCACGAAGGCCGCGGTCATCGACGTGCGCGGCAACGGCGGCGGGTCGCCGCGCGAGGTGACGCGGCTGCTCGGCGCGTTCGCGCACGGCAAGGTCACGAGCTACTTCTGCCCGCTGAAGGGTGACTGCACGGCCAACCGCACCGACGACTCGGTCCCGCTGCTCGGGCTGCGCCTGGTCGTGCTCACCGACCGCGCGTGCGCCTCGGCCTGCGAGGACTTCAGCGGGGCAGTGAAGGACAACGGCCTGGGCGCCCTCGTCGGGACCCGGACCGCGGGGGCCGTCTCCGGGCCGGCCGAGGCGTACCTGCTCGACGACAACAGCGTGCTGCTGCTGCCCAAGGTCCGGCACCTCGGCCCCGCCCGGGAGCTCATCGACACCGTCGGCGTCCCGGTCGACCACTACGCCCCCATGACGGCCCTCGATCTGGCCAAGGGCCGCGACCCCGGCCTCGCCAAGGCGCTGAGTCTCCTCTGACGGCTCCTCTCTCAAGGCGAGGGGCCCGGGGGACGGTGGTCCCCCGGGCCCCTTCCGACGCCTGGTTCTACAGCGTGAGGGTTCTACAGCGTGAGGCCGGTGAGGACCATGACCTTCTCGTAGGTGAAGTCCTCCATCGCCGAACGCAGCCCCTCGCGGCCCACGCCCGACTCCTTGACCCCGCCGTACGGCATCTGGTCGGCCCGGTAGGACGGCACGTCGCCGATGACGACGCCGCCGACCTCGAGTTCGCGGTTGGCCCGGAAGGCGACGTCCAGGCTGCGGGTGAAGACCCCGGCCTGCAGGCCGTAGCGGGAGTCGTTGACCGCGGCGAACGCCTCGTCGACCGAGGCGACCCGCTGCACGATCATGACGGGCCCGAAGACCTCCTCGCAGGCCACCTTGGCGCCGGCGGGCACGTCGGCCAGCACGGTGGGGGCGACGGTCGCGCCGTCCCTGGTGCCGCCCGCCAGCAGGCGCGCCCCGGCCGAGACGGCCTCGTTGACCCAGCTCTCGACGCGAATCGCGGCGTCCTCGCTGACGAGGGGGCCGACCTGCGTCTTGTCGTCCGAGGGGTCGCCCGTCACGAGCGCGCCGACGGCGGCGACGAGCTTGTCGGTGAACGCGTCGGCGACCGCGTCCTCCACGATCACCCGCTGCACCGCGATGCAGCTCTGGCCGGCCTGGTAGTTGGAGAACAGCGCCACGCGGCTCGCGGCCCACTCAAGGTCGGCGTCGGCCAGCACGACCGCGGCGGCGTTGCCGCCGAGTTCCAGCGTGACGTGCTTGCGCGGCACCCTGTCCATGATCGAGTAGCCGACCGGGCCCGAGCCGGTGAAGGAGACGACCGGCAGCCGCGGGTCCTCCACGAGGGACGACGCACGGTCGTTGGGCACCGGCAGCACGGAGAACATGCCCTCCGGCAGGTCGGTCTCGGCCAGGATCTCGCCGAGGACGAGCGCCGACAGCGGGGTGGCGGGCGCGGGCTTGACCACGATGGGCGCGCCCACGGCGATGGCGGGAGCGACCTTGTGGGCCACCAGGTTGAGCGGGAAGTTGAACGGCGTGATCGCCAGCACCGGGCCGTACGGCACGCGCGAGACGTAGGCGAGCCGTCCCTGCGCGGCGGGCTCGGTGTCGAGCCGCTGCACCTCGCCGCTGAAGCGGCGGGCCTCCTCGGCGCCGAAGCGGAACGTCGAGATCGCGCGGCCCACCTCGCCGCGCGCCCAGAAGATCGGCTTGCCGTTCTCCTCGCTGATCAGGCGGGCGATCTCCTCGGCGCGCTCGGTCAGCCGCCGGGCCACGTGGGCCAGCGCCTCGGCGCGTACGTGGATGGGCAGCGCGGCGGCCTGCTTGCGCACGGCGTCCGCGGCGGCCACGGCCTGCTCGACCTGCTCGGGGGTCGGCACCGAGTGGACGCCGACGACACGGCCGTCGTGCGAATTGGTCACGGCCTGCTCGGCGTCTCCCGTCGCGGGGCGCCCGGCGAGCCAGAAGGGGCGGGGTTCGGAAGTGCGGCCTACGTCCATGTCTTCACGCTATGCCACCTGCTGGGAGCCGGTCGCTACTCCGGACGGGCCAATCACCGTCCCCCGCCGCGCCATCATGGACAACTTCTCAGATGTCACAGATGCGCGGCAATTTCATGATGTTTTCTGTTTCACTGCGGTTTGAAAGCCGAGCGGCATGGTTAAGTCATCATCCGGGTCTGTCGCGGGACCCCCAATATGAGAAGGGCTCGTCGCTGATGGGTACGCCGGCGCCGCTCGGTCTTCAGGGTGCCTACGCACGCGGCCATCGCAGCAACTACGACGAGCTGCGCACCCGTCTCCTCGACGTCGCCAACGACCTGCTCGCCAAGGCCGGGCCGGAGAGCCTCACCGTACGCAGGATCGCCGCCGAGGCCGGCTGCTCCACCCAGGTCATCTACACGATGTTCGGCAGCAAGGAAGGCCTCGCCGAGGCGCTCTACCTGGAGGGCTTCGAGCGGTTTCGGCGCAGGCTGGAGGCCGTGCCGCAGCGCAACGACCCTCTTGAGCACCTGAGCCTGCTCGGTCCCGCCTACCGGGAGGCGGCGCTGGCCGAACCCGGCTACTACAGCCTCATGTTCGAGCGGGCCATCCCCGGCTTCGTGCCGAGCGAGCGGGCCCGCACGCTCGCGAGGGCCGCGCTCAACATCGTCGACCGGGTGATCGCCGACTGCATCTCCGCCGGTCACCTCGTGCCGACCCAGCCCAGGAAGATCGCCGACGCGCTGTGGGCCGCGGCTCAGGGCGCGCTCAGCCTGGAACGTGCCGGGCATCTGCCCGACGGCAAGACGTACGAGATCGTCACCGACGCCGCCATCCGCGCGTTCCTCGCGCACCCCTCGGCCTGACCGGCGTCACAGGCACAGCGCGATCCACAGCTCGGCCCGGACCGCGGGATCGTCCAGATCACGCCCGAGCAGCTCGCTCACCCGCTTCATGCGATAGCGCAGCGTGTGCCGGTGCACGCCCAGGCGCTGCGCCGCGGCGTCCCAGTGGCCGTTGCTGGCCAGGTAGGCGCGCAGCGACTCGACCAGGTCGGCGCGCGAGCCGTACTCGCGGAGCGGCGCAAGGATCGCCGCCGCGAACGACGCGGCGGCGGCGGGATCGAGCAGCGACAGCAGCCCGCGCCCGGCGAGTTCGCTGAAGCGCGCCACGGGCGAGGCCGAGGCGAGCGCCCGCCGCGCCTGGTCGAGGGCCCGGTCGAGGGCGGTGGCGAGGGCCCTGTCGGAGGCGCGGTCGGAGGCGCGGTCGGAGGCGCGGTCGGGAGCGCGTTCGAAGGCACGATCGAGCCCGGTGACGGGATCCGGGCGGGACGCGCTTCGGGCCACCGTTCCGGCCGCGGGGAGTTCCGCGCGGCTTTCCATGCGACTTTCCATACGGTTGTCCACGCGGCCCTCGGAACGGGCGATCTCCACACCGGGCGCGCTGACGCCCACCCGGCCGTGCTGTGCGGCCAGCGCGACGGCCTGGTCGGCACACGCGTCCGGGGCCAGCACGACGAGCAGCCCTTCCCAGGGCGCGGTGAACGTCCCCATGCCCGCGAAGGCGCCCCGCGGGCCGGGCGCCGCGCCGGCCAGTGCCTCGGTCAGCCCGTCCGGATCGGAGGTGTCGCAGGCGAGGACCGTGATCGGCTCGCCCGGCAGCCGCATGCCCAGGGCCGCCAGCGTCTCCGCGGCCGCCCGCACCTCACCGGCCAGCAGCAGCCGGAGCACCGCCGACCGCACCTGCGCCGCCGCCGCCCGCTGCTCCCTGCCCTGTTCCAGCGCCAGCGTCAGCAGGGACCCGGCCGCGTTGACGACCGTGTGCGCGATGGGTGAGAACGGCCGCGTCGACCCCACCGCGAAGAATCCCCTCCGGCCCAGCGGCTGGACCACGACGTGCTCGTCCGGGGTGGACAGGGCGAGGCTCGCCAGGGACGGCGCGCTCCGCAGCCGGGCGATCTCGGGCTCCAGCGACCGGGCCGTCTCCCGCGCCCAGTCCCCCGCGGCGCCGCGCCTGTCACCCGGACCGGCATGCTTGCCATCGGCGCGACGGCCGGTCGCGTCGGCGGCGTGCCGTACGGCGCCCGCGGGGTCGAGCAGCAGCGCCCAGCCGCCGATCTCCCGGGCCAGCCGGTCCACCACCGCCACCGGCCCCTCCCGCTGGAGGGCGGCGCGGGTGAGCCTGCCCTGCGCGGCGAAGGCGCGGCTGATCTCCTCGTACTGCTCCCCCGCGAGCAGGTCGCTGACGGCCTTGCCGATCGCGATGAAGGGCGTGTCCCTCGGCACCTCGACCAGCGGCAGCCCGGCGGCCTCGGCCGCCTCGGCGAAGGCGGGCGGCACGGCGTCGTGGCTCAGCCCCACCCCGAACCCCAGCCCGGTGACTCCCCGGGCCACGAGCCGGGAGACGTACGGCACGGCGTCGCCGGCGGACAGGCGCATGCCGGTCGTGAGCACCAGTTCGCCGCCCTCGAGGAACGGCGTGGGGTCCTCCAGCTCGCTCACCGCGACCCAGCGGACGGGGCGGTCGAGGCCGTTCCGCCCGGCGAGAACCTCCAGGTGGAGCGGTACGATCGCGGTGATCCGGCGCAGCGTGGGTGCCACTGCTCTTTCCCCCCGAACACCCGGCTTGTCCTCACCGGCCAAAAGTACGCCTACATTCTGACATAGCGGCATATCGGCTGGTGGAGGCGGCGGCCGTACCGTCGGAGATATGAGCACTGCCACCACGCACGGCGGCCCGCAGCTCCCGCAGGAGCGCCGCCTCGTCACCGAGATCCCCGGCCCGCGGTCGCGCGAACTGTTCGCGCGCAAGCAGTCCGCCGTGCCTCCGGGCATCGGCACCACGCTGCCCGTCTTCGTGACCCACGCGGGCGGCGGTGTGATCGTCGACGCGGACGGCAACTCGCTGATCGACTTCGGTTCCGGCATCGCCGTGACCAACGTCGGCAACGCCGCCCCCCGGGTCGTCGAGCGCGTGCAGAAGCAGGTCGCCGACTTCACCCACACCTGTTTCATGGTCGCCCCGTACGAGTCGTACGTCGCGGTGTGCGAGAAGCTCAACGAGCTCACGCCCGGCGACCACGAGAAGCGGACGTTCCTGGTGAACAGCGGCGCGGAGGCCGTCGAGAACGCGGTCAAGGTCGCCCGCCACGCCACCGGACGGCAGGCGGTCGTCGTCTTCGACCACGGCTACCACGGCCGCACGCTGCTGACGATGTCGCTGACGGCCAAGAGCATGCCGTACAAGCACGGGTTCGGGCCGTTCGCGCCCGAGGTGTACCGGGTGCCGCTCGCCTACCCGTTCCGCTGGCCGACCGGCCCGGACAACTGCGCCGAGGAGGCCGCGGCCCAGGCGATCGACATGATCAACAAGCAGATCGGCGCGGAGAACGTCGCCGCGGTGCTCATCGAGCCGATCGCGGGCGAGGGCGGTTTCATCGAGCCGGCCCGCGGCTTCCTGCCGAAGATCGTGGAGTTCTGCCGCGCCAACGGCATCGTCTTCATCGCCGACGAGGTGCAAACGGGCTTCGCCCGCACCGGCACCATGTTCGCCTGCGAGGACGAGGGCATCGTCCCGGACATCATCACCACCGCCAAGGGCATCGCCGGCGGCCTTCCGCTGGCGGCCGTGACCGGCAGGGCCGACCTGCTCGACCACGTCCACAGCGGCGGTCTCGGCGGCACGTACGGCGGCAACCCGCTCGCCTGCGAGGCGGCCCTGGGCGTGCTGGAGACCATCGAGCAGGACAAGCTCGTCGAGCGCGCCCGGCACATCGGCGAGATCATGCTGCCCCGTCTGCGCGCCATCCAGGAGCACAACCCGATCGTCGGGGACGTGCGCGGGCGCGGCGCGATGATCGCCGTCGAGCTCGTGGTGCCGGGGACGAAGGAGCCCTACCCGGCCGCCGAGATCGCGCGCAGGTGCCACGAGCAGGGCCTGCTCGTGCTCACCGCGGGAACGTACGGCAACGTGCTGCGCTTCCTGCCGCCGCTGGTGATCCCGGACCACCTGCTCGAAGAGGGCCTCTCCATTCTGGAAAAGGCGCTCAACGTGGACTAGACGGTTTGAACAACATCAAAAGGGGCACCCGGTCTGTTCCAAGGTGTCCCTTTTGTTGTTGTACGGCTTGCGTTATGCCTCGATTTAACCATCGCTTGGCCCGACTCGCGCCGATCACGAAGGGTAACCGCGTTATAACGGTTCCGATAGGCGATCGAGGGGGGACTTTGATGGGCTGGAACCCGAACGGCGCCGAGCGGCTCATGCTGACGTTCGACCCTGCCGGCCTCACCACCACGCAGCGCGACGGCGACGCCTGCGTCGTCTGCCACAAGAAGTGGCCCCGCCCCCGGGTCAAGGTCGGCACACTGCCGGACAACGCCCCCGTCCACGCCTGCGACGACTGCGCCGAGGCCCTGCTGCCCGCCCCTGAGGGCAAGGTGCCGCTGCCCCGCCGCTCCCGGGCGGCCATGTCCTGACCACCCGTTTCACCCCGGCTCGGCTCGGCCGGCCCATGGCCGGCCTGCGGCGTACCCCATCCGCGGCGTCCGCCCCAGTGCCGGGTTGCTCCTGTTTTCGGGCCTTCCCTACCGAGATCATTGCGCCCAATAATGCGCAATGTGGACAAAATGCGCGGCGCGCTGCCGCTGACTCTGGCCGCGCCGGCCGCGGGATCGGCCGCGATCCACTTCGGCGTGATTCCCGGCCACTTCGCCGCGTCTCCCGGACACGGCGTGCTGTTCGCCGTCGCGGGATGCCTGCAACTGGCCTGGGCGGCGGCCCTGCTCCTCCGTCCCACGCAGGCGGTGGTGCTGGCCGGCGGGTTCGTCAACCTCGCCCTGGTCGTGATCTGGCTGGTCGGCAGGACGGCCGGGCTTCCTCTCGGCCCTGACGCGTGGACCCCCGTCCCCGGAGGCGCCCCCGAGGCGCTCGCGGCTCTCCTGGAGACGCTGCTCGCGGCGGCCGCGCCGGCCCTCGTCGCGTACGCGTCGGTCACGGACGACGACGGCGCCCGCTCCCACCGGCCGATCGGCATCCTCACCGGCCGGGGCTCAGCAGCGGGAGGTGCGGGCGCGGCCGTGGTCGCCTGCCTGGTCGCCGCCGCGGTCGGCGTCAGTTTCACCTCCTGGGGCACCGCGGCCTTCGACGAGATCCTGGTCGCGCGCCCCGCCACGGCCTCGCCGGGACCGCTCGCGGGACATCACCACCACGGGGCGGCACAGCCGCCGGTCACGGCGGCTGCCGAGGGGCCGCTCACCCCGGGCGCGGGCGTGGTGGCGGCCGACGCCGCGACGAGCGCGGCGCAGGCCCTGGCGGCGGCGGTACGGCGGGAGATCGCCGGTCGTCTGCCGACGGCGGCGGACGCGGAGCGGGCGGGCTACCGGGTCTGGACGGACAACGACGGCGTCCAGCAGCTCGCCAACCCCGCGCTGCTGCAGGACGGCCTGGTCCTCAACCCGGCACAGCCCGAGGTGCTGGTCTACCACGGGGGGAAGACCCTGCTGGGCGCGGTGTTCGTCATGCCGCCGGGCGCCCGGGGCCCGGCGATCGGCTCGCTCACACCGTGGCACTCCCACACCTGCCCCCTCTGCGACCCGCCGGGGGACGCCGACATGCTGCACGTGTGGCTGGTCGACTATCCGGGCGGCGGGTTCGCCGACATCTCGGGACCGGCCCTCCAGGCCGCGGTCGCGAAGCTTCCCCCTGCCTCGTGACGTCCTCAGGTCGCCAGATCCTCCAGATGGGCGGCCAGCACGGCGCTCACGCGGTCCGGCGGAATCGAATCCGGCCGGGCCAGGACGTGGATGGTCAGACCGTCGATGAGGGCGTGCAGCCGCGCCGCCTCGAACTCGGCGTCCCGACGGCCGGCGAGCTCCCCCTCCTCGGCGAGCGCGCGGACGGCCAGAGTCGCCGCCTCCCCCACGCCGTCGTCCGCACGGCGCAACCAGTCGCCGGCGGCCGGGTCGCCAGGGGTGAGCGCGGCCAGCTGCAGCCAGACCTCGGCCTCCGCGCGCCGCTCCGCGTCCATGGGCAGCAACTCCTCCATCAGGCGGCGTACGGCGACGCGGACGGGGCCGCGGAAGTCGGTGGTCTCGATACGCGCGCGGACCCGCGTGATGACGTGCTCCATCGCGAAGGCGAGCAGCTCCGCCTGGGTCGAGAAGTAGTGCCGCAGCGCGCTCGGTGACCAGCCGGCCTCCGCCGCGATGCTGCGCACCGTGGCGGCGCCCACACCGTCCCTGCGCACGACCCGCCACAGCGCCTCGGCGATCTCCTCCCGCCGCGCCTGGTGGTCCACGATCTTCGGCACAGCGCTCCTCCCGTCACGCACCCGCTCGATTTTTATAGCACAATGTGTGAAAACGGGATTGTAGCACGCTGTGCGAAAAAGGAGCCGCGATGCTGTTCGGACTGATCGTCGCCTGCGAGGTCGCGTTCTGGGTGCTGCTGGGCGCGGGGCTCGCCGTCCGTTATCTCCTGCGCAGGCGGCGACTCGGCGGCCTGCTGCTGCTCGCCGTCCCTCTGGTGGACCTGGTCCTCCTCGTCGCGAGCGTGGCCGACCTCCGTCACGGCGGGCGGGCGGAGTTCACGCACGGGCTGGCCGCGGCCTACCTCGGGTTCACCGTCGCCTTCGGGCACGACATGGTGCGCTGGGCCGACGTCAGGTTCGCCCACCGCTACGCCGGAGGGCCGCCGCCGGACCGGCGCAAGCGTTACGGCAGGGAGCGGGCCCGGTACGAATGGCGCGCCTGGGGCAAGGGCATGATCGGCTGGGCCGTCGCCTGCGGCCTGCTGCTGGCCGGTGTCGTGGTCATCGGCGACCTCGAACGCGGGGCGGCGCTCCTGGCGTGGGCCGGTCGCCTGACGTTCGCCATGGTGGTCTGGCTGGTGTTCTGGCCGCTCGCCTGCACCCTCTTCCCCACGCGTGCACCGCACGGCGCCGGCGGACAGAGCTGAGCGGGGATTCGATCCGGCCCGAATGAGGAGACACGGATCAGGAGACACGGATCAGGACACGATCCGCGACCAGCGCTCCACCCACTTGTCGTACGCCTCGGGACGCACCGCGAAGTAGACGCCGCGGAAGGCCCGGGAGGTGCCGACGCGGTAGTCCGCGCAGATCCGGCGGGCCGCGCCGGTGCACCCCTCGGGGTTGGCCGGGGCGAGGCCCATCCAGGCGGACACCTTGCGTTGCACGTCCGCCGACATCGTGAAGTCGAGCCACTTGTACGCGCACGAGGGATGCGGGGCCTGGGCCGACATCATCCACGCGTCGGCCCATCCGGTCACCGGCCGGTCCGTCAGCGCCCTGACCGGCTTGTGCCCCCGCCTGAGCACGTCCAGGTGGTAGGGCGTGGCCTGCGCGAGCCGTACGGACCCGGTCGCGAAGCCCTGGACGACCTCGACGGGATCGCGCCAGAAGAGGCGGCGGCCGTCCTCGCCGGACGTGAACAGCTTGGCGGCGGCGTCGAGCTGGGCGTCGGTGAGGTCGAACGGGTCCTTGATCTCCGCGCCGATCTCCGTGCCTTGGGCCTTGAGCACCAGCGCGGCGTCGGCCAGCGACAGCGGACGGTCGCGGAACATCACGGGGCCCTTGTCCGTGAAGAGCGACTCGGGGCCGTCGGGACCGACCTTGCCGGTGTCGTAGAGGATCTCGTTGGTCGCCCACACGTACGGCACGCCGTACACCCGCTCGCCCCGGGTGACCGACGGCAGCGTGCGCAGCCGCTTGGGGATCTTGTCGTAGCCGTCCAGCAGGGCGGTGTTGAGCGGGGCGGCCTTGCCCTCGTCCATCAGCCGGCCGCCCACCTCGGGCGTCGCGGAGATCACGTCGAACGACGACTGCGGGAAGTCGCCCGGCTTCTCCTCCTGGCGCGGGTCGTAGTAGCGCAGGCTGACCTTGCAGCCCGTCTCCCTCTCGAACGTGCCGACCCACTTGACCTTGGGATCGACGCCGCCCCACTCGGCGTACCCCTCGATCGCGACCACGCTGACCGTTCCCTCGCCCGGCCCGACGGACGCGACCGGGGTGGGCGTGGGGCCGCCGGACGACGGGCTGGGACCGGCGCCGCCGGAGGCCGTCGCCGCCGCGGCCGCCGAGGTGCCCGGCGTCGCCACCTGCGTCGCGGGTGCGGGCCGGCCGGCGCAGGCCGCGGCGAGCAGGCCCACGGCCGCGACCGTCGCGACCAGGTGTGTACGGCGCACGCACGACCCCCATGAGAAAGACGGACGCCCCGAGCCTACTGGGCCCCACCGGCCCGGGGCGTCGCCTACGGCGTCAGGCGTTGGTCGGGAAGCCCAGGTTCACGCCGCCGTGGGAGGGATCGAGCCACCGCGAGGTGACGACCTTGCCCCTGGTGTAGAAGTGGACCCCCTCGGTGCCGTGCACATGGGTGTCGCCGAACAGCGAGGCCTTCCAGCCGCCGAAGCTGTAGTAGGCCATCGGCACCGGGATCGGCACGTTGACACCGATCATGCCGACCTCGACCTCGTTCTGGAAGCGCCGGGCCGCGCCGCCGTCGTTGGTGAAGATCGCCGTGCCGTTGCCGTACTCACCGGTGTTGATCAGCTCCAGGCCCTCCTCGTACGAGCGGACGCGCACGATCGACAGCACCGGGCCGAAGATCTCCTCGCGGTGGACGCGGGAGTTCGGCGGCACGTGGTCGAGGACGGTCGGGCCGAGCCAGAAGCCGTTCCCCCGGTCCCCGCGCACCGGGGTCTCGCGGCCGTCGACCACGAGCTTGGCCCCCTCCTCGACGCCGAGGTCGAGGTAGGACGCCACCTTGTCGCGGTGGACGGCGGTGACGAGCGGGCCCATCTGCGACTCGGGGTCGTTGCCCTGCCCGATCTGGAGGTCGCGCACCCGCGACACGATCTTCTCGACCAGCTCGTCGCCGATCGGGTCGACCGCGAGCACCACGGAGATCGCCATGCACCGCTCCCCCGCCGAGCCGAAGCCCGCCGAGACGGCCGAGTCGGCGACGAGGTCGAGGTCGGCGTCGGGCAGCACGAGCATGTGGTTCTTGGCCCCGCCGAGCGCCTGCACCCGCTTGCCGTGGGCCGTGCCTGTCTCGTACACGTACCGCGCGATGGGCGTGGAGCCGACGAACGACACGGCCCGTACGGCCGGGTGCTCCAGCAGCCGGTCCACCGCCGCCTTGTCGCCCTGGACCACGTTGAACACGCCGTCCGGCAGGCCGGCCCGCTGCCACAGCTCCGCGATCAGCAGGGACGCGGAGGGATCGCGCTCGGAGGGCTTGAGCACGAACGTGTTCCCGCACGCGATCGCCACCGGGAACATCCACATCGGGACCATCGCCGGGAAGTTGAACGGGGTGATGCCCGCCACCACGCCGAGCGGCTGGCGGATCGAGTAGGAGTCGACCCGGGTCGAGACGTTCTCCGAGTAGCCGCCCTTGAGCAGGTGGGGGATGCCGCAGGCGAACTCCACGACCTCCAGGCCGCGGGCCACCTCGCCCAGCGCGTCGGAGTGCACCTTGCCGTGCTCGGCCGTGATCAGCGCGGCCAGGTCGTCGCGGTGCGCGTCGAGCAGCTCGCGGAACCGGAACAGGATCTGGGTGCGCTTGGCGAGCGACGCGTCGCGCCAGGCGGGGAAGGCGAGCGCGGCCGCCTCCACCGCCGCGTCGACCTCGTCGACCGACGCCAGCGACACCCGACCGCTCACCTCGCCGGTCGCCGGGTCGAACAGGTCGGCCGTACGGCCGCCCTCGCCCGTCCGGGCGCCGCCGATCCAGTGATTAACGTGCTTCATCGTTGACGGCCTCCAGAGCGGTGACGAGGATGCCCAGGCCCTCGCGGGCCTCGTCCTCGGTGAGCGTGAGCGGCGGAGCCATGCGCAGGGTGCTGCCGTACAGCCCGCCCTTGCCGGCGAGCAGGCCGAGCCTCTTGGTCTCCTCCATGAAGCGGGCGGCCAGCGCCGGGGCGGGCGCACCGGTGGCGGGGTCGACCAGTTCGATCGCGAACATCAGGCCCTTGCCCCGCACGTCGCCCACGACGGCCAGCCGCTCGGCGGCCTCACGCAGCCCGGAGACGATGATCTCGCCGGTGCGCGCCGCGTTGGCCTGCAGGTCGTGGTCGAGCACGTAGTCGAGCGTCGCGTTGGCCGCCGCCATCGAGATCGGATTGCCGCCGAAGGTGGACAGCCCGACGGCGTGCGGGCCGTCCATGAGGTCGCCGCGCGCCACGATCCCGCCGACCGCGAAGCCGTTGCCCAGCCCCTTGGCGAAGGTCATCATGTCCGGGGTCACGCCGTGGTTCTGGATCCCGAAGAACGCCGAGCCCGTACGGCCCCAGCCGGTCTGCACCTCGTCGGAGATGAACAGGATGCCCTCCTCGTCGAGGACCTCCTTGTACGCGGCGAACAGCCCGTCGGGGGCCATGGTGAAGCCGCCCACGCCCTGGATCGGCTCGGCGATCAGCGCGGCGACGTCCTTGGTGACGGCCGTGGCGAGCACGTGGCGCAGGTCGTCCACGCAGGCCGCGATGTAGTCGGCGTCCGACATCCCGCGGAACTGCGCGAGGTGGCGGTCGGCGCCGTGCAGGAAGTGCACGTTGAGCGGGGACAGCGAGTTGTTCTTCCACGACCGGTTGGAGGTCACGCTGACCGCGCCGAACGACCGGCCGTGGTAGCTCTGCCGCATGGCGAGCACCTGGTCGGATCCGCGGGCGTAGGTGGCCAGCAGCAGGGCCGTCTCGTTGGCCTCCGTGCCGGAGTTGGTGAAGAAGACCTTGGCGTCCGGGATGCCCGACAGGCGGGCGATCTTCTCCGCCAGCTCGACCTGGCTGCGGATGAGGTACAGCGTCGAGGTGTGGACGACGCCGGTGGCGAGCTGGCGCTCGACGGCCTCCCGCACCTCGGGCACGTCGTACCCGATCATGTTGGTCAGGATCCCGGCGAAGAAGTCCAGGTAGCTCTTCCCGTTCGCGTCGACGACGCGGTTCCCCTTGCCGCCGACGATTTCGATGGGCTCGTTGTAGTAGAGGGCCATCCAGTTCGGCATGACCGCGCGATGGCGTGCGAGAAGGTCCGACATGCTCCGAGTATCCCGGCTGGCGGGTGACCGCCTCACCCGTCAGCCTGTCTGGGATACCTCGAATCTGGCTTACACAGTGCTGGGCGCCGCGGGCTCCTGCGCGGGAGCCGTCCCGGCGGCCTTCCGGCGCAGGACCAGCAGCGCGACCAGGGCCGCCGCGAGCGAGCAGCCCGCACCCACCCACGAGCCCACCGACATCGCCGACACGAACGCCTCGCGCCCGGCTGCGGCCACGGCGGGGTCGCCCAGGCTCACCGCGACGCCGATCGACTCGCGCGCCGCCGGCGGCGCCGACTCCGGCATGGCCGCGGTGTACGCCCCGGCGAGCACGCTGCCGAGGACGGCCACGCTCAGCGCCATGCCGACCTGCTGCACGGTGTCGTTCAGCGCGGAGCCGACGCCTGCGCGCTCGGGCGGCACCGCGCCCATCAGCGTCGCGTACGCCGCGGGACCGGCCAGGCCGCCGCCCACCCCCATGACCATCAGGCCGGCGATCAGCGTGCCGTACCCGCCGGTGAGCGTGGACAGCAGGACGAACCCGGCGGCCATGACGGCCAGGCCGGAGACGATGAGCACCCGGTTGCTCACCTTCTTGCCCAGCGACGCGCCCAGGCCGTTGAACACCATCGCCGCCACCACGTAGGGCAGCAGGGCGAAACCGGCCTTCAGCGGGTCGTAGCCCAGGACGAACTGCAGATACTGCGTGATGGCCAGCATCAGCGCGCCCGCGCCGAACGACAGCAGCACGATCGAGAAGCACGCCCCGCTGAACGAGCGGTCCCGGAACAGGCCGAGCGGCAGCATCGAGTGGGGGGTGCGGCGCTCCCACAGCACGAACGCCAGCAGGGCCGCCGCCGAGACCGCCACCACGAGGGGGTTGAAGTCCCCGCCCGGCGCCGAGATGACGGCCCAGACCAGCCCGCCCATCCCGGCCGTGGACAGGATCACCCCGAGCGGGTCGGCCCGCCGCGTCTCGCCGTACGTCTCCGGCATGAGCGCGAAGGCCGCGATGATCGCGAGCACCGCGATCGGCACGTTGATCAGGAAGGCCGAGCCCCAGTAGTAGTGCTGGAGCAGGAACCCGCCGACCGTCGGACCGGCGATGACGCCGACCATGGCGACCGAGCTCCACGCGGCGATGGCCTTGCGCCGCTCGCTCTCGTCGAACACGGTGATCAGGATCGACAGGGTCGACGGCATCACGCAGCAGCCGCCGACGCCCATCAGCGCGCGGGCCGCGATGAGCTGCCAGGGCTCGGTGGCGAGCGTGGCCGCCAGCGAGGCCCCGCCGAAGAACGCCAGGCCGATCACGAGCATCCGCCGCCTGCCGTACCGGTCGGACAGACTGCCCGCGGTGAGCAGCAGCCCCGCAAAGACCAGGACGTACGCGTCGATGACCCACTGGACGTCGGACGGCGTGGCGCCGAGGTCGCGCATGAGCGACGGGATCGCCAGGTTGAGGACGGTGTTGTCCACGACCAGGGTCAGCAGGCTCAGACAGAGGACGCCGAGGATCCACCAGCGTCGGGGATGGGACATAAAGGTCACCTCGAACGGTGTGCGAGTAGTATCGGACACTGTACGACTCCATCGAACACTGTGCGAGCGAATATTGTGAGGCCGTGTCAGCGAAGCCGTTCTCCTCGGTCTGGACCCGCGAGCGCAAGGGAGGGCGCGAGCAGGGCCTCAGCCGTGACCAGATCGTCCGGGCGGCCGTGGAGCTACTCGACGCCGAGGGTCTCGACGCCCTCAGCATGCGCAAGCTCGGCGCACGGCTCGGCGCGGGGGCGACCAGCCTCTACTGGCACGTCGCCAACAAGGACGAGCTGATCGAGCTCGTGATGGACGAGGTCTACTCGGGCGTCGTGCTGCCCGAGGCGGCCGACTGGCGGGAGGCGGCGAGCGTCTTCGCCTACGCCATGCGCCAGGCGGTCTTCGACCATCCGTGGAGCGCGCGCCTCATCGGCGTGGT
This sequence comes from Microbispora sp. KK1-11, assembly GCF_006874435.1. Taxonomy (NCBI): domain Bacteria; kingdom Bacillati; phylum Actinomycetota; class Actinomycetes; order Streptosporangiales; family Streptosporangiaceae; genus Microbispora; species Microbispora sp. KK1-11. The sequence goes on along the minus strand of NZ_VIRJ01000049.1, from coordinate 12,010 downwards.
CCCCGGGCTCGGGCCGAACGCGCTCACGGCGGCCGACCGGCTGATGGGCGCCTTCGTCCGCGCGGGGTTCGAGGGCATCGACGTGGACTACGCCATGACGGCCGTCGTGTCGTACACGCTGGGAGCCACGATCCCCGAGGTCGCCTTTCTCAGCTCGCTGGAGGCATCGGGCAAGAGCATGGCGGACCTGCAGGCCGCCGTGGACCCTGTCGTGATGAAGCTGTCGGCCGATCGGCCCAACCTGCTGGAGCGCTACCGGTCCTACGCGAAGGACTACGACCCCCTGGTGGCCCGGCGGCTCGCCTTCGACTTCGGGCTGATGGCCCTCCTCGACGGCCTCGGCACGCGCCTGCACTGAATATCCGTTTAACGCCCCGCATACTGTCAGCTACTGGGGGGTCATCCTTACATAATGATCAGGTAGCCTCTGAGCATGCTCCCCACGGTCGCCGACGTGCTCGCGCTGGACACCGTCCGACGCGGCAGCCCCCGGGTGGTGGCGGGCGGCGACCGGCTGGACACCCGCGTCCGGTGGGTCCATGTGGGCGAGGTCCACGACATCGCGCACCTGTTGCGCGGCGGCGAGCTGGTCCTCACGACCGGGGTGGCGCTGCCGAGCGAGCCCGACAAGCTGGCCGACTACATCTGCGAGCTGGCCGCCGTCGGCGCCTCGGGCCTGATCGTGGAGCTCGGCCGCCGGTTCGTCCGCGAGCTGCCGAGAGCGGTGGTCAAGGCCGCCGAGGAGCACGGGCTGCCCCTGATCACGCTGGCCCGCGAGACGCCCTTCGTGCAGATCACCGAGTCGGTCCACGCGCGGATCATCGACATCCAGCTGCAGGAGTTGCGGGCCTCCGAGCAGCTGCACGAGGTGTTCACCGAGCTGTCGGTCGAGGGCGCGTCCCCGGCCGAGGTGCTCAACCAGGTCACCCGCTTCTCCGGCCGCCCGGTGCTGTTGGAGAACCTGGCCCACCAGGTCCTGGCGTGCGACGCCGCCGGGGGCGACACGGGGAGCGTGCTGGCCAACTGGGAGACCAGGTCGCGCGCGGTCATGCCCTCCGAGCGGACCGCCTACGACGCCGCCGCGGGATGGCTAGTGACCATGGTCGGCGCCCGCGGCCAGGACTGGGGACGGCTCATCCTGCTGTGCGACGGGCCGCCCAGCCCCCGTGACATCGTGCTCGCCGAGCGCGCGGCGACCACGCTCGCGCTGAGCCGCCTGCTGGAGCGGCACCAGGAGTCCCTGGAGCGGCAGGCACACGGGACCATACTGACCGGCATCCTCACCCACGCGTACGCCGACCCCGACGAGGCCGCCGCCCGCGCCCGCGCCGTCGGCGTCCCGCTCACCGGCCGCAGGCTCGTCAGCGCCGTCATCCGGCTGACCGCGTCCGCCGGCACCGCGCTGGGCGAGCAGGCCAGGCTGGGCGAGCTCGCCGAGGCCGGCGCCGCCGCCTGCCGCGAGGCCAAGCTGCCCGCCCTGGTCGGGGCGCTGGACCAGAGCCGCGTCGGAGTGCTGCTGCCGCTGCCGCCCCGCATGGCCGCCGAGACCGCGCTCGGCGCGCTGGCCGAGCGCCTGCGGGCGAACTTCGCCACGCCGTTCGTGCTGGCGGCCGGCTCGGTCGTGGAGTCGATCAAGGACGTACGGCGCAGCTTCCTGGAGGCCGAGCAGGTGGCGGAGGTCGCGGTGCGCCAGCCCGACGGGCGGCCGTTCTACCGCCTGCCCGACCTGCGGCTGCGCGGCCTGCTGCACCTGCTGCGCGACGACGCCCGGCTGCAGACCTTCGCCGAGCGCGAGCTGGGGGCCCTGCTGGCCTACGACGCCCAGCGGCACGGCGACCTGACCAGGATCCTGCGCATCTACCTCGACGCGGGACGCAACAAGGCGGTGGCCGCGCAGAAGGCCCATCTGTCCCGCCCCGCGTTCTACGACCGCCTGCGGCGGCTGGAGCGGGTCCTCGACACCGACCTCGACGACGTCGAGTCGTGCCTGTCGCTGCACGTCGCGCTGCTGGCCCTGGAGACCTTCCGCCGCGAGACCACCTGATCGAGAAGGGGCTTTCGTTGAGAGCACGGGATTTCGGCATCGTCATCGGCACCGGGACGCCCGGCGAGCACAACGCGATCACCGATGTTCCGGGAGTGAGGGTCGGGCACACCACGCTGATCAGCGGGAGCGGCCCGCGGGTGGTCGGCGAGGGCCCGGTGCGCACCGGCGTCACCGTGATCGTCCCGCACGACGGCTCGGCCTTCGACGAGCCCCTCTACGCGGGGTTCCACTGGCTCAACGGCAACGGCGAGATCACCGGGATGGCGTTCCTCCAGGACTTCGGCCTGCTCGCCTCGCCGATCGGGCTGACGAACACGGGCTCGGTGGGCGTGGTCCGCGACGCGCTGGTCGAGATCGAGGTCGGCTCGCTCGGCAAGGGCGGGCGGGCGTGGTCGCTGCCCGTCGTCGGCGAGACCTGGGACGGCATGCTCAACGACATCGACGGCAGGCATGTGAAGACCGCCCACGTCCGGGAGGCGTACGAGAAGGCCGCGGGCGGGCCGGTCGCGGAGGGCGCGGTCGGCGGCGGCACCGGGATGATCTGCCACGGCTTCAAGGGCGGCATCGGCACGGCCTCCCGTCTGGTGGACGGATACACGGTGGGCGTGCTCGTGCAGGCCAACCACGGACGGCGGGAGCGGCTGACGGTCGACGGCGTCAACGTGGGCAGGAGCCTCCCGGCCTCGGCGCTGCCCGGCGAGGAGGCCGGGTCGATCATCGGGATCGTCGCCACCGACGCTCCCCTGCTGCCGCACCAGTGCAGGAGGGTGGCGCAGCGCGCCGGACTCGGCGTGGCGCGCACGGGAGGCGCCGGGGAGAACTCCAGCGGCGACGGCTTCCTGTGCTTCTCGACCGGCAACCGGAACCTGCCGGCCAACGCCCTCGACGCGGCCCCTCCGCGCACGTTCCAGGTCACGGTGCTCGCGGACGAGTACCTGGATCCGCTCTTCTACGCGGTCATCGAGGCGACCGAAGAGGCCGTCGTCAACGCGCTCGTCGCGGCCGAGACGATGACCGGAGCAGACGATTTGACCGTTACAGGGCTCGATGGGCGGCTTCTTGCGGAGATGCTGACACCCGGAAAGTAGGTATGTCGTCCCGGGTGTAAGTCCTATCGCACCTGACTACTTTTCGTATACTCGCGCTCACTGGGTGAATCGTGCTTACCTCGAAACGTGCCCACGATGAGCGAACCTCAAATCAGCCCGACGGTCGTGGTACGGGCCCTGTCCGCGCGTTTCCCCAAATGGACCATCTGGTGGGGCCAGGCCACGACGCACTACTGGGGCATGTCCCGGCGGCGCGACGGATTGCTCGTCCACATCGAGGCCCGATCCGCCCAGGAGTTCGTCCAGCGGGCCCGGGAGATCGACGCCGGCACTCCCTGACATTTATGCGCTTATGTCCCCGAACGACCGATTCACCGTTGGGGAATTTCATGCTCTTTGGCGCGTTTCAGTCGTCTCCGTACATGATTGTCGCCACGATGGTCCCGCAAGGATCACCAATGGGGAGTAATCGCATGAGACGCCGCCTTGTCGTCGGGGCCACCGTACTGGCCCTGACGACGACCATCCCTTCGGCACCGGCCGCCGCCGAGCCCGTCGCCGGACTGCCGGCGACGAACTTCCCTCTCGGCGAGCCCGGGATACCGGAGTCGGCGGCCAAGAGCCTGGCCCCCGGAGTCGGCTACTTCACCCTTCGCCACGGCACACCGCAGGACGGGTACACGGTCAGCGTCGTCGTCAAGGGCAAGGACTTCATGTCCGAGGCCAACGCGCAGGCCCAGGCGACGGCCGTACAGATGGCCGGTCTCGAACCCGTCATCGTGAAGTTCACCCGGCCGGCCGTCGCGGACCACCCCGCCGGCGACTACTTCATGGTGCGGGTGGGCAGCTGGCCGCTCGACCGGAAGGCCGAGGCCGCCGAGGTCGTCAAGCAGCTCAAGGACGCCGGGGTGAGCGCGAAGGTCGACTTCCAGGGCGACGACGGCTTCGTCACCACCGGCCCCTGGAGCGTGCGGGTCATCGTCGTCGACCCGCGCACCTTCCGCGGCTCCTATCAGGCCTCGCTGGGCACGAGCGTCGCCAAGCGGGAGAAGGTCTCGGCCATGGCCTCCGCCGCCAAGGCGCTCGCCGCCGTGAACGGCGGCTTCTTCGACATCCACACGCTGCCCGCCTTCCGCGGCGACCCCACCGGCATCTCCGTCGTCGGCGGCAAGCTGCTCAGCGAGGCCGTCGCCGGCCGCGTGGGCCTGGTCCTGCGGGGCCGTACGGCCCGCGTCACCGAGTTGTCGTCCTCGGTCGTCGCCCGTGCCGCCGACGGGACCAGCGCCGAGGTGACCGGCCTCAACCGGGTGCCGAAGCCCGACGAGCTGGTCATGTACACCGAGGAACTCGGGCGGGACACCCCGCAGGACGACGGGACCGAGGTGGTCCTCGACGCCTCCGGCAGGGTCACCGCCGTCCGCGGGTCCGGCGGTCCCATGACGCCCGGCACCCGCGTGCTGCACGGGGTCGGAGCCGCCGCCGACTGGCTGTCGCAGCACGCGGGCGAGGGCACGACCGTCACGGTCACGACCCGGGTCACCGACCTGCGGACGAACAAGGCCGTCCCGCTGACCCCGGAGACCAACATCATCGGGGGCGCGATCGGCCTGGTCAGGAACGGCAGGACCTCCATCACCGCGTCGCGGGACGGCATGGCCAACACCAACATGATCCTGCGGCGCCACCCGCGCACGCTCGCGGGCGTCACGCGCAACGGCAAGCTCGTCATCGCGGTCGTCGACGGCCGCGCGCCGGGCAGCACGATCGGCGCGTCGTTCTTCGAGGCGGCCGAGCTCATGCGCTGGCTCGGCGCGCGCGACGCGATCAACCTGGACGGCGGCGGGTCGACCACCATGGTCATCGGCAAGAAGGTGGTCAACCGTCCGTCCGACGGCGTCGAGCGGGGAGTCGGCGACGCCCTGTTGATCGTCGGCGCGCGCTGAGCCTGCTCACGCGCCGGCTCACGCAGAAGACGCCGCGAGCAGACGGGCGATCGTGTCGTCGTCGCAGGTGTCCCAGAACGTCCCGACCGTGTCTTCGAGGTGGTCGAACGAGGCCGCCTCGAAGAGCACCTCCTGGTACTTGGTGATGTCGTAGAGGGTGGTCCCCATCGCGGCGAGGTCGAGCGGGCGGATGTCCATCCCGCGGAACTCCTCGATCTCGCCGTACGAGCTGAGGATCCCCGCGCCGTACGCCCTGAGTTCGCCGTCCTCCCGCATGACGCCGAACTCCATGGTGAACCAGAACACCTTGGACACGAACTCCAGCGCCTCGTCGGTCTCCACCCGGCGCGCCGCCCGTCCCGCGGCCCGGTACAGCGCGGCGAAGCGGGGCGAAGCCAGGGTGTTCGCGTGCCCGATCACCTCGTGGATGACGTCCGGCTCGGGGGTGTAGAAGGGCACGGAATGGTGCCGGATGTACTGGGTGGAGTGGAACAGGCCGTCCGCCAGGACGCCGTAGAACTCGCGGAGCGGGACCAGCCCGGCCGCCGGCAGGTAGCGGAACCCGGTCAGCGGCTCCAGAAGGTCACCGACCTCCTGGAGTTGCGGGATGCGGTCCTCGGGCAGGCCGAGCCGCCTGGTCGCGTCGAGGAACTCGCGCACCGCGTACTTCTCATGCTTGACCGCCAGTTCCTTGGTGACGAGCGCCCACACGTGGTGCTCCTCGTCGGTGTACTCGGCCGTCGGGATGGGATCACCGGGGGTGTGACCGAGCGCCAGCGCCGCGATCGCGTTGCGCCGCTGACGGTAGACGGCGTCCGCGAAACCGGGGTGGCTCGTGGCCAACTCGACGACGACGGACCCGTCGTCCTTCGTCGCCACCGGAGCGAAATACTGCGCTTCTTCAAACATACTCCCATATGACAGCAAGTAGCCGTTTGGCTGGCAAGAGTGACCAGTCAGAGTGTGCGAAACGCTCAAATCAGCGCGTTTCTGGTTGGTAGCACTGGTCGATTCGCTCAGTCGAGGCGTACCCTCGGCGCATGCTCGACGCGCTCGACAGCCGCCTGCTGACCACCATGCGGGCCAACCCCAGGATCGGGCTCACCGAACTGGCCCGCCTGCTCGGCGTGGCTCGCGGCACCGTGCAGGCGCGGCTCGACAAGCTCACCGCACGCGGCGTCATCAGCGACTTCGGCCCGACCATCACGACAGAGCAGATCGGCTATCCCATCCTCGCCTTCGCGTCCCTGCAGATCGCGCAGGGCCGGCTGACCGAGGCCGTGCGGTGGCTGGCCGACGTCCCCGAGATCCTCGAGGTGTACGGCACCAGCGGCCAGGCCGACCTGCTGTGCCGCGTGGCCGCCCGCAGCACCCCGCACCTCCAGGAGATCATCGCCCGGATCCTCGCCTCGCCCGCCATCCAGCGGACCGACACGACGATCGCCCTGTCGACCCAGATCCCCTTCCGCATCGAACCCCTGCTGCAGGCCGCGGTCACGCCGCAAGCGCCGTGAACGACCGTGCTGAACCGGCCCGTGCGCAGAGACGCCGGGGCTCGGACACGCCGGGGGTGGTGGGGTGGGCAGCCGGACGTCGATACGGAGTCCGCCCGAAGGGCGCGGAACGATGGTGAGGGATCCGTCGTGGACGCGGACGATGCTCTTGACGATCGCCAGGCCGAGGCCGAGGCCGACGCCTGCGTGATCGTTGCGTATTCTTCCGGTGCCGCGCTGAAACGGTTCGGTGAGTGTCGAGACCAACTGCGGAGACAGTCTTTCGCCGCTGTTTTCGACACTGAGCACCACGGCCTCGGGACGGACGCCGGTCGTGACCCACACGGTGCCCTGTTCGGGCAGGTTGTGCACGATCGCGTTATGGACAAGGTTCGTCGTCATCTGCAGCAGGAGCGCTTGCGACCCGATGGCCGGGGTGACGTCACCGGAGGTCTCGATGGTGACACCGCGTTTCTCGGCGAGCGGGAGGAGGGTTTCGACGGCCTCTTCCACGAGGAGGGACAAGTCGACAGGTTCTCGGGTGAAGGACCTCTGGTCAGCGCGGCTGAGCACGAGTAGCGCCTCGGTGAGGTCGATCGCTCGAGCGTTGACAGTGTGAAGGCGGGCGACGAGTTCGCCGTGGTCGTGTTCCGGATCATTGCGGGCCACGTCCAGAAGTGACTGCGTGATCGCCAGTGGGGTGCGCAGTTCGTGCGAGGCGTTGGCTGCGAATCTCTGCTGTTCGGCGACGTGTGCTTCGAGCCGGGCGAGCATGGTGTCGAAGGCGTCGGCGAGTTCGCGCAGCTCGTCCTTGCGGCCTTCCAACCGGATTCGGTGGGAGAGTGATCCGTTCGCGGCCCTGCGTGTGGCGTCGGTGATACGGGTCAGAGGGATGAGCATGCGGCCGGCGAGAAGCCACCCTCCCGCGAGACCGAACACCAGCAGGAACGCGAACACGGCGGCTGCCGCCGGAGCGAAGGCGTGCAGGGGGTCGGGCCGGTAGTCGGCAAAACGATCGGGGGCGATGAGCACACCGTCGGCCACGTAGCGCCGGAGGAACACCCACACGGCCACGAGCAGCAAGGCACCTGCGAGCGTGACGAAGCCGGCATAGCTGAGGGCAAGTTTGAGGCGAACGCTCAAACCAGGCGCCCTATCCACGGTCGCCTCCCTCACGTCCGGTGCCGGGTGCCGTGTCGATGCGGTAGCCGGCGCCGGCCACGGTGGCGATGATCCCGGGTTCGCCGAGCCGTTTGCGCAGTGCCGAGACCGTGATGCGCACGGCGTTGGTGAAGGGATCGGCGTTCTCATCCCACGCTCGCTCCAGCAGTTCTTCGGCGCTGACGACACCGCCTTCGGCGGCGACGAGGACTTCCAGCACGGCGAACTGTTTCCGGGTGAGCGCGACATAGCGGCCGTCGCGGTAGACCTCGCGGCGGAACGGATCCAGACGCAGGCCCGCGATCTCTCGTACGGGTGGTCTGTTGTACGCGCGCCTGCGGTCGAGTGCTCGCAGACGCAGCACGAGCTCGCGGAGTTCGAAGGGCTTGGTGAGGTAGTCGTCGGCCCCGAGCTCGAACCCGGAGATCTTGTCGTCGAGCCGGTCGGCGGCGGTCAGCATGAGGATGGGCATGCCGCTGCCGGAGGCCACGATGCGCTTGGCGATCTCGTCGCCCGAGGGGCCGGGGATGTCGCGGTCGAGGACGGCGATGTCGTAGGCGTTGACGCTCAGCAGCTCCGTCGCGGTGTCGCCGTCACCGGCGATGTCGGCGGCGATCGCTTCCAGGCGCAGGCCATCTCGGATGGCTTCCGCCAGGAGGGGTTCGTCCTCGACGATCAACACACGCATGCTCTCGAGGCTAGGAGCCGGAGCATATCGGCGGCATATCGAAAACCACATACGTGCTGACAACACGACGCCGCCTTGGCTGACGGCATGACGACCACCAGCCGGCAGGCCACTCAGGAATCCGTGGCTGCCAGCGCGCGGGACCTGACCAAGACCTATGGCCGGGGCGAAGCCCAGGTGCATGCCCTGCGCGGCATCGACCTCGACCTCCCACGAGGGAGGTTCATCGCGATCATGGGCCCGAGCGGATCGGGCAAGTCCACGCTGATGCACTGCCTGGCCGGACTCGACCAGGCCAGCGGCGGCACCGTCACCGTTGCCGGCACCGACCTCGGATCACTCGATGACGACACGCTCACGATCTTCCGCCGCGAGCACGTCGGCTTCGTGTTCCAGTCGTTCAACCTGCTGCCGATGCTCACCGCGGGCGAGAACATCGTGCTCCCGCTCGAGCTGGGCGGTCGCCGGATCGACGACACGGCGCGGGAACGCGCGCGCATGCTCGCCGATATCCTCGGCGTGGCCGACAGGCTCGGCCACCGGCCCGCAGAGCTGTCCGGCGGCCAGCAGCAGCGGGTCGCGATCGCCCGGGCCCTGATCACCCAGCCGGACCTGCTGTTCGCCGACGAGCCAACCGGAAACCTGGACAGCACCACGTCGGCGGAGGTTCTGGATCTCTTGCGCCGGTCGGTAAGCGAGCTCGGCCAGACCGTCGTGATGGTCACCCACGAGCGGGACGCGGCGGCGTACGCCGACTACGTGGTCTCTATGCAGGACGGGCGGATCGCCTGATGCGCACCGTCTTGCTCGCGTCGCTGCGCAGCTACATCCGCCGGTACGTCGCGGCGGCGATCGCGGTCACCATCGCGGTCGCCTTCGTCGTCGTGGTCGGCGTGCTCACAACCGGGGCACGTAGCGGACTCATGGAAGACCTGGGGTCGCCGTACCGCAATGCCGACCACGTGGTCTCGCCTGTGGGGTGGCCATCGGGCCAGATGGACCCGGAGGCCGTGATCGCGTTCGCCGAGCGACACGGCGAGAACGCGTCCGCGATCGGCCGGGCGACGCTGCCGGCGCGCGCGGGCGCCAAGCGGCTCTCCGGAACGACCGTGGGGCCGATCTCCACCTCGGAGGAATGGCGCTGGCAGGAGCTGACCTCCGGTCGCTTCCCGGCACGCACGGGCGAGGCCGTCGTGGACGTGTACTTCGCCTTGTCCCAGGACATCGCGATCGGCGAGCGGGTTCGGATCGGCGAGGGCGCCGCCGCGGCCGACGTACAAGTGGTCGGTCTCGTGGAGTCGCCCTCGCCCCCGGCCCAGGCCTCGATGTACGTCCTCTGGCCGCAGTTGCTGCAGTGGCGCGACCACCTCCATCTGGGCTCGGTGGCGGTGCGCGGGGAGGCGGGTCAGCTCCCGGAAGGCGCGAAGGCGCAGTCGCCGGAGGCGTTCGCCTCGGAGCGGCTGTTCTATGTCCAGAACAGGGTGGACAGCCTGTCGGTGATGCTGCTGTTGTTCGCCGGCATCGCGCTCTTCGTCGCGATCCTGGTGATCGCGAACACCTTCTCCATCCTGTTCGCGCAACGACTCCGCGACTTCGCGCTGCTGCGCTGCATCGGCGCGACCCGGCCGCAGGTGGTGCGTTCGGTACGCCGCGAGGCGGCCGTCGTCGGGGTGCTCGCGTCGTTGACCGGGACACTGGCCGGTGCCGGTCTCGGCTACGGGCTGGTCGCCCTGATCAACGCTCTCGCGCCCACCATCCCGATGGGCGTCGCCGGGCTGCCCACGCTCTGGCTGCTGGGCGGGTTCGCCGTCGGTCTGGTGGTCACCATGGTCGCGTCCTGGTTACCGACACGGCGCGTGGTCCGGGTGAGCCCGCTGGCGGCGCTGCGTCCGGATGCCGCGGTCGACGTACGCACGGCCACCGGCCTGGCGCGGCTGGCGCTGGCTGCGATGCTCCTGGTCACCGGGCCGGCCCTGCTCGGGGTGGCGATGGCCCAGGACAGTACGGCGCTCATGGTGGCGGGCGGAGGCTCGGTGTTCGCCGGCGTACTCCTCTTCGGGCCGGTGCTCGTCCCCCGCCTGGTCTCGATCATCGGCGCGCTGCTCGGCCCCGCCGGGCGGCTGGCGACCAAGAACGCTGTGCGCAATCCGCGGCGGACCGCCACCACCACTGCCTCCCTGCTGGTCGGCGTCACCCTGACGACCGCCGTGCTCACTGGGATGGCCACGTGGCGCTCGTCATTGGATGAGCAGATCGGTAGGGACCACCCCATCGATGTCGCGCTCACCTCGCCCAAGGGGCCGGTTAGCACTGAGCTCCTCGACCGGGTACGTGGTGTCGCCGGTGTGGAGCGGGCCATCCCAGTGGACGGCGCCGTGGCCCGCGTGGCCGGGCTCGACGAACCGATCCCGGTTGTCACCGCGCCGACCGCGGAGCAAGTGGCCCGCGACGGCGGGGCGTTCGCACGGATCGAGCCGGGGAAGATCAGAATCGATTCCGAGGCCTTCGGCAAGGGCCTGAGTCTCCGGCCCGGTGACCCGGTCACGGTGCGCGTCGGCGACCGGCGAGCTCAGTTGCGGGTCGCCGTCGGCACCGGCTGGGGCCGGGCGGGCGTGATCGCGCCTGAGACGCTGGCGACGCTCACCGACGCTCCCGAGCCGCATGCCGTCTGGATCCGCGCGTCCTCCGGCGCCGACCCGGCTCGACTCGGCGCCGACCTGGACGAGCTGGCGGATCCAGTTGGCGCGACAATCGAGAACGGGTTGCGGACCTGGGAGTCGCTGGACCAACAACTGGGAATCTACACATGGTCGGCGCTCGGGCTGCTCGGCATCGCCGTCGTGATCGCCCTGATCGGGATCGCGAACACCCTGGGGCTCTCCGTGCTCGAACGCGCCCCCGAACACGCGATGCTGCGCGCGCTCGGCCTCACCCGAAGGCAGCTGCGGCGGATGCTGGCGGTCGAGGCGGTGCTGCTGTCGGTGGTGGCCACCCTGCTCGGCACGGTGATCGGCGTCGGGTTCGCCTGGGTCGGCTACGAGACGATTGTGAAGCCGGCTCTCAGCGACGCCACCATGCAGGTCCCCTTGCTGTCACTCGGTGTCGTCGTCCTCGTCGCCGCCCTGGCCGGACTCCTCGCCGCTGTTCTCCCGGCACGCCGGGCCGCCCGAGTGACTCCGGCCGCAGGGCTGTCCCTCGACTGATGCCCTCGTCGATGCTCTGGCCGGCGGCCGCTCACGTCCACCAGCCATACGCACCCCCTTTTGATCAGACAGTCTCGTGCCGGCTCAAGTGATGTTGGGTTCTCCAGACAGCGACATCTGAAGATCGGCTCGGGCCGTAGATCGGCTCGGGCCGTCTTTCCGCAAATCGACCGGCCCTTGGATATGCGAAAGCCCCGGCCAACCCAGCCGGGGCACCACCCACCACCAAACACGCACCCAAAAAAGGGAACCCCCTGGAAAACGCGGGAGGGCCACCCCAAACCAGGGTGGCCCTCCCAAAAGATTGTCCGGCGGCGTCCTACTCTCCCACACCGTCCCCGGTGCAGTACCATCGGCGCTGGCAGGCTTAACTTCCGGGTTCGGAATGTAACCGGGTGTTTCCCTGCCGCTATAACCGCCGTAACC
>NZ_VIRJ01000048.1:0-43774 GCF_006874435.1 Microbispora sp. KK1-11 | reverse complement strand
AGCGCCAGGCCACGAGCGCGGGGTTGCCGCCGTTGTGAACGGCGAACCGTTTCCCTGTTTCGACCGCCGCCTCCAGCGCCGCCTCGTACCTGCCCTGAGCGGCCAAGATCCTGGCTTGGATGTGCAGGCAGGGGAAGAACATTCCGTCCTGCAACAGCGATGTGGGAAGGCTGACCTGTGTGATGACCTCTGACGCCTCGTCGATCTGGCCCTTCTCGAGCAGGACCTCGGCGAGCAAGCCCCGCGCGAGCGGGAGCGCGACCCCCATCGACGTGATCCGATGCAGCTCGATCACTTCACGGAGGTCGCTTTCCGCCTCGGCCAGCTCGCCCATCCGCAGCCAGCCCATCCCCCGATAGGTGAGCGCCAAGCCGAGGGCCACCATCGACCCCTGCCTGCGTGCCTCGGTGACCAGCTCGCCGTAGGCGTTCATACCCTCACGCAGGTCGCCGAGCATCAAAGCGATATACCCAGGGACGCTCGCGGACGCTCCCCTGGTCGCGGCTTCCAGCATCTGCGGATGGGCCAGTGCCTTACGGGCGCGGTCCAGCCCTCGAGCGTCCCCGGCGTAGCACTCGTGCCCGGCGATCATGCACTCCAGGAGCGCCGCGTTGATCGTGCGGGAGGCGGGCAACTGGCGCAGCATCTCCACCCGCTGGGAGATACTGTCGAAACCGACGACGACCAGAGGGACGTCCAGCAGGATCGCTTCCAGGCCGCGCCGCAGGTCATCGCAGTCCTCAGGCAGGTCTGCGATGATCGCGATCAGCTCCTCGGTCATCTCCTCGGCTCGGCCTACCAGCAGTTTCGCGAGCCCCACCAGGGCGACGAACTCCGCAACCTGGACCGGGTCATCGATCAGCCGGAGAGCGACGGCGAGATGATCGAGTCCCGCTTCCACATCCACGAGAGCACCCACGCCGATGGCGTCCTTGAGTGTCTCCAGCCGTTCCGCCAGGGTTATCTCCGCGGTGAGGGCATGGACCAGGTAGGCGTGGGCGGCCTCCGGCGCACCATTGGCCAGCGCCTCCGTTCCGGCTCGCCGCAGCATCCTCGCGTGCTCACCGGGGAGATTCGGGACGCATAGAAGATGGCTTGCCGTTTCCTCCGCCCGATGACCTTCCCGCGTCAGGAGCGTCGCCGCGGCCAGATGGCATCGGATGCGTTCGCTCGGGTCCATCTGCTCGTACACGGCCGAGCGGACCAGCGGGTGCACGAACTCGGCCACAGCCTCTTCCCCACCTGCCCCGCGGAGGATATGTGCGCTCCCCAGTTCGTTCAATGCCCGGTCCGCCTGCGCCCAATCGAGCGCCGTGACGGCGGCGACATGGCGCGGGTCGGCATGCCCGCCGAGCACGGCCACGGCCTCGGCGACGCGCCGGGCCGTCGGCGACAGCCGCCGCAGCTCGATCGAAACGCGCCTGGACACCGCCTTGGTTCCGATGTCGCGGAGTCGGACGTCGTCGACCTCGATCGCGCTGTCGTCGCGTTCCGAGGCGAGAGCGCGGGCCACCTCTTTCACGAGGAGGGGGTTCCCCGCCGCGGCGGCGTGGCAGGCTGACAAGAGGGTGGGCTTGGGGCTTTCTCCGAGGATTTCCGTCAGGACGACGCCGACGGCTTGCGGGCTCAGCGGCTTCGGTTGCAGGATCCGGCATTCCGGATGCGTGAGGACGAAGTCCAGCAGGTCCATCGCGGCCGACGGATCGGACGGCCGGGTCGCGGCGGCGATGAAAAGCGGCATGTCGTACAACCGCTGCTGGAGGTAGGCCAGGAAGCGTAATGACGGCTCGTCCGCCCAGTGCAGGTCGTCGACCACCAGCAGGACGGGACCTTCCTGGCAGACGTTGGCGGTGAGCCAGAACAGGCTGTGGAGGAGGCTCATCTCGCTCTGCTGCTCGCCGTCGGCCCCCGCCAAGAGGCGCCCGGCGACGGCCGCCGCACCCGACAGCCATCGCTCACGTTCGGCCGCGTCTGCTCTCCTCAGCGCGCCCTCGAACAGCTGCCGGACCAGCCCGAACGCGTATCCACGCTCAAGATGCGCCCCTCGCGCGGACAACACCCGCATATCCGCGTCCGCCGCCATCCAACGGGCTTCGTCGAGCAGCCGAGTCTTGCCGATTCCCGCGGCGCCCACCACTACGACACAGGCACCGGCCCTCTCCCGAGCAGACGTTATCCCGGCGGACATCGTCGCAGTCTCGTCCTCACGTTCCACCAGTAGGTCTCGCAGCACCCTGTAATCCTTGCCTGCCCCCATCCCATCTCAAAGACGACACGCAATCACAAAACGCTATCGGGGCGCGCGTGTGCTCGGTTGGCGTCCTTCTGCCCACGTGACAGCGGGGCGGTGCCGATGGCCCTTGAACGGGGTACGAACCCTGCTCCCGCACCTTGGTAGCCCTTGTCGGCAAAGATCATCACGTCGTTGGCGGTCAGAGCATCGATCAGACCTGCGATGTGAGCTACGGTCAGGTCGTTCACGCCCCCGGGAGGAGCCGCAGAGGCCCAGACCAGGTGGCCTGCAGGATCGGCAAGAACCTGGACGTTCGCCCTGTGGCGCTTGTGCTTGCCGGAGTAGTAGGGCTTCTGGTCGTCGACGCTTCCCAGGATCTCGTCTCGTGCGAAATCGGCCGCGAACTGTTTGGCCTGCTCGAATAAGAGCAGGTCGTTGCGGCTGGACAGGAACCCGATCCCGCCGTGCACCCCCCTGCACTCGAACTCGGTGGCCCGCTCTTCCGTGCGAGCCGTCTGGTACCGCCGGCCGCGGAAGGTGCCCAGGCCCGGCAGGTCCGGCACCTTGCCCCGCGAAGCCGGCGCCGACGACGAGCGCGTCGAACTCGGTCGCGGCTTCTTCCGGCAGCGAGGACGTCATGGACGTCAGGCGGCCTCCAGCGCATGCGAGGGCGGAAAGGGCCTTCGTGACGGCAGGCGGAGGTCCTCGGTGATCACAATGGCATCATCGTTTGGTTTTCGGGCTGGATGTGTCAAGCCGGGCAGCGGGGCTTGGGGGTGCCGAGCGAAACTTTGGGGATCGGCTACGGGACGGCCACGATGTCCTCAGGCTGGCGGCCATTCCATCCTGTGTCAGGACTCTCATCGCGGGGTTCTCCCGCCGACGTCGGAGGCGGGGTTGTGGGAGGTCTTCAGGCGCGGGATCGGAGCGGTGACCGTGTGCGTGCGGGAGCGCGATGTCGTCGGAGCATGGCGTTTCGTGGGACGGGAAGCGAAGGTCCAGGCGCTCGTCGGCGCTGTTTCCCACCGTGAACACTCGGTCGTCTTCCTCGTGGGAGACATCGGGGTCGGCAAGACCCGGCTGGCCGACGAGGCGATCACACGAGTGGGTCCGGGCGGAGGTACGGTCCTGAGGGTATCGGCCACTCCTGCGGCGGCCTCGTTGCCGCTGGGCGCTTTCGCTCCTCTGCTGCCGCGTCTGGATGTTCCCGACGCCATGGTGTTGCCGTCCGCCCGGGAGGCGTTGCTGGCGGGACACACAGGCGGTCGTCTGATCCTGTTGGTGGACGATGCACACAATCTGGACAGCGCATCCGCGGTGCTCACCCACCAGCTGACTCTCATCGGCAAGGTGGTGGCTCTCGTCATCGCTCGTTCGGGTGATCGGCTTCCTGACGCGCTCATCCCGTTGTGGAAGGACGAACGAGCGCTGCGGCTGAGGCTGGAGCCGCTGCCCGAAGAGGACATGGAGGACTTGATCGCTCAGGCGCTGCCGGGGAGAAAGGACGCAGCGGTCCTCCGCGAACTGCGCCGGCTGTCAGCGGGAAACCCTCTCGTTCTCCGCGAGCTGATCGCCTACGGGGCCGGCACGGGCAGTCTCTGTGTGGACGGTGAGCGCGGCTGGGTGCTGGAACGGCCGCTCATGGTGCCGCCGTACCTGATGGACATGGTCGCCGGTGAACGGGTCAAGGCGCTGTCTCCGGAGGCGAACCTGGCACTGCGCCTGGTGGCCCTGGGCGAGCCGCTCGGATATCGACTGCTGTGCGAGTTGGCCGGGGAGGAAGCCCTGCGGGACCTGGAGGACCGCCGCCTCGTCGAGGTGCGGAGGCACGAGCTGCGCAGGGAGGTGAGTCTCACCCACCCGCTGCTCGAAGAGGCCGTGCTCGGGGTCTCCACCTTCGAGAGGCGCCGGCTGATGGTCATGCTCGCCGACGCCGTCGTCCGTACGGGGATGCGACGCCAGGTCGATCTCGCCCGCGTCGCCGACTGGTGGCTGCAGGCCGGGGAGGTCGTGGACCCCGACATGCTCGCGCGTGCCGCCGCGATCAGCGTCAACGTCCATGACTCATCCTCGGCCGTCCGCTTGGCGCGAGCGGCCAAAGCCGTGGACGGCGGAGTGCGGGCGCGCCTTCTCCTGGGACACGCTCTTGTCGGCCAGGGGCGGGCCGAGGAGGCCGAGTCGGTGCTCGCGACGGCCATGACACGGGCGGACCTGCCACACGACCTCGCCGCCATCGGCATCGTCCGCAGCGAGAACCTCCTCGGCGGGCTGGAAGCCGGCGAGCGCGCCGCACAGGTCGCCGCCGAGACGGCGGCCAGAGTGGCGGGATCGGACTGTGCGGACGAGGTCACCGCGCACGAGGCGCGGCTGCGCCTCTTAAGCGGCGAGCCCGAAGCGGCCTTCGCACTGACTGCCCCGCTGCTGCGCAGCCGGGATCCACGCACCTTCACCCTCGCCGCTCTCACCGAGGGGACGGCCCTGACCTGGGACGCACGCCCAGCGAGCTGCCTGGAACTCATGGAACGTGCGGTTCCGCTCTACGCCAGAACGGTCGACGGCGGGTTGGTTCAGTGGGCTCCGCACGTGGACGAGGTCGTGAGAATCGTCTCGCTGTCCTTTGCCGGACGGTTGTGCGAGGCCGAGGCCCTCGCCGTACGCATGTGGAGGGAGTGCCACCGCCGTGATCTCGTCATCGGCGAGGCTCTGGCCGCCCTGTGCCGCGGCCACATCGCCCTCAGCCAGGGCAGGCCGCGGACCGCACGACGGTGGCTACGGCGCTCGGCGGAGTTGTACGGAGCGGCCTTGCCGAGCAGGCGGCGATGGCCTCTCGCCTTGCTGCTCGAGGCCGAGATCCATCTGGGAAGCCGCGCGGCGGCCCGCGACGTGGCGGCCGAGTTGAATACGGCCGCATCCGGGCCGGTGCGGAACCTGGCGGGAATGGAGCGGATCGCCCTCGCCTGGCTGGCCGCCGCCGAAGGACGGATCCCGCACGCGGAGAGGCAGCTCCTGGCCGTGGCCGAGACGTCCTGCGCCTCCGGCACCCGGACGGTGGCGGTGGCGGCACTGCACACGCTGGCCCGGCTCGGACGCGGAGCTGTGGCTCTCCCTCTGGTGCGCAACCTGCGCCCGGCGGTCGAAGGTCCCTTCCTGACGGCCAGGCTCGACATGATCGAGGCGGCCGCCCATCACGATCCCAAGGCGCTGTCTGAGGCCGGTGCCGCCTTCAACGGCATGGGCGCGGCGCTGTTCGCCGCGGAGGCCTGGGCGGAGAGCAGCCGCTGCTACGGACGCCGGGGTGAAGGGCGGCCGGCAATCCGTATGCGCGAGCAGGCATGGTCGGCCCTGCGCGCCTGCGAGCAGGCGCGCAGCCCCATGTTGACCTTCACGCAGACGACCTCGCGTACGATGACCGATCGCGAGCGGGAGGTCGCGCTGCTCGCGGCAGAGGGACTGCCCAGCAAGCAGATCGCTGAGCGTCTGCACCTGTCCCGGCGGACCGTGGACAACTATCTCCAGCAGTGCTACCGCAAGCTGGGCATCAATCGGAGGGATCAGATCAAGGCGCTGGTGGCCGGTGCCGTCGGCTGACGGTCACTCCCGTCCGAGCTGAAAATGTGAGAGGAGTCGGTAGATGAACCAAACGCCATTACCTCCGCCCTCATCACCGTCTTCGTCGCCGGCAGGGGCTCCTGATACTCGTAATTACCCTTGGGGTAGGCGTTAAGGGATTTCTCCGAGGCATGACTTCCAACGCGTGCCGCAGACTGAGTCTGAGAAACACGAATCAAGGAGAAGGTCATGCCCGCTTTTCGTTGCTTATGCCGCATTCTTGTGGCATTAGTGTTGTCGGTTGCGACATTGAGGATGTTCGCCGGAGCCGCCGCTGCTCAATCCATTCCGCCGCGGACGCCGATCGTTCTGTTTCCCGCCTTCCACTTCACCAGGCTTATGGTGAACGTGCAGAAGCAGCAGGTCGATCCGTCCTGCCCCGCGTCCGGGAGCTTCGAGGACTGGTATCCGAACCCAACGCCCAGCCCGACCTTCAGCCGGGTCTGCATGGACAAGCTCATGACCTTGCGCTATGACGGCGACCCCAGCCTCCACATGCCGGACCGGTTCTCCAATCAGCGCGGCGTAACCGTCACCATGTCCGACTACGGCACGACCGCCAGCGCTCCAGCATACGAGCAGTTGTACGCCTCACTCGAGCAAGCCGGCTGGAGAAGGGACGTCAGCATCCGCGTCGCCGGGTACGACTCCCGCCTCACTCCCGACATGGGCGGTTTCCTCGTCCGAACGCGGCAGCTGATCGAGCAGACGTATGCGGCCAACGGCCACCGTCGCGTTCACCTGGTCGGCCACTCCAACGGTCCGCTGTACGCCCAGTACCTGCTCACCCACTCCTCGGAGAGCTGGAAGGAGAAGTACATTCAGGGGTTCACGCCGATCGCCGGCAACTTCCCCGGCCAGGGTGCGATGTACGGGTATCTGTTCACCGGCCTCAACCTCACCACGTTCACGCTGCCTGACACGCAGGAGATCGCGGAAAGCAGCGCGCGGATGTTGATCTCCGCACCGTCGACGTACATGAGCGCCGCGGCGCCGTCGACCTTCGGCACCGGTGAAGTCGTCATCGCGGACGCCGGCACGGGGAAGCAGTACACGCCGGCTGACTACCATGCACTCGTCACCGCCCCCGGCATGCCGCCGGAGGCGGCGAAAATCGCGGACTACTACATCGGCTTCGTGCGCTTCCGGGACGGAAACCCCATGAGCATCCTCCCCGCCTCCACGAATCTTCCGAACGTCGACGTCTACGCGGAGAAGGGGTCGGGGATCCCCACTCTCGTCGGCGTCACCCTGCACGATCTGACGGTCGGTCAGGTCTTCGATGCTGCCCTGCCGGTCTTCACCCGGGACGGCGACGGAAATGAGGAGGACATCACCAACAACGCCATTCAGGCGTGGAGCGCGATGCCCTGTCACCATTTCACACTCACCGACAACCCTGGGCTGGATCATTTCTCCCTCGCCTTCGACTCCGCAGTGCTGAGTAGATTGATGGCGAACGCCCAGAAGAAGCCTTCGGTCTGCCAGAGCTGATGTGGCCGAGAAATTCGGCGTACGGCGGAGGTGGCGCTTTTCATAGATCGATTAACGGCAAGGTCTCCGTGCGACGATCCCTCGGCGAAAAGGGCTGTCAGCGCGGAGACCTTGTCGTCAGCAGGTCGGTGAGGGCGGGCCGGCGGCGGACCTGACCGCCGCGCATGGTGCTGGGAGGATCCCTCCGAACGGAGGGATCTCGCGTCTACTGTCCAGCCCTCGCGCCGCACGTCGGAGCGACTCGGGCCGGTCCCAGCCTGACGGGAAGCTCGACGAGAGCGCGATCGATCAGCGCGGGCCGGTAGCGCAACCCATCCCGAGGGCAGGCCAATCTGATGTCAGGAAATTTCGCTATCAAGGAGGAGATAGCCGTTTTGCCGGCCAGCCGGGCAAGCGGAGCGCCGAGGCAGAAGTGGATTCCGTGACCGAAGGTCACATGAGGACCGGAGGGCCGTGTGATGAGAAACGAGTCGGCATCGGCGAAGGCAGACGGGTCCCGGTTGGCCGACCCGAGCAGGAGAAGGATTGGCTCCCCTGCCGGTATACGCGTCGTTCCGATCGTGACCTCTGTTCTAGGGAAGCGCCACAAGGACGTCGCGGCGGGGCTTTCGTAGCGCAGGATCTCTTCGATCGCGCTGCCGATCAGTGAAGGCCGGTCCCGGAGGAGGCGCAGCTGATCCTCGTGGTCCAGCAGCGCTAGAACGCCGTTGCCGATGAGGTTCGCCGTGGTGTTGTATCCCGCCACGACCAGCACGCCGACCGTTCCGACCAGCTCAGCTTCCGTGAGAGCCTCTTCCGCTTCCTCGGACCGGATGAGCTCCGAGAGCAGGTCGTCGCGTGGATGCGCCCGTCGCTCCGCCACGAAAGCGCGGGCACGGTCGAGTAACAGGGTGATGGCCGCCAACGATCGCGCTCGGTCCGGGTGTACGGCCTCGGACGCCAAGCGCTGCAACTCCTCGTGGTCCTCCAGCGGGGCCCCGAGGATGTCGCCGATCGTGGCGATGGAGAACGGATAGGCGACAGATCCCAGGAGTTCGGACTCTTCGCTCGATGGCAGGAGGTCGAGGATCTGATCGAAGTTCTTCTGCAAGGTGCCGGCCAGGCCTGCCACGCGCCTGGCGGCGAAGGCGGGGGAGAACAGACGCCGAATCCGCGTGTGGTCTGGTGGATCGGAGAAAGCGGGCGCGTTCTCCCATGCCGTGCCCGGACCGATCGCGAGTCCGGCCGTACGGAAATGGTCCGTGGCGGATGCGGAGTCCGAGCTGAACATACGGCTGTCGCTCAGGATCTTCTGAATGTCCTCGTAACGCGAAATCAGCCATACCCGCACGCCTGTGCCAGGGAACGTCACCGGAAGAGCAGGGGAGTTCTGCCGGAGCCACGCCCAGGTGGGATGAGGATTCTGGAAATATTCGTCTGTGAAAGGCTCGGCGGGGATTTGCGGCATCTTCGGTGGAGTCTCCTGTTCATCCGAGGGAAGGCGTGGTGTCGGCGCCGGCCAGCAGTTGATCCTGCTTGGACAGCTGATATCGGCGGGTGATGCCGAGCTTGCGGTACACGCTGCTGAGGTGCACCTCGACGGTTTTGGTGGTGACGAAGAGTCGCTGGGCGATGACCCGGTTGGTGTGGCCGGCGGCGGCGAGTACGGCCACCCGCCGTTCACTGGGGGTGAGGGCACCGGGGCCCGTGATGGCGGTGCGGCGGGGACGGCCGCCGGACGCCCGCAGCTCGGCGCGCGTCTGTTCGACGAGGGGGACGGCGCCGGCGCGGTCGGCGAGGTCAAGCGCCTTGGCCAGGCAAGCCCGTGCTTCGCCCCGCTTGTTGGCGCGACGGAGCGCGGCCCCGAGGGCGTGCAGGGCTTTGGCGTGCTCGAGTTGTGCGGGTGAGGGTTGGAGGATCTTCACGGCGTCGCGGAGCATCGTCAGTCCCGTCTCGTCGCGGGCAAGGCTGCCGGCGACCCGAAGAGCCTGGCCAAGGGCGCGGGGCGCCCGCCAGCGGCGGGCGAGCTCGACGGTATCGGTGGCCAGCTCTCGCGCCTCCGTCTCACAACCCAGGGTGTGGAGTGCGGTCGCGGCATCCGCTCGCCAGTCGAGGTAGGCGGGATTACGCCAGCCGTAGGACTCGTAACGGCGACCGCAGTCGACAAGAGCCTCGGCGCCCTCCTCCAACTTGCCTTCACGGATGAGCAGGCGGCCACGACTGGCCTGGGTCCAGCACGTCTGCGCCGCGGCACTCGGAAGACCGGCCTCGCCCGCCCAGTTCAGGGCCTGCGCCGCCGCCTCGTTCTCGCCGCGTTCCATGAGCGTGTCGGCCAGATGACTGGCCACCAGGGGCCGGATGACGTCGAGGCGGACCGTTTCCGCGAGCCTCATCGACTCGCGCGCGTCGATCTCGGCCTCGATGAGAGATCCCTGACGCAGCCACGCCAGGGCGCGGAAGGCGAGCACGGCCGAGGCGCCGTACGTGGAGCCGCTCCGATGCGAGTGGGCGAGGGCCACGTCGAGAATCCCGAGGACGTCGCCCTGGTCCGCGCTGATCAGCGTCCATACGGCGTCGGCGAACGCCTCCGTGGCAGTGGCCTTCTCGACGAAGAGCCCGTCGCCGAACGCGCGTCCGGTGCACCTGAGGGCCCGCTCGTGATCGAGCAGGGCGATGCCCTCGTACCAGCCGATGAGCGCGTCCAGCATGTGTCCGCCGAGGCCGGGCTGCGACGGTGCGTCCCGAAGCTCCATCACCAGTTCCTCCGCGACGTTGTGCAACCCGGCGTTCGAGAGCGTGACGTTGAGCAGGTTGGCCTGGAGGCGGCGGCGCAGGTCGGGGTGCTCGTGACCGAGCCGGGAGACGGCCTCGTGGAGGATCGTCATGGCGTCGCGGTTGCGGCCGACTGTGAAGAGCGCACGCGCGAGCGTGTCCGCGATCGCTCCCCGGGCTTCCGCCGGCTCGGTCGTTTCCAACGCCCGTGTGAGGTAGTCGATCGCCTTGCGGCCGTCGATGAGCATGGCGATGCCACCTGCCTCCCTCAGCAGGTCCGCTTGCTCCTCCTTGTCCGTGGAGCATTCCTGTAGCGCCCGCTCCAAATAGGCCAGTGCGCTCTCGGGTGCGGCGCGAGTGAGCGCCTCGGTCGCCCCGGCTCTGAGAGCGCCTACGACCTCGGGGTCTCCCGCGGGAGGGGTCCGTACGAGGTGAGCCGCGACGCGCTGGGCCGTCGCATCGCCTGTGGCAAGCACCCGCGCGGCGAGCCGGTGGAGGCGAGCACGCTCCGTCCGATCGATCAGATCGTAGACGGCCGCCTGGACAATGGGATGGACGAAGCCGACCGGCTCTCCTCCACACAGGATGCCCGCCGCCACCAGCGAGGAGTGGACATCCCACGCCTTCGCCACGTCGACTCCTGCCACGACGGCGGTCTCGGCGATCCTGGCCCCGTCGTCCAGGATCGCCGCCGCATGGACCAGGGCGGTCGCCTCCGGGGGCAGCGTGGAGAGCTGAAGGCTCACCCGGCGACCGATGGCGGTTCCGGCTGCGGCGGGAAGCCGTGACGCTCCATCGGCGGTGGCCGGAATCGCCTGTGCCGCAGCGGCGACGGCCAGTTCCCGGAGCAGGAGGGGGTTCCCTCCGGCCAGTTCGTGGCACGCCAGGCAGAAGGCGTCGTCCGCCGCGAGTCCGACCACGCCCCGTACCACCCTGGCGGACGCGTCCAGGCTCAACGGGCGCAATTTCAGCACCCGCGCGGCCGGATCCGTGGTGATGTAAGCCAGCAGATCCTGCTCGGCTCGCGCATCTCCGTTGCGGGTGCCCAGCATGATGCCGATCGGCAGACCCTCGATCCGTGGCAGCAGGTATGCCAGAAACCGTAATGACGCCATATCGGCGAGGTGTAGATCATCGATGATGATTGCTCGGGGGGAGTCGCCGCACATGTTCGCGGTCAGCCAGTAGAGACTGTGCAGGACGGCGAAGTCGCCGACTGGCGCTGCCTCTTCTCCCGGCGGACCGAGCACCGCTGTCGCGCCGTGAGCCGGCCCCTGCAACCAGCGGGTCCTCTGCGTGGCGTCGGCGAGAGCCAAAGCGGGCTCGAACAGCTGGCGGACGATACCGAAGCCGAAGGCCCGCTCTAGATCCGACCCTCTGGCGCGCAGCACCTGCAGCCCTGCCGAGGCGGCCGTCGTCCCCGCCGCCCTCAGCAGAGCCGTCTTGCCCATTCCACCGGGCCCCTCAACCAGGACGAGCCTGCTCGTGCCCGATCGAGCGGCATCGATCACCTCGGAGAGCGTCTCCCGCTCACTCTCCCGCTCCCATAGGTCCGACATCGAGGCCAACATGAGCCCCCTCCTGGGCGAAGTGCCGGCAGGGGTGAGTGCGAGCAACTTCCGCCCAACCCTCCGTCGTGTCGCACGCACCGTCGACGCATAGGTACGAACCGCAGCGGACTCGCGTGACCGGGATCTCGTCCAGTCTCCATCTCGACAGATCGCTCCCCATGTGGGTCTCACCCCCAAAAAATTCGAAGGGCAACCCCAAAATATGAGATTTCCGCCGGTGTGGCGTGTGCGGCAGAGGTGGCTCGTTTCCCAACGAGTCGACCGACTTCGTCGATTGCCTGAGTCGAGCACGATAATCGCGGTGCTCCTCGCATCTCCTCCATATCCGCGAGCCGCATCCGGTTTCCGGATTGAATTGATGCACGGCCGGAGGCGGAGGCGACTGTCGGAAACCTACGCCACCGCGGACGGCGAGACGAAGGTGGATCCGCGGGCTCCTCCACCTGGGCGGGGATCCTCGACGGTTTCTCACGTGCATCTTGTTGGATACGCCACCCGTTGAGAGGCGAATCATTGGGGTTACCACTTAGGGGCGACCCTGTTGTCCAGGTGCTGGTGTGCCAGAGATTGTGTCTCCCGTCACACCGCACCAATGATGGGAGCTCTCGATGGAGAAGCCCACAGAGCTGTTCACCCCAGAGTTCTTGCAGAACCCGCACCCGACCTACGCCTGGCTGCGGGACAACGACCCCGTGCACGCCTGCGTTTTCCCATACGGCAATGTGCCCATGTGGATGGTGACCCGTTATGCCGACGTGCGGACGCTGCTGACCGACGACCGGTTCAGCACGGACTCCTCCTACGCGTCAAGCGAGTTCAAGGACGCGGGGCTGACCCTGGGCCGAGGCACGGAGATGGAGTTCTCGCTGCCATTGGTGGACCCACCTCAGCACACCCGGATTCGGCGACTCGCAATGTCGGCTTTCACCGCTTCCGCAGTCACCCGGTGGGAAGAGGCGGCGCGTGCGGAGACCGATATCCTGCTGAACCAGCTGGCGCGGAACGCGGACGCCGAACTGGTGACCCAGTACACCACGATCCTGCCTTCCGCGGTCATCGGTCGCATCCTCGGCGTGCCCCCCGAGGACCGGCAGTATGTCCTGCGACAGACCCAGGCGGTCACTAGTGTGGAGGCCGAGGCGGCCAAGCAGGTCCCAGAGGCGATGCGCAAACTCATGGACTACGCCCGTGGTCTCGTGAACGCACGCCGTGAATCGCGGGGTGACGACCTCGTCTCACGTCTCGTGGCCGCGGAGGAGGAGAACGACGGTCGGCTGAGCGAGGCCGAACTGGTGGCCACGCTGGGCATTCTCGTCCTGGCTGGATATGAGACCACGCAGAATCTGATCGGTAACGCCCTGGCGGCGCTCTTCGAGTTCCCCGACCAGTACCCCGCCCTCACGGCTCCGGAAATCGGACCGGCGAGGGCGGTTGAGGAGTTCATACGCTATCAGGGTGGGATTCAGTGGGCGTCGTTCCGGTTCGCCCGCGAGGAGCTCGAGTTCGGGGGAACGCGTCTGCCGGCAGGGGCGGTGGTGGTTCCGGTCCTCCTGTCGGCCAATCGCGACGCTTCCATTTGGGACGAACCGGACCGGCTGATCCTCGGGCGTAACGGGCCTCGCCATGTCGGCTTCGGGCACGGCATCCATAACTGCATCGGGGCCTCGCTGGCCCGGCTTCAGTCGAGGATCGGGATCTCCGCGATACTCACCCGGTTCCCGCAGATGAAGCTGGCGGTCCCGCACGAGAGCCTGATTTACCGGCCCAGTCTGCTGACGCGCGGCCTGAGTGAACTACCTGTCACCCTCTTCTAGGACGAATATGGTGCTTCAAGGCAACCCAGTCGACGGCGAATCAGCACCGAACGGGATATCACGGGGAGAGATGGTGGCTATCTCGGCGGATCGTTGTGTCGGCTCGGGGCTCTGTCAGGCCATGGCTCCGCATATCTTCGGATCGGACGAACACGGCAGGATAGCCAAGGTCCTCCGGCCGAGACCGGAGGAGCGGGACCTCGGTCTGATACGAGACATCGCGGAGTGCTGCCCGGTCGAAGCGGTACTGATTCGGACTACCGACGGCCAAAGCTGACCGTCCGACGGAGTGCTGCCTCGGAAGGCCGTGACCTCCAGCAAAGGCAGCTGGCTTCTCCTTCGCCGGTGGGTCGTGAGGTTCTGCCGTTTTCCAGCGCGCTCCGCACAACGTTCACTGGGACGACGTCGGCCTGCCTCGCAACCGCGCAGCCGGCACTGTCACAGGTCAAAGGCTTGACGAACCGCCGGATGCGGGCCCGCATGTCCGGTGGTGTGAGAGGGGGCCGGGCGACCTGGCCCTCTTACTCGCTCGTCCTGGTCCGCCGTCGACCTGTCCGGTTGCTGCCCATTGCCCCCGCTGACCGTCAGAACAGGTAGCCCGTTGGTCTGGCGGTGCGAGGCCTGCCCGTCC
This sequence comes from Microbispora sp. KK1-11, assembly GCF_006874435.1. Lineage (NCBI taxonomy): Bacteria > Bacillati > Actinomycetota > Actinomycetes > Streptosporangiales > Streptosporangiaceae > Microbispora > Microbispora sp. KK1-11. The sequence continues at coordinate 29,671 of NZ_VIRJ01000048.1, read as the reverse complement.
TGGTGGCAGTTGGCCGCGAAGTAGTTCCCCGCCGCGGCGAGCCGATGACGAAAGCATCCGACGAGTACAACAGGAAGAAGTCCACCTGGGTGCCCTGCATGGGGGCCGTTCCGCCGTCTCGTTGATCCGGCCGGCGCGTCGGTCAGCCGTGCTGTCGCGGCCGCCTCCATGCGCGCGTTCATCCCCTGTGATGGTCGACGGCGGGAGAACCGCACCCAGGCTCGGCCCGGCCAGGGGGTGCCGATGCCTCGAACTCGACCCGGGCCAACGCCTTGAGTCCGCCGGGGTGCGCGAGCGGTGGGGATCGGGCGGGTCACCCGGTCAACGCAGCCCTGCTCGGCTCATCAAATTCAGGGCGCCGAGAGCGCATCCGGACTCGCGATGAACGCGGCCACCGCTGCACCGCTTGGTTAACGAGGGGAATAGGCGGCCGACGCCGATCATCACGAGATCGCGGGCGCTGGCTCCGGGCTTTCGCGGAAAATTCAAGCGGGCTTGATCGTTCACGTGAGAAAAGTGCCTTTGAGCTGGGAGGATTGCTCTTGTCTAGAGTCCTGTCCGCACCAGTTCAGAAGGCACTTTCCGAGTGACGACTATCGCGTCCCGGCGCAAGATCACGATGTCCGCAGACGGCTCGGCCGCCGGCAGGTGCTGATTCGCGCTGACTCCGGCGGCGGCACCCACCAGTTCCTGTCCTTACTGTCCCGGCCCGGGCGGCGGCTGTCGTACTCGATCGGGTTGACCCTCACCGAGGAGGTCCAGCAGGCGATCCTGGCCCTGCCTGAGCAGGCGTGGACACTCGCTACGATGCCGAGGGCAAGGTACGCCCCGGTGCCTGGGTGGCCGAGCTGACCGGCCTGGTGAAGCTAGACGGCTGGCCCAAGGGGATGCGCCTGATCGTGCGCAAAGAGCGCCCCCACCCCGGTGCCCAGTTGCGCTTCACCGACATCGACAGGCACCACTTCACCTGCTTCGTCACCAACACCACACGGGTCAGCTCGCCGACCTGGAACTACGCCACCGCAGCCGCGCCCGCTGCCAAGACCGCATCCGCACCGCCAAGGACACCCGGCTGCGCAACCTGCCCCTGCACGACTTCGCCCAGAACCAGATCTGGGTGGAGATCGTCGCCCTGGCCTGCGAACTCCTGGCCCGGATGCAGATGCTCGCCCTGGGCGGACCGGCCCGCCGCTACGAACCGAAACGGCTGCGGCCGCATCTGTTCGCCATCGCCGCGCGGCTGGTTCGCGGTGGACGGCGTCTCCGCCTGCGCATCGCCGCGTCCTGGCCCTGGGCCGGCCAACTGGTTCACCGCTATCGCCCGGCTTCAGGCGCGCCCGGCCCCGACCTGACCAGCACCAACCCGCCCCGACGACCAGGAAGGACACCCCCGCGGGCCCGTGGAACCCCGCCCACCCGGCGCAACAGCCGGGCGACCAGGCTGACCACGACCGCGAGCTCACACTCCAGCCGAACCGATCAGCCAGGCCACCGGACGGCCACGAAAGGTTGAGGTTAACCGCAGATCGCGCTCGCTGTCACCGACCACGGAGGCGTATTCGGGACTTCCGCTATAGCCTGCAGCAAGACCGTACCTTCCGGAGCGTAATCCACGATGAAAGCTTGAAGCGCCACGTATCTCGGGGCTGCTCCATCGATCCGGCCCGCTATTCCGTAAAGCTGCTTTCCCGGTGCGCATTTCGCCACCGCGGCTCTCCACGGGAACGGTGTGGCTGGAGGGTCTACGACGACCGTGTCGATCGCCGTTCTCACCTCGTAATTCGAGCTGGGCGTCCCGCAGACGGCCGAGGCGTTGATGCCCCACGTGCCCGTGTAGCCCGGCTTTTCGACTGCGCTCGCCGTCACCGCGGTGTTCGGTGACACCGCCGAGATGGAGGATGCGGGCTCGCTGAGCGACGTGCCTATCGGCCGGATGTCGCCCTTACCGCCGATGATCCTGAAGCCGGTGCTGAGCACGCGCAGAGTGCTGGGGCACTGGACGGTCACCGACTTGGCGTCCGTGTCGTCCACGGGCGTGCTGCGATTGACGTACTGGAGGTTCAGGACGACGCTGACGTCGGCGCAGATCGCCGTGACGTTCAGGTTCCATGGGTCTTGTGTCGCGCCGTCGGCATACGCCGCGGCGGAGTAGGAGTTCGCCTGCGCAGACGCCTCCGCCTGGGAAAGGGGGATGGAGACGTATCCGATGTGAGCTCCGCCGCCGACGAGTTTCGTCCCCGCAGGGCAGGTGGCCTGGACATTTTTGTACTGCGTCGTATCAATGGGAGTCTCCGCCATGACCGTTTGCCATAATGGCTTGGCCGAAGCGGGACCTGTGGTGAGGACACAGGCCGACGCCACTAAGACGGCGGCCGTGATCAGCGTGCACAACACACGAGGAGACCGATCAACAGACACTTTTCTTCCTGTCTCGGATACTCAAGCATCGCCCTGGCAAGAAAAAGGCCGATACATTGGGGGAACCCCAGGAACGACCCCAGCCTCCAGATGTCCGATCCTTCTAGAGGTCAGCTTCCGCCGCTCCGTGACCCGGCCGCCGTCACCTCCCACGCCTCACCTGTAGGCACAGCCGGGCCCGGGGCGGAGGACCCGAGTCGAGCCCGTAGCGATGGCTATGGCATTCACCCATTTGCGATATCTTGCCCGACCGCAATGTATTAGTGTCACTGGGTGGAATGGTGAGGGAGTTCCATGTCCGTCGCCGAGGAGGCTTCTGCTTGTGATCGCGCGGCCTGACGGAGATGGTCACCTCGGCGAGCGCCGTTGATCGCCGAAGTGACCACGATTCCGGTGATCATGGCCGGTCGCTCCGCCGTGGGGCTACCTGGGCGGCCGAACTGTGGGACGCCGTCGGCATAGCAGACCACCTATTTGGCCGCGTTTCCCTGCGAATCTCATTCGGCTGTCATGAGACGCCAGCCCCCGCAGATTGAACTTGGCGATTCGGTTCGGCTCCCGTGGGCAGGAGTCGGCAGTCCTTTCTCAGCTCTCTGTCAGTTCGATAGTGAGGCCCTGGATCACGCTCGGGGCGATCTGCACATGTTGCGAGCTGTGGTTCCCCAACATGTTGCTGCCCTCGAGGTAGTCCTTCGCCGCATCCAGGTCGGACACCTGCAGCACGAGCTTTGCCCACTTTTCTGTCTCACCGGGGATGACTTTGAGTGCGGGACCGTCCTCGAACTCGAATTTTCCTTGAGAGTCGGGCTCGATGCCCAGGAAACGTCCGAATCCGCTCTGCGTCGCCGGGGCGTCGGGGGATTCGACGACCACTGTTCTCGCGGTTCGAACTCTCAGTGGCCCTCCGCCGCGCACGTCGATGAGCTCGCGGTCCGCCGCGTCCCGATATTCGCCGGTGGTCGCCGCCCCGAAGGTGGCCGAGTAGAACTCCGGGCCGTAGAACGTTATCTGCGTCCGCAGTCCCGTATCGCTCTGGGTCGGATGACCCAGATTGACCGGATGTATATTCGTGCACAGTAGGGTGGAACCGACATTGATGTCGCCCCTCTCCCATTCGATGTTCTGGTCCTTCAAATAATCGAGAGTGTCCTGAAGGGAGCCGGCGGCCTCGAATCCGATCCCATGGAACCGGGCTGTGCCCTCTGGGAGTCGAGGAACCAGGTCGGTATCGAATCTGAAGAATTGCAGATTGGTTCTGCCGATATAAGCGGCCCCGCTCCAGAAATCGCCGTAGCTCTGGTAATCCCAGGCGACCGGCAGGTTCAGGAATTGCGGCGAGGTGAAGAATTCGAACAGATCCTCCGGGCTTCCAGAGTTCACGAACACGAAATCTTGCGCCCTGACGTTCGGCTGGGTGCCCCTGGTCGTTGGCCGTTTCATGAAGCTGCCTCCTGCTGAAAGGAAGAAACAAAGCTGCCCAACCTGTCCCGATCTGAATTGAAGGGTCGCAAGCCCCCATGGAACTCCCGTTGCCGGTCTGCGGTATCGGGGTCATCCCTGACATCGGCCCCCAGTGTTTGGGGATTGAGGCGGTTATCCTGGCGGTCACGAGTCGGATGGCCGCACTGCGGCACCCGCAACTGCCGCCCCCGGCGTTGTCGGACGCCCACTGGACGCCGAGCAGGTCGACTTCCGCCACCGGGGCTGCGCCGACCCGGGTACGCGCCTTCGGTTCCCTGATCGTGACCGGTGTTGAGGGCGCCGATGCCCGCCGGTCCGGACTGATCCTGATCGCACGGACGGGTCCTTGCTCAGTGGCGAAGGAATGGTCACCTCGGCGAGCACCGTTGATCGCCGAGGTGACAACGATCAGATGATCAGGGCCGCGGTTGCACCACCGTGGCGGCGAAGCACTCCGGTCGGCCGGCGGTTGTCAGCCGCTGTAGTAGACCCTGTAGTCGCCGCCGTCTTCCATGAACGACATGGAGGAAGTCACAGTGCCCTGATACACAGTGGCGTAGCTGTCGCCCAGGAAGTCATCGTCCCCGAGATAGCGCTTGACGGAGGACCTGAGCTTGTCCCGCAGTCCCTTGACCTTCTGATCGACGGCCTGCCAGTAGGAGATCTGGTACTGGCCGCGCATTTCGGTGTCGATCTGCTGGATCTTGTCCGTCAGGTCCCTGTCCTCGTCCTGCTCGACCATCACGGTGACGGTGAGCGAGCCGGAGGGCACCTGACTGGCGATGAGCGTCTTGGGGTAGTACGGGAGCGGGCGGTCCGTTGTGATAATGCCGGGGTCGACCAGCACGGTCCGGTTGTCATCGGGGTTGGTCGGGCTTCCGATGAACACCACGAAGTACGGGCGGTCACCATGGCCGACGTCGCTCTTCTCCAGGCATTTGATCTCCCAGAGGCGCACGGAGATCCCTGTCGCCGCGTTGGCCGGTGCGACGGAGACGGCGGGGACGGTCGCGACGGTGGCGGTGAGCATGGCCAGGGCGCCCAGGGTGCGGCGGAGCCGAATCGGCAGTGACATGAGGCTTCTCCTCGGATACTTGACGGGTGTGCCGTCGAGGGATGTGACAGTGGCTGTGCATGGCTGCGTTATGCAGCCGAATCCCGCGTCGGCCGGCCTGTGAAGACGTGCGATCTCTGGTTGGGTGCCTCGACGCCCGCTGTCGCGGGCGTTTTTGTCAATTCGCCAACCTGTTTCGCACATTGACATTGACTATCTGCTTCAGGCACAGGACCGCATTCGGGCGTGACCCCAGCGATTCCGCCGGACTCCCGAGCCAATCCCTGACATACGCCCCTGAGGTGAGGCACACCGTCGGGGACGCTGGAGGCCGGCTCATGGCGGCGTAGCCGCGACCGGTGCGTGCGAGCGAGCGGACACCGAGCTGCGTGCCGTCGACGCCTATCCTCCGGGTCGGCTCGTCCGAGGATTGGGGAGTCTGTTGAGGGGCGCCCCCTGATGTCAGGGCCGTACTCCCTTAAGAAGAATCAGCGGCAGAAGCCCAATCGTCCTGACGGAAGCACGAAACCACGCTCGACGACTCCCGGAACCGATCGGCTGCGCGCGAGTCATTGATACGGCGGAAGCGACGTGAAAGGCACGCCGACGAGGGGCGTGCCACGCCACTGAACAAGGAACGTCTTCGCACATGAAGGGGTGTGCATGTCCGGTCTCGCCGAGTCGCCCCCGGAACCTTCGGCGCCGTCGTCGAGAGGGCGCCGCTGGGCTGTGATGACGGTCGTCTCGCTCGGTTTCGTGATGATGACCGTAAACTGGTTCGACCTCGCGCCCACCTTCGGCCCGATCAGCGCGGAGTTCCGGGTGGAGATCCCCCAGGTGGCCCTGCTCATCTCCGCTTTCGTGGCGGGGTACGGCGTGTTCCACATCCCCGCCGGCTTCCTGTCCACCCGGCTGGGCATCCGCAGGACACTCGTCATCGGCCTCGTGGTGGAAGGGATCACCGGGGCGCTGTCGGGCGTCGCGGCCGACTACACCCAGCTCCTGGTCCTGCGGATCGTCTGCGGTGTCGGGGCCTCGATCTACGCGGGCATCGGCATCGCCGCTGTGAGCGTGTGGTTCGCCGGTCGCGCGCACGGATTCGCCCTCGGTGTGGTGTCGGCGATGTTCAGCCTCGGCACCGCCCTCGGCCTGTATGTCTGGGCCGACCTCGCCGACGCCGTCGGCTGGAGGCGCGCGCTGGTCGCCGGTGGCGTGCTGTGCGTGGTCACGGGGGCCGCCGTCGGTGTGGTCTTCCGCCCGCCGCCCGGCGGAAGGAGCCTCACGGGCGTGCGTATCACCGGCGACGCCGTGCGCCAGACTCTCGGCAACCGCAGACTGTGGATCTACGGCGTCGCCTTCCTCGGAGGCTACGGGTCGTTCCTTGCGGCCTCCCAGCTCATCGCAGGCTACGGCGCCGACTACCGTCGCTTCTCGACCGCCGGTCTCGCGTCGCTGATCGTCGGCCTCGCAGGGATTCCCGGCCCCCTCGTCTTCGGCCTGGTCTCCGACCGGCTCGGCAGGCCGCGGCTCGTGCTTCTGGTGGCCGTGCTCCTGGAAGCCGTCGGCCTGCTGCTGGTCCCCGCAACCGGCGAGTCCTGGTTCTGGGTGCCGGCGTTGATCGTCGGGTTCGCGTTCAACGGCGCCTTCGCGGTCTGGGAGACGATTCCTGGGGAGGATCGCACTGTCCGCCCCGAGAACATCGGGACGGCGGTCGGCCTCATGCTGACGATCACCGCCGTCGGCGGCTTCGCCTTGCCCTGGGCGTTCGGGCTGCTCGTCCCGGCCGCCGGCTACACGACGGGATGGGTCTTCCTCGGCGCGGCCACCGCCGGGCTGGCGCTGCTGGGAGTGCATGCACGCGACCCGGGGGCCCGTACGCCCGAGGCCCGCGTGGCCACTTCCCCTCGGTGAGCAACGGCCACGCGAACCGGCCGCGAAACGAACGCACGTCGTCCTCCCCGTCCGCACGCCCCGATCTCCCGCAAGGCAGGGCCACATGAAGCCACCCGTCTTCTCCTATCAGGATCCCCAGACGTTACCGGAGGCACTCGACGCACTCGGCGAGCACGGCGACGACGCCCGCGTGCCAGTCGGCGGCCAGAGCCTCCTCCCGCCGCTCACCATGCGGCTCGTCCGGCCCAGGGTCGTCGACGACGTCGAGACAGTGGAGGGGCTGGCGCCCGACGAGCCTGCTGGCCGCGGAAAGGTCAGGCGTCCCCTGCCAGGAGGTGTGCGAGGACGTGCTCGCTGAGGGAAACGCGCCCCTGCTGTATCTCGAGTGGGGGACCAACGTGGTTGCCGTCTACGACGTCGGCGATCCCCGGGACGAGATCGAACGGCTGATCGCCGGCGCGGCGCGCGTGGTCGAGCGCCGCCTGCGGATCCAGCGTGTCGCGGTCAACCCGCTCGAACCCCGCCCGTGGTCGCGCAGTGGGACGCCAGGGCGGAGACGCTGACCGTGTGGATGTCCACGCAGGTGACGCAGCACGTCCGCGACAGCCTCGCCGTGGCCCTCGGCCTCACCGGCGCGACGATCACGGCCGCGGTCACCTCGACCACACCCACCGGCGCCCTGCGCGGATTCGGCATGCAGGAGGCGGCGTGGGTGCGCGAGCGCCTCGTGGACGAGGCCACGCGGGAGCGCCGCGACGCCCTACTCGGCGAGCGGTCGATCGCCAGCCGCTCGATCACCGTCGGCGGCGGTGCCCTCATACGCGCGGCCGCGCGGCTGCGAGAGCGCCTGGGCCGGATCGCGGCGCACCGGCTGGAGCCGACCCCGGAGACATCGAGGTCGTGGACGGCCTCTTCGGGTGCGCGGAGTCACCGGCCACGTGTCCCTGACTCCGGCCGAGGTCGCCTCACCGTGCCTGGCGGGGCTGGGACCTGCCCGAAGGGGAGCGGCCTGACCTGGAGGAGAAAGACGTCCACGACCCGGAGAACATCGCCTACTCCTACGCGACCCACGCCGCCCGGGTCGTGGCGGACCTGGACACCGGTGAAGTACGGGTCGAGGACTACTGGGTGGTCCACGACGCCGGAACACTGGTCAACCCGGTGATCGTCGCCGGCAGGTCCAAGGCGGGTGTGGCGCACGGATCGGCGTCGCGCTGCACGAGGAGATGCTGTACGACCAGTCGGGGCAGCCGACGACCACGTCTTATCCCCGTTACCTCCTGCCGGAGGCGGAGATGTCCCCGGCATGGACATCACCCACCTGTGCTCTCCCTCTCTGTACATCCGGGGCGAGATGAAGGGCCTGGGCGAGGGCGGGGCCGATCGTGGGCATCGGCGGTTGCGGGAAACGCCGTGGCCGCGGTGGTCCCGGAGTTCGCCGAATGGCTCGTCGAGATCCCGCTGTCCCCGCGCGAATGTGGGACTTCATCCGTGGGGCAGGGCTCCACCGCCGATGACGCGGGCAGGCCTCGGCTATGTCGTCGCGTCCCACTCCAGATCGAGGGCCTCCAGTCCCCGGAAGAAGAAGCTCGGCTGGTAGACCGGCGTGTATTCAGGCGCGAGCCGGAGGCCGGGCAGGCGTTCGGTCAGCATCTCGTACGCGATCCGCGCCTCCAGCCTGGCCAGCGACGGGGCGCGCCCGTTCTCCTGGGTCTTCGGGCACACCCCGTGTCGCAGGGCACGGCCTGATCAGGATGGGAACAGGAACCGCACGCGCAATGAGGTCGTCCTGGCGATGGCCACCACCGCGGCTAGGCAAATACCAGGAATTGGTCGGACAGGTCGCCCGCTGCCGTCAGCGGAAGCCGGCCGTCCAGCCGCCGTCGATGCGGATGTTCTGCCCGGTGACCCAACTGGACTCGTCGGAAGCGAGATAGAGGGCCAGGGCGGCGATGTCCTGTCCCGTCCCCGCTCGCCTGATGAGGTGCATGTCGAGCATGTAGCCGCGTGCGGAGTCGTCCATCGCCGCATCGGTGGCGGGGGAGGTGACGAAGCCAGGCGAGATCGCGTTCACGCGGATCCCGTCGGCGGCTCCCTCCGCGGCCAGGGTGCGGGTGAGGGCGATCACGGCTCCCTTGGCGGCGGAGTGTGCGGCCTGACCGATGCCGCCGACACCCCGGACGCCGGAGACGGACGCCGTGTTGATAATCGATCCTCCGCCCTCCCGCAGGTAGGTCCAGGCGGGATGGGTGACGTGGAAGACGATGTCGAGCTCGGCCTTGATGACGTGGTGCCACAGGGCGAGGGTGAAGTCCGAGAAGGGGGAGAAACCGAAGCCGGCCGCGTTGTTGTAGAGAACGTCGATCCCGCCGAGGCGGCAGGCGGCTTCCTCGACCCAAGCTCTGGCCGCTTCGGGGTCGACCAGGTCGACTGTGGTGCCGTGGACGTCGCATCCCTGCGTCGCGAGCTTCTCCGCTGTGCTCTCGGCCCCGCCGGGGATCACATCACATCCCACGACGCGGGCGCCTTCGTGGGCGAACAGCTCCTGAGCCGCCGCTCCCTGCCCGCCTGCCGTCCCGGTGATCAAAACGCGTTTGCCCGCGAGGCGCCGCCTCGCGCTCGGCGTGAAGGAGGTCATGACATCCCTTCCGATGTGAGTGACGGGGTCGTCTCAGAACGCCTGCTCTTCGACGGTGAGATTGCTCCACCACGCCGACATCCCTTGGCCCCGCAGCGACTGGCTCTTCCCGAAGACGATCGGACGCAGGGTGAACATCCCCAACCCCACCCGGACCTGGCGGGGCAGCTGCGCGGAGGCCACGTGATGGATCGGCTTGTCGTCCACCAGCCAGGTGACGGATCCGGCGCCGGTGTCGATCACCACCTGGCAGCGGTGGGGCCGGCCCGGACGCATGGTCAGACCGACGAAGGGGTCCTCGACCACGTGAGTGAAGGGCGCCGCCGCGGCGCTCGGCACGGGCAGCATCTCGTGGATGGCCCACATGTGGTCGTTGTTCGCGGCCACGTCGAAGACCCAGCCGGACTCCATGTCCAGCACGTTGAAGGCGGCGACGCCGTCCCGGTAGTCGTGGAGGTCGTTGCCCCGGCAGCTGACGGCCATGTCCGCCGAGAAGGTGATCAGGCCTGACCTGGGCAGGGAGAAGCTTTTTGTGGACAGGAGCAGATGCTTCGGATTGTCCATAATTTGAATGCCGTCGTGCTCGAGCCGGAAGCGGTCGACGGAGACGCTGAGAGCGCCGTCCGCGACCGAGGTCACCGCACCAGGCTCGGCACACCGCCACGACGACCCATCGGGCATGCGGTACTCCAGATACATCCACTTGCCCGCATCCAGTTGCGGTCCAGAGAAGTCGTCGTACGTATGAGCGTGCGGGCTGATGGTCTTGGGCATGGGGCCTCTGTTCTTGTTCCGGGGTGTGGTCGAACGCATGATCAAGGGGCGCGCGTTCAGGGACGCGTGCGGGATGTCAGCAGGGAGTCGACCTTGGCCGGGTCGGAGAGCAGCGCCCATGCGGGCACCGGGTCACTGAACAGGTTGGCGAAGAGGTCGGCCACGCTCTGGTCGGAGGCCGCCGCGGCGAACAGCCGTATCACGTGAGCGGCCGGAGGCTGGAGGAAGGCGTTGGACCACTCGGTGACCGGTCCGGCCACCTGCCACATCAAGTCTGCCACCGCATGGGCGAATCGTTCGTCGTAGGGACCGCCCGCCGCGATGGCCTCTGCGGCCACCCAGGCACAGTGCGAGCCGAGGTTCGCCCCCTGGCCCGTGATCGGGTCGTTGGTGATCCACGCGTCGCCGATGGCGAGAGCCACCTTGCCGGTGGGGAGCTTCGCCACAGGCTTTCGCACCACAGGGCTGATCGCACCCTGGAGCAGATCGTCAGGTCCGATCAGGCCGAAGGAATCGGACTTGATCCGCTCGGCGACCTGGGGCGCGTGTTCCGAGAGGAGTTTTTCCAAGGTGCGGTTGAACGTCTGCGGGTCTTCCTCGTACGGCAGCCGAGTGATCGCTTCCATCGGTCCGCCGGGAACCGCCTCGATCAGCATGGCGGCGACCAGCCCATGGCGCGTCCACATCGGGAGCTGGAAGGTTTCGCTCACTCCCGGGGACACGTTGTAGCCGAAGCCCGCGTGGGAGATGCCGGTGTAGAGCCCCGACAGCAGCCTCCGCTGGGGGCGGTCGTACGGTGACCTGCTCTCGTCACGGGGGAACAGTTCGGTCACGGATCGGCGGCCGGCCGCCACCACGATCAGTTCGTGGTTCACCGACCACGCGTCGATGTCCGTGGCGCCGGGTGAGAAGCCGGTCACGACCAGGCGTCCTCCGCGCGTGGTGAAGTCGTCGAGGAACGCGGGCAGCAGCAGACGGAAGTCGACCGCGTGGAAGGGATCGTCCAGCATCCCGCGGAACTCCAGCGGAGGCTCGCCCTTGATGAAGATCGTCGCGGTGTGCGCGAGAGTGCCGTCGAAGGCGAAGTGTTCGCAGCCGAGCGCTCGCTCGCGAGCGCGGGTGTGCTTCATTCGCACGACCGTGTTCGGCAGCCGCGCCTGCCGCATCTCGTCCGCTGTGCTCTCCGCGTAGAGCGTCACGTCGACGCCGAGCTGCTGTAGCCGGAGCGCCAGTGTCAGGCCGCTGATGCCGGCCCCCACGACCCCGATTCCGCCGATATTCATTTCCGTCTCCTTTCGGAGACAGCTTCCGGCGCGACGTCAGTGCGGGTCACCCCAAATTTGTAATTGCCCCAAAGTCCAGTGGTCGAGGTAAGGGAAAACCCCAAGCACATACGGACAATATTGCGGGGGCGTTGGCGGATCTGGAGGCATCACGGTTCGAGAGTCTGCACTGGGAAATATCGACCTTGATTGGAAGCGCTGAAGCGGACGGCGTCCGGCTCTGATCCCTATGAAGGGCCAGGGCGGACTCGCGGCGAGCTCGAACACGCACGTAGCCTGACCGCGCCCCTGATGAATTCATGCGGATGTTCACCCTGATATTTCTAGGGGGACGTGTTGGGGGAGTCCCCTAGTGTGCCGGATCAGAACGGGCGGCAGTCTTCCGCTGACGGCTGCGAATCGCAGCATGGAGAGGGAGAGATGCCGATGTCAGGACCGTCACCCGCGCTGCACAGCCCGGAGTACTTCCGTGATCCCTATCCGGCCTGGCGATGGCTGCGTGCGAACGATCCGGTCCACAAGTTCGAGTTCCCCGGAACAGACGTTCCCGTGTGGCTGGTGACGCGCTACGCCGATGTTCTCACTGTGCTGGATGACCCGGGCTTCAGCAACGATCCGGAAAACGCCGGCCGGCAGTACAAGGATGCGGGCCTGGCACCTCCCGGAGGAAATGTGGCGCTCGTGGACCCGCCGGATCATGTGAGGCTGCGCAAGCTCGCCATGAAGGCGTTCACGCCCCGGAACGTCGAAACCTGGCGGGGCATGGTGCACGCGGTGGTCCACAGCCTCCTCGACAAGGCGGTCCCGCGAGGAGAGATGGACGTCGTGGAGGACTTCGCCTCCGTCATCCCCGCTGAGGCCATAGGCGGAATACTCGGCATCGGCGCAGACCGGCGGCAGGATGTGCTCAGGAACGTGGAGGGGGCGGTCTCGGGCGTCCCCGAACGAATGCAGGATTCGTATCAGTGGCTGATGAACCATGCTCGCGAACTCGTAGCGTTAAAGCGCGCGAATCCCGCGGACGATCTCACCTCGCGTCTCATCGAGGCGCGTGACGGGGGCGACCGCCTCGACGAGATGGAATTGGTGGCGATGGTTCATGCGCTCATCTTCGCCGGATACGACACGACGCGAAATTTGATCGCCAACGCCATGCTCGCCCTGCTTGACCATCCCGACCAGCTCCAGATACTGCGCCAGGACCTTTCGCTCGTGCCGCACGCGGTGGAGGAATTCCTGAGGTACGAGGGCTCGATCGCAGCTGCCACAATTCGCTTCGCGAAGCATGACCTTGAGCTGGCCGGAGTCGAATTACCGGCCGGAGCGGCCGTCTGGCCTGTGCTGATGTCGGCCAATCGGGATCCGGAGCGCTTCCCCGATCCCGACCGCCTGGACCTGCGACGTCAGGATGTGCGACATGTCGGCCTCGGGCACGGCCTGCACAACTGCATCGGCGCGGCCTTGGCCCGGCTGGAGACGCAGATCGCCGTCACCGCTCTGGTGAGCCGGTTACCGCGGCCGGCGCTCGCCGTCCCTCGTGACGCGCTGCGCTACCAGTCGAGTATGCACATGCGCAGTCTGGAGTCGCTGCCTATCCGGTTCGCTTAGCTTCCAGGCCGCATCAGGGCGGCGTGACATCCCGTACCCGGGAGATCGAGCTGTAGAGTCCGGCGGCCTTCTGACGCCGGCGAAACCATCGAAGGAAGGAACATCGATGTCTCAGCCCGTTGGGAATCAAGGCGTCGGCAAGCGGGCCGTCCGGTTCCCTTTCGTCACGGTCAGCGGCAGCGACTACGAGATGGGATGCCAGATCGGGGAGGACCGTCGTGAGGCGATCCGGGCGATGTACGACGAGGTGCTGTTCGCGATGGTCAAGGGGCGTCCGCCGTTCGGCACCGGCCTCACGGAGGACCAGCTGATGGACGAGGCGCGGCGATACATCTCCACCGTCGAGGCGTTCGCCCCCACGGTGGCCGATGAGCTGCGAGGTATGAGCGCGGGCTCGGGCCTCACCCTCGAACAGACCTATGTCATGCAGGTTCCCTTCGCGGGCTGCGGTCTTCTCATGAACTCGTCGGGCTGGCGTGAGCCGGCGGAGACCTTGAGCACGTACCTCGCGGGGACGGCCGGCGGCTGCACGACATTCAGCGTGACCCCCGAGGTCACCGCCGGTGGGAAGGTCTTCGTCGGCCAGACCTGTGACTACCTGCCGCATTACAAGAAGTACTGGATCATTCTCGAGAAGATCCCCAAGAGTGGGCCGGCGACCCTCAACGCGACCCCCGGCGGTGTGCTGGCCTGGGGGAACGGGATGAACTCGGCGGGCATCGGGCTGGAATACAACCTGCTCGGCTATCCGGACGCGAAGTACGGTCTGACGCCTTTCGTGGTCGGCCGGATGATCTTCAATGCCACGACGTTCGAGGAGGCCGTCGAGGTCGCGCTGCGGACGGAGCGGGCCAGCGCCTGGAACTGGATGATCGCCGATGAGACCGGGCGGACGTGCAACCTCGAGACCACGGCGCTCGAGCACGAGATGATCGAGCCGGAGGACGGGATCCTCACGCACGCGAACTGCTATCTGACCGACCGGTTCACCAAGGAGGACCTCTCGGTACAGCTCCTGCCCGACTCGCCTGTACGGACGACGCGCCTGCGGGAGCTTCTCGCCGAGCGGGCCGGCTCGCTCGACGTCGACTACGTCAAGTCCTGCTATGAGGACCATCTCGGGTTCCCGGCGTCGATCTGCCGCCACCCAGTGCCGGACGTGCCGACGCACGAGAACCTGGACACGAACGTGCTCGTGATCTCGGATCTGCAGGAGCGCAAGCTGTACGTGTGCCCTGGACCCGTTTGCGAGCACGAGCTGGTCGATTACACCTTCTCCGGCAGCTGATCCACATACCGGCCATGGCATGAAGTGAAGCGTCACGAGTCACTCCGCGGCAGGTCGGGTCGGCGGGCCAAAGTCTCCACCTTGGCCCGCCGACCCGTTTCGCTGGACCTCACCGTTCTGGGGCGAGGGCTATCCCTGTGGGACAGGGTCGCCGTGCGTTCGGAATTCCCCGGTGACGAGCATGTCCGGATCCAGCCGGTATCGCCCGGAGGCGAGCGGCTCCCCGAGCAGCAGGCGTCGGGCCGCGTCCGCGACGATGCCTCCGCCGAGCGATACGGCCGAGGCGAGCTGGGGCCAACTGCTGATCGTTTTGCCGACCTCGGGGAGCGACGCGAGCATGCGAGGGCTCAGGAGCCCTTCGCCGAAGAGGGCCAGCACGAAGGGAAGCTTGTCCTTGGCCGCCAGCCCCTTCAACTCCTCGGCCCGTACGTCGCCGACCAGGCCGTGGAAGACGGGGCGATCGGGCTCAAGGTCGAACCGCTCGACGTCGAGCAGGCCGCGGTCGCTGGTGTTCATGAGCACGGGGATGCCGTGCGCGCGTGCCCGCTCCCGTACGGCGACCTTGACATACAGGTCGTCGCATTCCTCGATGACGACATCCAGCTTGCCGTCAGCGAGGAGGAAATCGTCGACGTTGCCGGAGTGTATGCCCGTCGAGTACCGCTCGATGCGCAGGTAGGGGTCGACCTCGAACATCTGCCGAGCGGCGAGAACCGTCTTCTCGAGTCCGAGGTCGGGCAGCCCCGCCCGGATCCGGTTGAGGTTCGTCAGATCGAGGGTGTCGAAGTCGGCGATCTTGTACGAGCCGCCCACGCCCTCGAGAGCCAGCGTGACGGCCGCGGCGTTTCCCGCGGACAGTCCGACCACGCCGACACGCTTGCCGGTGAGCCGCCGCTGCTCCTCGCTGCTTATCTTGTATCGGTTGCGGTCCGTGCGCAGCTCTCGGTATTCCTCGGCGGGAAGCGTGCGCACCAGCAGACCGGACCACGGATACCAGACGAACACGGCGTATTCCATGCGGTCCCGCCCCGCCAGGTGCTGCCGTACTCGCCGGGCCACCTCATCCCCGGAGGGGGGCATGCCGGGGTCGCGGGCCGCCATGAGCTGCCCCATTTGCCTGTCCAGAGTGTCATGAACACGTCGTACGGCACCGGACGCGAGCAGCTCATGCAGGGACCGTCGGTCGTCTTCCCGAGACAGATGAAAGAGGGTCGGTCTCCAGTCGGGCGATCTGGAGGAGGTGTCGAAGAGTATGCCCAGCTCTTGCCACAGCGGGTCGTTCACAGGCCTCACCTCGAGAATCGTTTCCGGCGCGGGTTCAAGGGCGCAGGGCGGTGTTGTGGAGCAATGAGTCACGGAGGGTCGCAGCACCCTCCCGTACGGCGTCGAGGACCTGCTCGCGCGTGGCGTAGTTGAGGTACACCTGCTCGTGCCGGTTTCGCGGCGGAAAGAAGCCGTCGACGCACAGTGTGGTGTCCGCTGCCCCATAAGCCGCCCTGAGGGCCGGATTTCGGGCGATCTTCCCGAAAGATATCCAGGTGTCCCAATTGGCATCGAATCGGTCGAGCGTGACTCCGCGTGTCAGCCGTGCCAGCATCATCGAGAGGCCTGACCCCCGGAATCGGGGATCGACCCACAGTCCTCCCATGTGCCCGACCCTGCCCGATAGCAGGGGGACGGTGGCCGGAAGGGCCGCCTCGAGCGGTCCCCGCATGCCGTCGGGCAGCGGGTCGAACCACAGCGCCAGGGACGGAATGAGAGCAGCGAAGTCACGGGTTCTGAAGAGACGGGCCGCGGTGCAGGCGACGACTTCGCGTGATTCGTCGCGCACCAGGAGGTGCATCCCTTCCCCGACGGCGATGGGATGGCAATCGGGATCGAATGTCGGATTGAGACCGTCGTGGGCACCCGCCGCTCTCATGTGATCGGCCCAACCGGTCAGGTCATCGCTGAGGTGTAGGCGCAATCCACGGTGGCCGGCCCACTCGGCGCAGACGGCGGCCAGCTCCCGGACATCGTCGTCACCAAGCAGGACGTCGACGGTGACCGGATCCAGTGAAAACTCCATTGTCTTGCTCCCGAACGGTCGAAAGGCTCACGTCGGTGCGGCGCGTTTCTGGCCGAGAAGCCCGGCGGGCTGTTCATGGCTGGGTGGTCCGAACGCATCACCAGTCTGGTGACGCGGCCGTTCCTGCGCGTCAGGTCAAACCCCCAGCCGCCACCCCGGAAATTCCTCGTCTGGCTGTGGTCGCCGCAGGCCGGCACCTCCTGTTCCCATCTCGCCATTCCTGACAACACCCGTAACAGTCTCGGAAAATATCGAGTAACGATTGCTCGACCGGCAAACCGCCTCAAATGGCAGTGTTTGGGCGATGTCCGGCAAACAAGGGCAGGCCATCACCGGAGAGCCGATCGGAGGGCAGCCGTGCCACGCCGCCTCACCTCCTTCGCGAGTGATCCTTACAGGGGTCGTCGATGACGAGACTTCGTTTCAAGGTCCTGGGCTTCCTGGAGGTCGCCGACGAAACCGGTCGTCCGATCCGTTTGCAGCACCCCGGGACTCGTGCCCTCGTCGCCACTCTCCTGGAGCGCAGGCACACCGCCGTGTCCAGCCGGCTGCTATGCGAGGTGCTGTGGCCGTCCGATCCTCCGGGTGATCCTCGTGGCGCGCTCAACAGCCGCCTGGCCCGCCTCCGCCGAGCCCTGCCGCCGGACACGCTCATCCGGCGGCCCGGCGGATACGGCCTGAACGTTCACGAGGAGATGCTCGACTCCGTCCTGTTCGAGCGTCTCCTGGGGGAGGCGGTACGCGAAGGCCGCCGCGACGCGGCACAGGCACTGGCTTGTCTCGACAGGGCACTCGCCCTGTGGCGTGGCAGCGCATACGAGGAGTTCTCCGACATCGAGCAGGTACGGCTGGAGGCGGTCCGGCTCGACGAGCTGCGCGTCACGGCGGGGGAACGGCGCGTAGAGCTGCTGCTGCGGCTGGGGCGATGGGAGCAGGCGGTGGCCGGAGCCCGCGACATCACAGCGCTGCATCCCTTCCGAGAAGTGCCCCACGCTCACCTCATGAAGGCCCTGTACCACGGGGGCCGTCACCAGGACGCCCTTGCCGTCTACGACCGCTACCGGCGTGAGCTGGCCGTCTCCCTCGGCCTGGAGCCGTCCGAGCACCTGCGCCGGCTGTCGGAGGCGATTGTGCGCCAGACGATTCCCGCGGTTCGGCAGGAGGGCGACGAGGATCCACGCACTCAGCGCCGTGGCGCGGCCACGGCCACCAGACGTGCTCTCGTCCTGAGGCAGGAGGAGACACGGCAGCTGACCGAGCTGATCGACGCCCGCCCCGTGGCGGCGCTGATCGGACCGATGGGCGTCGGCAAGTCCCACCTGGCCCGCGAGGTGCTGACCGCTCTGTACGGCCCCGGCATTCTCCCCGGGGCGGTGCTGGACCTGGCGGGGATGCCGGCGAGAGTCGCGGCCGGTCTCGTGCGGCAGCGGCTGGCCCACGGCGACCCACATGAAACGGTGCTGATCGACAACTGTGACGAGGCCGTCGACGCGATCACGCCGATCCTGCGCCAGGCCGCGCTCGACGGTGCCGGCCCCAGGGTGATCGCCACCGCACGGTGCAGAATCCTCATCGACGGCTGTCCGGCATTGACGCTCCTTCCTCTCGCCGTGCCGGAAGACCTCGACGAGGAGACGGTGCGGAACTCTCCCGCCACGGCGTTCCTGATCGAACACGCCAACGCCGCCGGAGGGCGGGTCGCTGTCACCGATCGCGATGCTGCCCATCTGGGACGGCTGTGCAGGCGGCTGGACGGCCTGCCGCTCGCGCTGAAGCTCATCGCCCCTCGGCTCGCCACGCTGACGCCCCGGCAGGTCGTCATCCGGATGGAGGATCCCTTTCCCCTGCTGCGGGTCCCCGGCGATGGGCGGGGTCGTCATACCAGCATGAGCGAGGAACTGCAGGCGTCCTACCGCCTGCTCAACGAGCAGCAGCGTCTGGTGCTGAGCCGGTTGGCCGCTCACCGGGAACCGGCGACGCTGAATCGAGCCGAGGCGCTCTGCGTTCCACACAACCTGTCGGTGAGCGAGGTGGCGGCGGCGCTGGACGATCTGGTCGCGTGTTCCATGGTGAGGCTGGTGGACGACGACTTTGAGCCGCGATTCGCGACGTACAACCTGGTCCGCGACTACCTCGTCCACACCGCCGCGCGCCGTACCGTCCGGCATCACACCCGGGCGGTCGCGAAGTTTGGGAGCACCCGGGAGCCGATCGTGCGCAGGTAACACCACCAGGTCAGACCGGCGCAAACGATGTAGAAGGCACCGAATCCCAGGAGTGCGGCGCCGGCGCCGCCGGTCGCCTGGACGGAGGTGCCGAAGCTGCGATTGACGAAGAACCCTCCCAGGGCGCCGACCGCCGAAATGATGCCGATGGCGGCCGCGCCCTCGCGCCTGCCGCGCAACGGCGCGTCCTCGACTGCCGCCGGGCTGCCGCTCTTCTCGGCGATTCTCACGGCCCTGGCCACGAAGATCGCTGGAATCATCCGGTACGTCGAGCCGTTGCCGAGCCCGGTCATCCCGAACAGGACCAGGAAGGCCACCAGGAACATGGGGAAACTCCCAAGGTGCAGGCCGGACCACACGCCCGCCAGCGCGGCGCCCATGCCGCAGAAGGTCCACGCCGTGATCCGGGCGCCTCCGAAGCGATCGGCCAGCCGGCCCCCGATGGGGCGTACGAGCGACCCGAGCAGCGGCCCGGCGAAAGCGAAGCTCGTCACGGCGACCGAGGGGAACTGGGTCTTGGTGAGCACGGGGAACGCCGTGGAATAGCCGATGTAGGACCCGAAGGTCCCGATGTAGAGAAGGGACATGATCCACGTCTGCCCGGCGCCGGCCACCTTCACCTGCTGACGGAACGGAGAGGTCGCGCTGGTCAGGTTGTCCATGAAGAGCCAAGCGCCGGCCGCGGACGCCAGGATGAACGGGATCCAGAAAAGACCCGCCGCGCCGAGTCCCAGAGCGGAGATGACCAGGGGGACGACGAACTGGACCGAGCTGACTCCGATGTTGCCTCCGGCCGCGTTCCACCCCAGTGCCAGGCCCTGCCGGCTCTGCGGATAGAAGTGGGTGATGTTCGCCATGCTGGAGGCGAAGTTGCCGCCGCCCAGGCCTGCGGTGGCCGCGATCACGAGGAAGGCCCAGAACGGTGTGCGTGGGTCGCTGACGGCGACGCTCAGCAAGCCGGTCGGGACGAGCAGCAACAGGGCGCTGACCACGGTCCAGTTTCGCCCGCCGAATCGAGCGGGCGCGAAGGTGTAAGGGATGCGCAGCACCGACCCCACGAGGTTGGGCAGTGCCACGATCCAGAAAAGCTGGTCGGTCGAGAACCGGTAGGCGCCGAGCTTGACCGCGACGATGCTCCACACGGTCCAGACGGTGAAGCCGAGATGCTCGGCCGCGATCGACCACAGCAAGTTGCGCCGGGCGATCTGCTTTCCCCTGCTCTCCCAGAAGTGCGGATTCTCCGGTTCCCAGTCGCGGATCCATCCGCGTTCGCGCCTGGCCATCGGCTCGCCTCTCTCCTCGGGACTCGAACGAGGCGCAGGCTAGGCGGATGTACTGTCGGCGGGTTTTCGTAACGCTGTCGCCGACGCCGACACCGGCGAGACATCGCGGCGGCACTCCGGCAACAGGGGCGATGCCTAGCGTCCGGGCGTAGCGGCGACCCGCCGGCGAAAACGCGGCGGACCGTGCTCTTCCCTCACCGCATTCCCTGGCTGGAGCATCGTGACGAACATCGAGCCGCCTCGCAGCGAGGCCGTGACGACGATCGAGCACGCGGGGGTCCTGCCGGACCTGACGTGCATGCCCGCCTACCTCGTCCCCGGTCATCGCCGAGGGCAGCGGCTGTCCACCCAGATCTCCTGTTCCTACTGCGGGGTGGGGGACGGAGCCATCCTTGCGGACACGACCGTGAGGCCCTTCGTCCTCACCGGAGCGCAGCCGACCCACGGCTGCGTCAAACTGGGGCAGTCCAGAATGGAACAGGCGTCCGCCCACCCCATCCACACGACGCCCAGCGTTCTCGATCGGACCACGGGTCGGCGCAGGCCGATCACGTATGGCGAAGCGATCTCCTGGCTGGCCTTCCACGTGCTCGGCCACCGCGGACCCGGCGCGCGCACTCTTGTCTACGCCTGCGGCCAGGTCGACTACTTCACCGTTTTCGCGATGCAGGAGGTCTTCCGGCTGCTCGGCGTCCGTAACGTGACGGGCAACGCCGAGCACTGCCTCAACGCCGGCGCCGTGCACAACGAGGTGCTTACCGGTCAGGAGGGGCCTTTCATCACCATCGACCAGGCGTTCAACGGACCCAATCGCGTGTTCCTGCTCAACGGGTGGAACGGGATGATCAGCCACCCGCCCGCGTACCGCTTGCTTGCCAGGCGAACGGACCTCGACGCCTACCTCGTCGAGGTGATGGTCACGGAAACGGCGAAGGATCTGGCCAGACGACTGAGTGATGACCGGGTGCTCCTGGTCCGGCCGCGCAGCGACCCGCACCTCGCGCTCGCCGTCGCCCACGAGATCCTGACCAGGCATGCCCGGGCCGTCGAGGAGCGTTTCGTCACGCGCTTCTCCGACGCCGGCACCTTTGCCGCCTTTCGGGAGCTGGCCCTGTCCGAGCCGTACGCGCCGGAGAACGTCGTGGTGCGCATCGCGGCGGAGGAGCGGTACCGCCTGCCCCTGCTGAGGGCCATCCGCGAGTTGGCGGCCAAGCTGGCGGACCCCGCCACCGTGCCCATCGCCATTCCGTCGGTGGGCCTTTCGCAGAGCAGCGGCATCGTCGCACACTGCCTCTGGGGCAACCTGCTGGCCATGCTCGGCAAGTACGGCCTGCGCGGAGAGGGAGACCCGGCCGGCGGCGTGCTGCGGCTCCCCGGCCAGATCAACGCCGAGAGCGAGGTCCAGGGGCTGTCACGCAAGTTCTTCATGGGCCGCATCCCGATCGAGCAGGCCGATGAGGCGGCCCGCCGCATGGGTTTGCCGCCCGGCTCCTACAAACGCGTGCTCGAGGACACCCCGAGAGCGGCACTCGACTACTCGGAGCCGACTCCAGGAGAGCGGGAGCTGTTCCTCTGCGTGGGCACGCAGTTCGAGGCCAACATGCCCAACCGGCGGCGCTGGACGGACAAGCTCACCGATTCCT
Source organism: Microbispora sp. KK1-11 (assembly GCF_006874435.1). Taxonomy (NCBI): domain Bacteria; kingdom Bacillati; phylum Actinomycetota; class Actinomycetes; order Streptosporangiales; family Streptosporangiaceae; genus Microbispora; species Microbispora sp. KK1-11. The sequence goes on along the minus strand of NZ_VIRJ01000048.1, from coordinate 8,035 downwards.
CCTCCACGCTGGTCGTCATCGATCCCATTCCCGACCCGTGGAGCCTCGCGCATGCCGACCTGATCATCCCCTCCCCGCCGCATCCGGCCACGACGAAGCTGTACCAGAACGGAGAATGGCGGCTACGGCTCTCGGTGCCGCAGAAGAAGGCCCCCGCGGAGACCCGATCGGACGCGACGATCATTTATGACCTGATGGCGGAGATCACCGGACTGCTGGAAGCCGACGCCGGCCTGGCCGCGCGGCACGCCGACCTGGCCGGGCACCTGCGGTCGGGATATCTGCGGCGACGCTTCTGCCAGCCCCCGGGCAAGGGAGGCAGGGGGTTGAGACGCGTCGACGGTGAAGTCAGCAGGGTTCAACTGTGGAATCGGGTCCAGGACTACCTGCACGGCGGCAGCGGCCCGCTGTACTGCGCGTTCGACCACGCCGACGGCACCCCGATCAGGTGGGGGGAACTTCTGCGGAGCCACTCGGTGGTGTACGGCGGTGTCGGGGTGAACCGCTACCTCCTCGACTACGCCGACCCCGACGCCTCCCCCTTCCGCGACATCTACCGAGCTCCGCGTCTGTTCACCTTCTTCGTCCCCACGGAGGCGGATCTGTTCCTCCCCGAAGGGATCGTTCTCAACAGCGGGCGCTCCTCGCTGTCCGACGACCGCCGCCGCATCCGCTTCGCGACCAGCACCTTCAACTCGGGGAAGGCCACACCTGTCGCCGACATGCCCGACGAGCACCCGTTGCACGTTTCACCGTCGCTGGCCGAGAGAATTGGCCTGGAGGACGGCGGCCTCGCGAAGGTCACCAGCACCCGGCACGGCGCGAGCGTCGAACTGCCGGTGACGGTGTCCGACCGGGTGAAGGGCGACACGGTCTACGTGAGCTTCCACCGCTCCCGAGCACAAGAGGGGCGAGGGCTCTACATCAACGACGTCACCGACCACGAGGGGCGTTGCGCCTACTCCTCACAGGTGCAGTTGAAGATCCAGCCGGTCACTCTCGAGCCGGCGGTGGCACGGCGCCGCCGACCCCTCATGGCGGCGCACCACGAGGCGCCGGTGTGGGAAGGGATCGACACACCCCTCGTGGTGAGCCGGCTGCTGTGGGAGACCGCCGACACGTGCACCGTACGCCTGCAGAGCGACCCTCCGCGCCGCTTCGTCTACCTGCCCGGCCAGTACTGCACGCTCGTGCTGGACGTCGGCGGCCGGCGGGTCACGCGTTCCTACTCGATCTCGTCATCGCCCAGTCGTCCGTACGCGCTGGACCTCACCGTCAAACGGGTTCCCGGCGGACTGGTCTCCAATTGGCTGCTCGACAACCTGCGGACCGGTGATCGGCTGCGGGCGAAGGCCCCCCGTGGCGGTTTCCGTCTCGATCCGGACGACCTTCCGGACAAGGTCCTGTTCATCGGGGCCGGCAGCGGTGTGACGCCGCTGATGTCGATGTCGCGCTGGCTGTGCGACGTCTCGGCCCCCGTCGACGCGGTCTTCCTGCAGTCCGCGCGTCATGCCGACGAGGCCGTCTTCGATCGCGAGCTGCGGTTGCTCGCAGAGCGGCACCGTCGGCACTTCTCCTATCGGCTGGTCACCACTCGAACCTCCGGCGGTGGGCGCCTGGATCGGGCCCTCCTCGATGCGGAGGTTCCGGATCTGCGGGACCGCGTGGCCTACCTGTGCGGGCCGGCGAGCTTCATGGACGCCGTCACCCAACTGCTCACCGGTCTCGGCCTGAACCCTTCGAAGGTGCGCAGGGAGAGTTTCGGCACCGTCGCCGAGGCGCCCGAGCCCGGGGCCGGTACGTGCAGGGTGGACTTCGTCCGTTCCGGCAGGAGCGTCACCGCCGTTCAGGGCCGCCCGCTTCTGGACGCCGCCGAGTCAGCCGAGATCGATCTCGAGTACGGCTGCCGCTCGGGCACCTGCGGCGACTGCCGCGTCAGGGTGGTCTCCGGGCGACTGGCCTCGCCGCCGAGCGATGCCCTCACCGGGGACGAGATCGCGCAGGGGTACACCCTGGCCTGTGTCTCCCGTGTGGAGGAGGACTGCGTCGTCGACATCTGATGTTCGATCCACGCCGGTCTTGGCCCGCCTCACCGTGGTGGGCGCGCGGAGAACTCGACGGCAGCCTGGGCACGGCGATGAGAGACCCACCGCAGCCCTGTTTCTCCCGCGCCGGTCACCGTGCCGTGCGGATGAATCCCTCGTAGCCGTTGGCGACGACCCGCTCGCCATGCGGTGCGGCAGTTGCCCACGCCGCCTGTGTCTCTTGCGGGCGGGCCCGGAGCGGCCCTTGCGCCGACCGCCTCCTTGCTGAACAGCCGCGATCCACGAACGTACGGAGGGACGGACACCAGTCCCCACCGGCGGCTTGAGCCAACCCAACCTGGAGCACTTCAGTGTGGCCTGGGAAACGTCTGGTCATGCTCCTCGGAGCCGTAGCCGATCAGGAAGTCGAGCCCAAAGCTAGGGGGCTGATGCTGGGGATGACCCTGATCCGGGCGAAGGGCGTTGAGGATTCGATAGGGGAGACCATTCTGCCGATCAAGCCTGTGAATCGGGGCGGTCAGGAGAATATGTGAGTGAACGCGAATTGCTGAACGCAGCCGCGCATCACGCCGCGAAGTATCTCGAAGGACTGCCTGAGCGGCGGGTCGAGGCGGAGTCCGGCAGCACCGCCATGCGAGACGCGTTCAGAGGAGACTTGCCGGACCGGCCCACCGATCCACGGCTGGTCCTCGACCACCTTGTTGCCACTGCCGAGCCGGGCATCACGGCGATGGGTTCGCCGCGCTATTTCGGCCTCGTCGTCGGCGGCACGCTGCCGGCCGCCCTGGCAGCGGACTGGCTTGCTTCCACGTGGGATCAGAACGCCCTGCTGGCGCGGTCCACTCCGGCCGTGGCCGCTCTCGAAGAGACCACGGGGCAGTGGTTCCTCGACGTGCTCAAACTGCCGGTCGCGTCATCATTCGCGTTCGTCACCGGCTGCCAGATGGCGCACGTCACGGCACTGGCAGCCGCGCGGCACGAAGTCCTGGCGCGCGCCGGCTGGAACGTCGAAGAGGACGGTCTCATCGGGGCGCCGCCGATCAGGGTCATCGTCGGCGGCGAACGCCACGTCACCATCGACCGCGCACTCAGAGTGCTCGGTCTCGGCGTCGGCTGTATCGAGGCGGTCGCCGTCGATTCACGCGGCGCGATGAACCTGGACGCGCTCGAGGCGGAACTCCGGCACGATGGCCGCCCGACCATCGTGTGCGCTCAGCTCGGCAACGTCAACACCGGAGCCATCGATCCGATCGCCGGCATCTGCGAACTCGCGCATGACGTGAATGCCTGGGTTCACGTCGATGGCGCCTTCGGATTGTGGGCCAATGCCAGCCCCACCTATCGCCATCTGATTGCCGGGAGCGAGTATGCGGACTCGTGGGCCACAGACGCCCACATGATCCTCAACGTCCCCTACGACTGCGGTTTCGCAGCGGTATCCCATCGCAGCGCCCACGAGGGCTCGATGAAGGTCCGCGCGCCGTTCTTTCTCCAGGACGAACCGATCCGCGAACCGCTGGACTGGACCCCCGAGTCATCGCGGCGAGCACGGGCAATACCGGCTTACGCGGCGCTGCTCTCGCTCGGCAAGCAGGGGCTCGCCGAGCTCGTCGATCGCCTGTTCACCTGCGCCGAACGCTTCGCCGTCCAGCTCGGTGAACATCCACGCCTGGAGGTACTGGCCAGCGGGCTGAACCAGGCGCTGATCCGGGCCGTCGACGGCGACGCGGTCACCGATCAGCTTGTGCACGAGATTCAAAAGGACGGCACCTGCTGGATGAGCCCCTCGACGTGGCAGGGCCGCCGGTGCATCAGAATCTCGGTCTGCAATTGGCGGACCACCGAAATGGACGTCGACCGCTCAATCGACGCCATCACAGCCGCACTGGCGCGACTGTAGAGCAACCGTTGCTCAACATCCGTACACCATCCGTCGATGATTGAGGTCATACCGTGTCTATCGTCCCCTCCGTCGCCCAGACTGCCGAGACCGGCACCGTGCGCGTCAAACGCGGCATGGCCGAGCAGCTGAAGGGCGGTGTGATCATGGATGTCGTCACCCCCGAGCAGGCGAAGATCGCCGAGGACGCCGGTGCGGTCGCCGTCATGGCCCTGGAGCGAGTACCGGCCGACATCCGTAAGGACGGCGGCGTCGCCCGAATGTCCGACCCCGACATGATCGACGGCATCGTCAACGCCGTGTCCATCCCCGTGATGGCCAAGGCCCGCATCGGCCATTTCGTCGAGGCCCAGATCCTGCAGGCGCTTGGCGTCGACTACATCGACGAGTCTGAGGTTCTCACCCCGGCCGACGAGGTCAACCACAGCGACAAGTGGGCCTTCGCTACCCCCTTCGTCTGCGGTGCCACCAATCTCGGCGAGGCCCTGCGCCGAATCACCGAGGGCGCGGCCATGATCCGCTCCAAGGGAGAGGCCGGCACCGGCAACGTCGTCGAGGCCGTCCGCCACATGCGCCAGATCCGTGCCGACATCAAGCGACTGACCACCCTGGACGAGACAGAGCTCTTCGCCGCAGCGAAGAACCTCCAGGCCCCGTACGAACTGGTCAAAGAGGTCGCCCAACTGGGCAAGCTGCCCGTCGTGCTGTTCTCCGCCGGAGGAGTGGCGACCCCGGCCGACGCGGCGCTGATGATGCAGCTTGGCGCCGAAGGCGTCTTCGTCGGCTCCGGCATCTTCAAGTCCGGTGACCCGGCTCAGCGAGCCGCCGCAATCGTGAAGGCCACCACCTTCCACGACGACCCGAAAATCATCGCGGAGGTCTCCCGCAGCCTCGGCGAGGCCATGGTCGGGATCGACTGTGACACTCTCTCAGAGACACAGCGCTACGCCAACCGCGGCTGGTGACGCCATCGCGAGCGCCATTCCGACCATCGGCGTGCCTCGCCCTCCGGGGCGACGTCCGCGAGCATCTCATGGCGCTCACGGCGGCCCGCACGCGTGCCCCTCCTGCGCGCAGGCCGGCCGAGCTGACCGAGGTCGACGACCCGGTCCCCCCGGAGGCGAGTCCCACCACGAGGTCCAAGCCAGCCGTGGCCTTCGGCCTGCTGGAACCGCTGCGCGAGCGGATACAGTCCGGCATGCCTGCCCACGGGTCCTGCGCGGGCCTGATCTGCCGGCCGACGAGATCCTGGACGGCCGTCATCGAGTGTTCCGACCCCAGCCACCCTGCCACCTCTGTAGATGATCGGCATCACCTCGGGGCCGGAGCGCCCCCCACCTAAAGTGCGACCAACGCGGAAGTGGTGCCCCCGCACCCGCCGGCGGGCCGCCAGGGCAGGTTCTGGCCGCGCAGTTCCCGGGCCGGCAGCGTGCCGCCCGCGCTCACCGCGCACAGCGTCCGGCGGAGCACCACGAGTGCCCGCATGCCGGGGTTTCAGCCAGGGGGCAGCGTAACGGGGTTGTTGGGCGTGTCGGACGTACTCGGAGGGCTGACCGTCGATCATTCCACTGGGGTCCGCTGCCGCCTGCACGGCTGAGGTCGGGTTGCGGGTCAGACCTCGCGTCCACGAGGGGACTGCGTGGTCGACGCGTGACAACTCGTTTGCGCCGCGACGCCGGTAGTTGAGATTCGCACCATTGTGCGTACGGGAGGGATATTGGACTGATTGTCCAGGAATATCGTCGGTGAGCATCCTGTTACTTGTCGGCTTGCCCAGAAACTTCCTGTCTGTCATATGGCTACTGTTTTGTAGTTATGTTCGTCTTTGACGAGCGATAGAGACGGGCAAGAATGGCGGGCGTGCTGCGAGACCTGCTGGTGGAACGTGAGGATGAGACTGCGGCGATCTCCGCCGGGATACTCCCAGCTCGGGACGGGAGGGGCACCTGTCTCGTGGTGGTGGGGCCAGCGGGGATCGGTAAGACCAGACTGCTCGATGAAGCCCGCGCGATGGCGAGTGGTGCCGACATGCGGGTCCTGGCCGCGAGGGGGTCGCATCTTGAGCGCGGATACGCGTTCGGGCTGGTCCGGCAACTGTTCGAGGGCGTGCTGAGGAGAGCCGACGCGGCCCGGCGCGAGCGATGGCTGTCGGGTGCGGCTGCCGCTGCCGGGCATCTCCTGACGACGGTTGACGGCGAGCAGCAGAGCGAGATGAATCTCCTTCACGGTCTGTTCTGGCTCACCGCCAACATCTGTCAGGAAGGTCCCGTCCTGCTGGTGGTCGACGACCTGCACTGGGGGGACGAGCCGTCGTTGCGCTTTCTGGCCTACCTTCAGCAGCGGTTGTACGACATGCCGCTCGTGGTCGCCGCCGCGACGCGTCCATCCGATCCGTCGGCCGCGATGGACCTGCTGGACTTCGTCCTCACGCATCCGGAATGCCGGATCCTGCAACCGAAGCCGCTGAGCCCGCAGGCCGCCGACGTCGTCCTGACGGACATGCTCGGTGAGCAACCCGAGCCGAACCTCCTGTCGGCCTGTCACGCCGCCGCCGCGGGCAATCCCCTTCTTGTGACAGAGATGGCGCGTGCGCTCATCGTGGAGCGTGACAGCGCCACCCCGGTTGACGCTGTCAGGCTGCGTGACATCGGAACTAAGGCGGTGGCCAGGCGCGTCTCCGTCGAGCTCAGGCGATTGTCGCCGGCCGCGAGGCCCGCGGCCGAGGCCGTGGCCGTCCTCGGCCGCCGTGCCGACGCGGGCCATGTCGCCGCGGTCGCGGCGCTCGACCGGGTGGAAGCGCACCGGGCATTGAACGAGCTGACGAGCGCGCAGATCCTTCGCTCGGGATCCGGGGAGGAGGCTGCCGCCGAGTTCCTGCACCCGCTGGTCCGCTCGGCGGTCTATGAGCAGATGGACCCGAGCGCACGCGTCCGGTGCCATCTGGCCGCGGCGACACTGCTGATGCGGGAGGGCCACCGAACGGAGGAGTCGGCGAGTCATATCCTCTGCGTCCCGAATCCCACGGGTGAGCACGCAATGATGCTACGGAGAGCCGGAATGGAGGCACTGGGGAAAGGGGCGCCCGAAGCCGCCCACGCCTACCTGACACATGCTCTGAACGGAGAGATGAGCAGGAAGGAAAGGCTGGAGGCGCTCAAAGAGGCCATCTATGCCGCTCTGTTCGTCGATCTGGAAGCGGTACTGGAGCATCTCGACGCCGCCCTCCGGATGATCGATGACCCCGTCGAAGTCGGGGAGTTCGTCGGCCTGGCGGGGGTCGCGAAAGTGTGGGTGGGCCGGGGTGACGAAGCGACGAGGCAGCTCGTCACGGCGATATCAGACCTACCCGAGGAATGCGATGACCTCCGGCGCGGTCTCGAGGCGATGCTGCTGGGCGTCCCTCTGGTCGTCGTCGGTTTCGACAGTATCTCCCAGCGGGTGGAGATGCTGCGCCAGTTGCCCGCCTCCCGCACGATCAACGCGGCGCTCCTGGAGTGCATGATCGCCGGGCACGAGTGCTACGCCGGGGACGCTCGAGGGCTGGACCGCGCCCGTAAGGCACTGGCCCATCCGCAGATGCTGGAAGCCGCGACCAGGGGAGCGTCCGCGAGCATCTCCGGTTATCTCGCCCTGACAGTCGGCGACCTGCGTGAGGGCGTGGACGCCAATGGCGACCTGATCGCCGAGGCGCGGAGACGAGGATCGCTCGTGGCCCTGAGTGCGCCGCTCACCTTCCGCGGAATGGGCTGGCTGCGGATGGGCGAGCTGGCCGAGGCCGAAAACGACCTCCGCGAAGTGATCGAACTGCACCGCATCACGTCGATGGGAATCGCGCCCGCGATCGCACAGGGACTGCTCGCCGAGGTCCTGCTGGAGCAGGGGCGCATCGACGAAGCCTCAGCGGTCATCAAGAAGCTCGACCTTCCCCCAGCACTGCTGCGGGCCGGGCTGCTCTATCCAAGTCTGCACATCCAAGCCAGGATCTTGGCCGCTCAGGGCAGGTACGAGGCGGCGCTGGAGGCGGCGGTCGAAACAGGGAAACGGTTCGCCGTTCACAACGGCGGCAACCCCGCGCTCGTGGCCTGGCGCT